>JANNKC010000010.1:0-1770 GCA_031396105.1 Anaeromyxobacter sp.
TCCGCTTGGTGCCGCGCAGGAGGACCGTCGCCAGCCCCTCGCCCACGTCCTCGTGTCGGGCCAGCTCGGTCTCGCGCCAGCAGGCCGAGGTCGAGAAGATGAAGGCCACACGCGCGGCCCGGTCCGGGAGCAGCTCGCCCAGGAGCTCGGCCAGCTCGCCGGCCGGGAGCGCCCGCTTCCGCGGCTCGTAGCCCGGCGAGAAGGCCACCGGGATGACCTCTTCGACCCGGCCGCGCCAGGCGCCCGCCCGGATGGCGAGCCGCAGCGACTTGCGCCACATGGTGACCAGCGACGCAGGACACCCCAGAGGACACCCCAGCCCGGGCCTGACCGTGGGAAACCGCGCGCTGGTCCGCGCGGACCAGCGCGGCGATCTCAGCGCCGCCCCCTCGCCGATCCACGTGGACCAGCCCGGGGGTCACCCGGTGCTCGCCCGCTCAGGACGCCAGCAGGACCTCTGCCGGGATCCCGAGCTGCCGGTGGAGCCGCCGGATCATGTCGAGCGTGAGGCGGCGCCGGCCGGAGAGCACCTCCGAGACCCGCGCCCGCGAGCCGATGCTCGACTCCAGCGCCTTCCGGTCGAGGTCGAGCTGCTCCATCCGAAAGCGGATGGCCGCCACCGGGTCCGGCGGGTAGATCGGGTGGTGCTTCTCCTCCCAGTCCTCCACCAGGGTGGCGAGGACCTCGAGCCGGTCGTGGCCGGGCGTGCCGGCCTTGGCGGCCCAAAGCCGCTCGATCTCCTTCAGGGCCGCACGGTGCTGCCTCTCGCTGTGGATAGGCTTCACGTCCATGACCTAGACCTCCCCGGCGTCGATGTCGTCGTAGTCCGCGTGCGTGCCGACGAACCTGATGAAGACCAACTGCGCCGAATACTTCACCGCCACGACAAGCCGGTACTTGTTCCCGCCGATGTTGAACACCACCCGATCGGACCCGACGAAGCTCGCGTTGCGGTGCGCCGCCTTGATGTCAGCCGGCGTCCGCCAGGCCGCCTGGCGCACCTCAGCGAACCAGGCCCGGAGCGGCTGCTCCGCGTCCCGGTGGCTCCGCTCGTCCCAGAACTCCCGCAAGGTGCGCCGGGCGATGATCCTCACGGACAGATGATAGCCTGCTCCCGCCGTGGGAGCAACAGGCTCTGGTACAGCGAGGCCGGGCTCGTCAGGCACCGCGGGTTCATCAAGGCACTAGACGACCGGTGCTTCCGAATCGCGATCGCCCGTATAGGTCTTGAGGCCCAGGGCTATCAGTCGTTCGCGTAGGCCGGGTCCGCGCCGAGCACCTCCCGCAGCTAGCGGTGGAACGATGCTCGGCCCGGGAACACCAGGACATCCATCGGCCGGTCGAAGCGGACCGGAAGGAAGTCGCGGTGCCGCCGCGACCGCCTCCTGGACATCGGTCGCATCCGACACGGCTGCTCACCCGGCGAGGCGGCCCTCGTGCGGCTGCTGGTGAAGCACCGCCTCGACCTGGCCGCCGAGGGTCCGGGCCTTGGGCCGAATCGTCAATGGTTTCAGCTGGGACGGGGTTCTGGCGAAGGACAGGTTCATATCGAGCATAGCCCTGCCGGCCGGGGCCAGGTCGGCTCGGAGTCCGGCCTGGGCTACAATGGCGCCATGGCCTCGAAGCTCAAGCTCGACCGGGAGGCGGTCGCCACGTTCTGCCGGCGCCACCACGTCCGGCGGCTGGCCCTCTTCGGCTCGGTGCTGCGCGACGACTTCTCGCCGCAGAGCGACGTGGACGTCCTCGTCGAGTTCGAGCCGGGTCACGTCC
>JANNKC010000011.1:0-3074 GCA_031396105.1 Anaeromyxobacter sp.
GGATCTGGAGGCGCAGGGCTACGGCTTCGGCTGGGACGGGCTCTTCGAGGGCACCGACGCGCTCGCCTCCCAGGCCGAGGCCGTCTACGACCTGGTCATGCACGCCAACGGCGCCTTCGGCACCGACACGGGCAGCATCGCCCCGGCGCTGGCCGTGACGCCGCCGGCCGCGCTCCTCACCGCGCTGGCCGACGCCGAGGCCGCCGCGCCGGGCAACGACGTCGCCCGCCAGAAGCTGCTCGACCTGCAGGCCTGGATGCGGTCGGTGCCGAGCCCGGCGCCGAGCGCCCACGACGCCGTCGCCGCGGAGCGCGGGTTCCGGCTCTTCCACGGCAAGGGCGGCTGCGCCGGCTGCCACGCCACGCCGGACCTGACCGGCCCGGGGCTCTTCACCACCATCACCGAGGTGGCGCCGGCCGG
The DNA here is from genome assembly GCA_031396105.1 of Anaeromyxobacter sp. Lineage (GTDB taxonomy): Bacteria > Myxococcota > Myxococcia > Myxococcales > Anaeromyxobacteraceae > JADKCZ01. The sequence goes on from JANNKC010000011.1 coordinate 421, forward strand.
AGACCTGGCCGGCGGCATCCACATCCCGTCGCTCCGCGGCGTGTCGCACTCGGCGCCGTACTTCCACGACGACTCCGCCGCCACGCTGCCGGCGGCGGTGGCCCGGGTGGCCGCGGTCCTGGAGGGGGTCGGCGTCGTCCTCTCTCCCGCGGAGCAGGCCGACCTGGTCGAGTACCTGAAGTCGCTCTAGCCGAGCGGAAGGCATCCGGGCGCTCCTCCCCGCGGCACGGGGGAGGAGCGCCAGCGCCTCAGGGTGCGGCGGCCGGGTGATCCCGCCTGTGGGCGAAGGCGACGGGCCTGGCCACGCCGCATCCCGGAGGCGGTGGATCCCAACGCCGCGCGCCACGGCCTACTCGTCGCCGTCGAGCTGCGCACTCACCGTCATCACTCCATGGCCGTCGTCGCATGAATCCCTCGGCGGATCACGCACATGGTTTGCCGGTGAAGCAATCCCCGCTCCAGCACCGGATTCGCCAGAGGTTACGTTCGCGACGGCCCCCGCAGCGCCTCGATCTCTCGCCGCAACGCGCGGACTTCGTCGAGGACCAGCCGCGTGTGCGTTTCTCCCTCGTGCTTGAGGTCCTCCGTGACCTGAGACTGCATCGCGTTGACGACGACCGCGATGAACAGGTTCAGCACCATGAACGTCGCGACGAGAAGGTAGACCACGAAGAAGATCCAGGACTGAGGCGACTGCGCCATGACGCCGCGCGCGATGTCGGGCCAGCCCTCGACGGTCATGACCTGAAACAGCGTGAACAGGGACGCGCCGAGGTTGCCGAACAGCTCCGGCGCGATCGGACCGAACAGCTTGGTGGCCATCACCGCCGAGACGTAGAGCACGAGTCCCATGAGGCCGACGATCGATGCCATGCCCGGCAGCGCTTTGAGCAGGGCGCCCACCACCCGGCGCATCGACGGCACCAGCGACACCAGCCGGAGCACGCGCAGCACGCGCAGGGAGCGCAGGACGGCGAACGCGCTGCCCACCGGCACGACCGCGATCCCGACGACCACGAAGTCGAACACGCGCCAGGGGTCCGCGAAGAAGCGGCCACGGTAGACGAGGAAGCGCAACAGCAGCTCGACGACGAACACGGCCAGCACCAGACGGTCGAACACGTGGAGCGCGTCGCCGAGTCGTGCCATGACCGACGGTGAGGTTTCGAAGCCGAGCGTGATGGCGTTCACGACGATCAGCGCCGTGATGGATTTCTCGAACCGCGCGCCTTCGATGAAACTGCGGGCTTTTTCGCGCAGGCTCGTGGTCACCGTGGCTTCTCCATGGATTCCGAGATGGGGGTAGTCATTCAACCCGCCGATCGAGTCCGATGGCAGGGATTCGGTGACTCGGGCCTGCTCACGCCTCCGGGCGCCGGGCCGTGAAGGTCACCAGGGCCGGGTTGACCTCGTCGCGAAGCAGGTCCAGCTCGAAGCCGGCGGCCCGGCAGCGCTCAGCGAAGTCGGCGCCGAGCTCGTGGAACACCAGCATGTCGGAGGCGCCGTCGCCGTGGTGGCTGGCGGGCAGCAGGTGCACGAGCGCGCCGTGGCGCAGCTCGGCGCGGCGGCGGCTCTGGCGGTCCCACACCACCGGCGCCGAGAAGACGTGGGCGCCGCCCGGGCGCAGCACCCGGAAGATCTGGCGCAGCGCCGCGTCCAGGTCAGGGACGTGCTCCAGCGTGTCGGAGGTGACGCCCAGGTCGAACGAGGCGTCCGGGTAGGAGAGGGCGTGGAGATCCTCGGACGGCACGCCCGGTACCCGCCCGCCGTACTCCGAGTAGCGCAGCCCCGGGCATCGGGCCAGGTGGCGGTGGAGCTGGCCGGCGGAGTTGATCTCGGCGATGGCCAGGCGGTGGGTGCGCCGGTCGGAGAAGAGCGCGCGCAGGTGGGGCGCGGAGGTCCCCGCCTGGCGGTTCACCTCCCGCACGATGGCAGCGGCGAGCTGGCCGCTCCGCAGGCTGGAGCGGCACCAGGAGCAGCGGCTCCCCTCGCGCTCCCCGAACCAGCGGGCCCAGGCCGGGGTGAGCTCCCACTGGGCGACCAGCTCGGCGGGGAGCCCTGGGGCCCGCCGGCGGGGCAGGCGCATGCCGCAGGTGCCGCAAGCGGGGCCGACGTGCAGGAGCCCCCAGGCCTCGAGGGCCAGCTGGATCCGCTTCCCGAGTCTCATGTCCGCCGCGCTCCGTTCGCGAGGGCTTCCGCGTGCGTGGACGCTGGCTTCCCGTTGGCGCCCGGACCATGGCATGGCCCCGTCCACTACCTCAAGGTCCAAGCGCGCCGAGGGGGCGGCAGGGCCTGGCCAGGCTCGTACCCCCGTTCGAACCAGCGACAGCGCCCATGCCGGCCTCGACCTCCGGGACGGACGGCCGAGCGGAGTTCCGGCAGCACTCCGCTCCAGCGGTGGCGCAGCAGGATCCAGAAGACCCGACCAGCGGGCCGGATGTCGGGGTGGCACGGGGGCCAGGTCGGCTCGGAGTCCGGCCTGGGCTTCAATGGCGCCATGGCCTCGAAGCTCCAGCTCGACCGGGAGGCGGTCGCCACGTTCTGCCGGCGCCACCACGTCCGGCGGCTGGCCCTCTTCGGCTCGGTGCTGCGCGACGACTTCTCGCCGCAGAGCGACGTGGACGTCCTCGTCGAGTTCGAGCCGGGTCACGTCC
>JANNKC010000138.1:0-2480 GCA_031396105.1 Anaeromyxobacter sp.
CGCCCGCCGTCTCCGCCAAGGACGCGGCCGGCCTCCGCTTCGGCGACGCGCCGGCGTTCGAGACCTGACCTCGGGCCGTGCCTCGACTCCGCGCCTGCTCCGCATGCGCTACGCTCGGCACGACCGGATTCCGTGACCCGAACCAAGGCCTCGAGCAGGAACCGCACACCACCCGGTCGCCCCGAGCGTAGGCGAGCGCACGCGAGCCGAAGTCGAGGGGCGGCCCAGGAGAAGCACCCATGAACGTCCTCCTCACCGGCGGCGCGGGCTTCATCGGCTCCAACCTGGTCCGGCTCCTGCTGGCCGAGCGGCCGGGCTGGCGCCTGGTGGTGCTCGACAAGCTCACCTACGCCGGCAACGCCGAGAACCTGGCCGGGCTGGAGAAGAACCCGCGCTTCCGCTTCGTGCGCGGCGACATCTGCAACGGCGAGCTCGTTGCCGACCTCATCCGCACCGAGCGCGTGGACGCGGTCATGCACCTGGCGGCCGAGAGCCACGTGGACCGCTCCATCCTCACGCCGGCGGTCTTCATCGACACCAACGTGCGCGGCACGCAGGTGCTGCTGGAGGCGGCGCGCCAGCTCTCCGTGAAGCGCTTCCTCCACGTCTCCACCGACGAGGTCTACGGCTCGCTCGGGCCCACCGGCCTCTTCACCGAGACCACGCCGCTCGACCCCTCGTCGCCCTACTCGGCCTCCAAGGCGTCGAGCGATCTCCTGGCGCTGGCCTACTTCCACACCTTCAAGCTGCCGGTGGTGGTGACCCGCTGCTCCAACAACTACGGGCCCTACCAGTTCCCGGAGAAGCTCATCCCGCTCATGATCGCCAACGCGCTGCGCGACCGGCCGCTGCCGGTCTACGGCGACGGCATGAACGTGCGCGACTGGATCCACGTGGAGGACCACTGCCGCGGGCTGCTGGCGGCGCTGGAGAAGGGCGAGCCCGGGCAGGTCTACAACTTCGGCGCGGCCAGCGAGCGGCACAACATCGACATCGTGAAGCAGGTCCTTCGCCTGGTGGGCAAGCCGGAGTCGCTCATCACCTACGTGAAGGACCGGCTGGGCCACGACCGGCGCTACGCCATCGACGCCACCAAGGCCTACGACAAGCTGGCCTGGGCGCCGCTCCACGGGTTCGAGCAGGCGCTGGGGGAGACGGTGAAGTGGTACGTGGACCAGCGCCCCTGGTGGGAGCGAATCCTCACGGGCGAGTACCTCAAGTACTACGACCAGCAGTACGGAGCCCGCTGATGCGCGTCGCCGTCACCGGCGCCAACGGGCTCCTCGGCGGCGAGGCGGTGCGCCTGCTCTGCGGGATGCGTGGTCCGGGCCCGAGCATGGACCCGGGCGCGCCCCTCGACTCCGGGCCTGGCGGCCCTACGCTCGGGGCGACCGGGGGTGGGTACCCGGGCGCGCACGAGGTCCTGGCCCTCGGCCGCGGGCCGTGCCGGCTCCCACCCGGCCCGTACCAGTACGCCGAGGTGGACCTCGGCGACGGGCGCTCGGTGGAGTCGGCCCTGGCCGCCTTCCGCCCCGACGCGGTCCTCCACTGCGGCGCGGCCACCGACGTGGACGGCTGCGAACGCGATCCGCTCATGGCCTGGCGCGCCAACGTGGACGGCACCGCCGAGGTGGCGCGGGCCTGCCGGGCGCTCGGCGCGCGGCTCGTGGCCGTCTCCACCGACTACGTCTTCGACGGCGAGGCCGGCCCCTACGCCGAGGAGGACCGCCCCAACCCGCGCGGCGCCTACGCCCGCTCCAAGCGCTGCGGCGAGGAGGCGGCGCTCCTGCTCGCCCCCGGCTGCGCCGTGGCCCGCGTGGCCGTGGTCTACAGCGGCCGCCCCGGCGCCAAGGCCACCTTCGCGACCCAGGTGGTGGAGAAGCTCACCCGCGGCGAGCCGGTCAAGGCCTTCTCCGACCAGTTCGTCTCCACCACGCTGGCCGCCAGCGGCGCCGCCATGTGCCTGGAGCTGCTGCTGGAGACGGCCTACTCGGGCGTGCTCCACGTCTGCGACGCCACCGTGCTCGACCGGGTGGCCTTCGCCCAGGCGGTGGCCCGCCGCTTCGGCCTCACCGGCGAGATCATCCCGGTGAAGACCGCCGACGTGAAGCTCCCCGCACCCCGCCCGCTCCGCGCCGGCCTGAAGGTCGCCCGGGCCGCCGCGCTGCTCAGGAACAAGCCGCTGACGCTCGAGGAGGCGCTCGACCGCTTCCACGCCGAGTGGCAGGGGCGGGTCCAGGCCGCGGTCCGGCCGTAGGGCCGTCGCAGCGCCGGCGCCCATGCGGGCAAGCGCCGGCTGGACCGGCGCCACGACGATGGGACGCCGGGGCTGGAGCTCGCGCCGGTCCGCCTGGCGCACCGACCCGCCGGCCTTACGGCCAGGCGTGCACGGTGACGAAGTAGGCGGCGCCGCCCTTCTCGCTGCTCACCTGGTGCACGATCCGCTGCCCCTTCGCGATGGTGAGGCGCGACATGGTGTT
>JANNKC010000159.1:0-10458 GCA_031396105.1 Anaeromyxobacter sp.
CTCGCCGCCATCTCCCGCCGCGACCCCGACCTGGCCCAGCAGCTCCGCCGCGCTGCCGCCTCTGTCCCCTTGAACCTGAGCGAGGGCCGCCGGCGCAACGGCAAGGACCGCCTCCACCTCTGGCGTATCGCCGCCGGCAGCGCCGATGAGGTCGTCGCCTCCCTCCGGGTCGCCGAAGCCTGGGGCCACGTCGATGCCGCCGCCATCGCCCAGGCCCTCGGCCTGTGCGACCGCATCCTGGCCATGACCTGGCGACTCACCCGCTGAGCCATCGCTGGCCGCTGCCGCGGGCGCATCCGCAAGCGCCAGCGGCTTCCGCAGCCGCTTCCGCAGCCGGATGCCGGAGCCGGAGCCGGATGCCGGATGCCGGAGACGCAGCCGCAGCCGGATGCCGGAGCCGGAAGCCTCCTACGCCTACGGGCTCCTAGGCGACCGCCGGAGCCTTCTGCTTCCGCTTCTCGGCCCGCTCCTCCAGCCAGATGGTCATCGGCGCGGCGATGAACCAGGTGGAGTAGGTGCCGGAGATGATGCCGAGCAGCATGGCGAAGGCGAAGTCGAAGATGGTGCCCACCCCGAAGACGAGCAGGCCGATCAGCGAGAGCGCCGTGGCGAACGAGGTGAGGAAGGTGCGCCCCAGGGTCTCGTTGATGGCCAGGTTCACCAGGTCGGTGAGCGACTTGCCCTTGTACCGGGTGGCGTTCTCGCGGATGCGGTCGTAGACCACCACCGTGTCGTTCACCGAGTAGCCGACCACGGTGAGGATGACGGCGATGGAGGTCAGGTTGAACTCGCGCCCGGAGAACGCGAAGTAGCCGGTGGTGACCACCGCGTCGTGGACCAGGGCGATGACCACGCCCGGGCTGAAGCGGAAGTCGAAGCGCAGCCCCACGTAGCCCACGATGAGCAGCATGGCGTAGAGGATGGCCGTGAAGCCCTGGTCGCGGAGCTGCCGGCCCACCGCCGGGCCGACGTACTCGACGCGCCGCACCTCGGGCCTGGCCGCTGCGATGCGGGGGTTGTGGTCGTGCTCCACCTTCTCGCGGATCCCCTGGGTGTTGACCGCGTTGGACCTGGTGCCGGCCGTCTGGCCGGCCTCCTCGCGGATCTCGCGGACGCGGACGCCGGCGCCCTCCACGGCCGCCTTGAGGTCGGCCACGGCCACCGGGGCCGAGAACTGGAAGTCGATCTTGTCGCCGATCTCGGCGTTGAAGGAGGTGGACGAGACCGGCAGCCTGGCCTTGACCGCCTCCTCCACCCGCTTCACGTCCGCCTCGCCCATCAGCGCGATGCGCCCCACCCGGATGAGGAAGGTGTGCTCCGACTCGGCGCCGTAGGTCTGCACCGAGGCGTCCTTGAAGCCGAGCTCCTCCACGCTCTTCCGGATGGCGCCCGGGTCCAGGGGCTCGGCGAACTTGATCTCCATCTCGGTGCCGCCGGCGAAGTCCACGCCGAAGTTGAGGCCGTGGACGGCCGGCAGGGCCCAGACGATGACGGTCAGGTTGACGATGACGGAGAGCACCACGGCGATGTGGCGCTTCCCGACGAAGTCGAACGTGGTGCCGTGCGGGAGGATGTCGAAGGTCTTGAATTGCATGGCCGCCTAGACCGAGAGACGCGCAGCTTCGTCGCGCGTCAGGAAATCCATGATGACGCGGGTCACCACGATGGAGGTGAACATCGAGGCCAGCAGGCCGATGGTGAGCGCCACGGCGAAGCCGCGCACCGGGCCGGAGCCGTACTGCATGAGCACCACCGCCGCCACCAGGGTGGTGACGTGGGAGTCGAAGATGGTCCAGAAGACCTTGCCGTAGCCCTGCTGCACCGACTGCTTGACCGACCGGCCGTTGCGCATCTCCTCGCGGATGCGCTCGTTGATGAGCACGTTGGCGTCGACCGCGATGCCCAGCGTGAGGACGAAGCCGGCGATGCCCGGCAGCGTCAGGGTGGTGCCGATCATCGACATGATGGCCAGCACCAGCAGGCCGTTCAGCAGCAGCGCCACGTCGGCCACCAGGCCGCTGACACGGTAGTAGGCCGCCATGAAGAGGAGCACCGCGGCCAGGCCCACCAGGGCGGCCAGCGTGCCCTTCTTGACCAGCTCGGGCCCCAGGGTGGCGCCCACGCTGCGCTCCTCGAGGATGGTCACCGGCGCCGGCAGGGCGCCCGCCTTGAGGACCAGCGCGATGGCGTTGGCCTCCTCGAAGAGCTGGTTGTAGTCGCGGCTGGACCCCAGCGTGATCTGGCCCCGCGAGGAGATCTTCCCCTGGATGTAGGGCGCGGTCTCCACCTTGTCGTCCAGCACGGTGGCCATGCGACGGCGCAGGTTGTCGGTGGTGAGCTTCTCCATCAGGCGCGCGCCGTCCGGCGACATGGTGAACTCGACCACCGGCTTGCCGCTGCCCGGGCCGCTGTTGTCCACCGAGGCGCGGGCGTCGGCGATGTAGTCGCCGGTCAGCTCGGTCTTGGCGCGCAGGAGGTAGGTCCGGTAGTAGGACTGGCGCACCACGTCGTTGCCCACCTCGGCCTGCCCGATGCCGATGGTGTTCTTGCCCTGCTCGAGGAGGGGCTTGAGCCGCTGGGCGATGACCGCCTCCAGCTCGGTGCGCTTCTCGGAGGCCACCACGGTGGCCTGGCGGGTGCCGCCGCTGGGCAGCTCCACCGACTCCACCGTCCAGCAGCCGCCGGCCGGGAGCGGGAAGGTCAGGCCGTCGCGGCTCGTGCCGCAGGCGGGCAGCTGGGCCCGCACCTGGTCCAGCACCGGGTTCTCGTCGTCGCAGATCTTGAACTCGAGCTGCGCGGTGCGGCCCAGCAGCTCCTTGGCCTTCTCCGGATCCTTGAAGCCCGGCAGCTGGATCTGGATCTGGTTGTTGGCCTTGCGCTTGATGTCGGGCTCCTTGACGCCCCACCCGTCGACCCGGTTGCGGATGGTCTTCTCGGCCTGCTCCACCGCCTTGGTCTTGAACTCGCGCAGCACCTGGTCCTTGAAGCCGAAGAGCACCTGCCCCGTGGGCGACCCGCCCGGCGCGTAGAGCTCGGTGCCGTAGAAGTCGAGCGTCTCCTTCTCGACGTCGGCGCTGGCGGTGGTGGCCACCGCGATGCGCAGGCCGGTGGCGTCCGGCGCCGCGGCCGTGAACGGCAGGTTCTTCGACTTGAGGTGCTCGGCGACCTCGTCGGCGCGCCGCGCGATCTTGGCCTTGACCGCGCGGTCCACGTCCACGCCCAGCGCGAGGTGGATGCCGCCCTGCAGGTCGAGGCCCAGGTCGACGTGCTTGCTGGCGTTGGGCGCCCAGCCAGGCACCGACAGGTCGTAGGCCTCGCTGAGCCGCTGGTCGGGCGGGAGCTTGAAGTAGTAGTAGCTCGGGACCAGCTGCCAGATCGAGAAGAGGGCCACGGCGCCGACCAGGCCGGCGCGCCAGAACCAGGACCGTTCCATCTTACTTCTTCTCCGGCTTGACGGCGGGCGCCGGCGGCTTCTCCTGCCAGGCGCCGACCACGTTGGCCTTGAGCACGCGCACCTTGGTGCCGCCGCCCACGTCGACCGTCACGGTGCGGTCCTCCACCAGGACCACCGTGCCGATCAGGCCGCCCTGGGTCACCACCTCGGTGCCCTTGGCCAGGCCGGCCAGGAAGCCCTGGTGCTGCTTGGCCTGCTTCTGCTGGGGGCGGAAGAAGACGAAGTAGAAGACGACCGCGATGAGGACGAAGGGCAGGAAGGCGGTGATGGGGTTCTGCGCCTGCGCCGGCTCCGCGGTCTGCGCGAGGAAGGCGTGGAAGACGGGATGCATGGCTGCTCCGGTGGGTGCGTGAAAAGGCGCCGATTTCTAACAGTATTTTCCAGGCGGGGGCAATGGATATCTCGCCACCCCCGCGGCGGCCCGGTGGGCCTGCCTCAGCCGTCGAGCCCGGCCTTCCAGCCCTCCACCCGCTCCCGCCGGTAGGCGTCGAAGCGGCCCGCCTCGATGGCCTGGCGCGCGCCGGCCATGAGCGCCAGGTAGTAGTGGACGTTGTGGATGGAGTTGAGCCTCAGGCCGGTGAGCTCGTCGGCCCTGAAGAGGTGGCGCAGGTAGGCTCGCGTGTGGGTGCGGCAGGTGTGGCAGCCGCAGGTCTCGTCGAGCGGCCGCTCGTCCTCGGTGAAGCGGGCGTTCTTGATGTTGACCCTCCCCTGGCTCGTGAAGAGGAGGCCGTTGCGGGCCGTGCGGGTGGGCAGGACGCAGTCGAACAGGTCGATGCCGGCGGCGATGCCGGCCAGCAGGTCCTCCGGCGTGCCCACGCCCATGAGGTAGCGCGGCTTCGCGGCGGGCAGGAGGGGCGCGTCGCGCGCCACCCCCTCCCACATGGTGGCCGGCGCCTCGCCCACCGCGTAGCCGCCCAGCGCGTAGCCCGGCAGGTCGAGGGCCGCCGCCTCGTCGATGGCGCGCGCCCGCAGGTCCGGGAAGAGGCCGCCCTGGGCGATGCCGAAGAGGGCCGAGGGCGTCAGGCCGGCGTCGGCCCGGCGGCGCGAGCCCACCTCCCAGGCGTGGCGGCAACGCACCAGCCAGCGCTGGGTCCGGGCCAGGGACGGCTCGTGGTAGGCGCGGTCGGCCAGCGAGGGCGGGCACTCGTCGAAGGCCATGATGACGTCGGCGCCCAGGGCCAGCTGCACGTCGGTGGCCCGCTCCGGCGAGAGGAACTGCTTCGAGCCGTCGAGGTGGGAGCGGAAGGTGACCCCCTCCTCGGCGATGGTGACCAGCCCCGGCCCCGGCTTCGGCACGCTCCCGCCGGCGGCCGTCTTCTCGGCCCGCTCGCCCAGGCTGAAGACCTGGAAGCCACCCGAGTCGGTCAAGGCGAGGCCGCTCCAGGCCATGAAGCGGTGAAGGCCGCCCAGCTTCTCGATGAGCTGGTGCCCGGGGCGCAGGAACAGGTGGTAGGTGTTGGCGAGGACGATGCGCGCCCCCATGGCCTCGAGGTCGCGCGGCTCCAGGGTCTTCACGCTGGCGGCGGTGCCGACCGGCATGAAGACCGGGGTCTCCACGGTGCCGCGCGCGGAGTGGAGCCGGCCGCGCCGGGCGGCGCCGTCGCTGGCCAGGAGTTCGTAGCGGATCACGCCCGCGGTGTCCCCCGCGGCCGCCCTGCCGTCAAGAGGGCTGGCCGGCCCGGACGGGAGGATTCAGGCGGCGCGGGCGCCGGAGCGTGCCACGTCGCCCACCAGCGCGCGCCAGGCCCTGCCGGCGCGCCCCTCGGCGATGACCCTCAGGCCCACGCTCCGCTCCACCGCGCCGCCCGGCTGGTTCCAGCAGACCACCGCGCGGGCCGAGGGGGCGAACATCCCCTCTCCCAGCCTGACCTGCACCAGGTCGCCCACCAGCGGCAGCGGCCCGGCCCAGCGCACGGCGCACCCGCCCTCGGAGACGTTGAGGCTGGAGGTCTCGACCGAGCTCTCGCCGTGGGACACCATCAGGCGGCGGTCGACACCGAAGCGCGGCGAGCGCTCCTTGAAGTTGAAGGGCTCGCCGCGGGCCGCCATGGCGAGGAAGCCGGCGGCCGGGATGCTGCCGCGGTCGAGCGACAGCTCCACGCCGGGGGGCAAGGCCGGGCGGCCCATGCGCCGGACCAGCGAGACCTTGCCGAAGAGCGTGGCCCGGATGGCCTGACCGTAGATGCCGACCCGCACCGCCACCTCGTCCCCGACGCGCGACTCGGAGAGCGTGGGCAAGAAGAGCGACCCGGTCTCCGGCCGCCAGCCGGCCAGGAACTGCGGTGATTCGAGGTTGACCGAGACGCTGTGCACCCCCGTGCTCCTTCCCAGCGACGTGAAGCCTACACCATGCGATGGGGCCGAGATCATCCCTGCGTCAGGATCATCGCGTCTCCGTAGCTGAAGAACCGGTAGCGGCACGAGATGGCCTCTGCGTAGGCCGCCAGCACCCGCTCCCGACCGCCGAGGGCGCAGACGAGCATCAGCAGCGTAGACCTGGGGAGGTGGAAGTTTGTGACGAGGACATCGACCACCCCGAAGGTGTAACCGGGCCGGATGAAGAGGGAGGTCTTTCCACGTCCCGGGTGCAGGCGGCCGTCGCGGAAGGCCGATTCCAGGGTCCGGATGGCGGTGGTGCCCACGGCGACCACCCGCCCGCCGCGGGCCCGGCAGGCCTCCACGGCCTGCGCCGCCGCTTCGCTCACCTCGAACCGCTCCTGGTGCATCCGGTGCCCGTCCAAGGAGTCGCCCCGCACGGGCAAGAAGGTGCCGGGTCCCACGTGGAGAGTCACCGCGACGCGGGCCACGCCTCGTGCTTCGAGGCGAGCGAGGATCCCGGGGGTGAAGTGGAGGCCCGCGGTGGGGGCCGCGGCGCTGCCCGGGCGGCACGCGAAGACGGTCTGGTAGCGCTCGGCGTCCTCGGCGGTCGGCTCGCGCCGGATGTAGGGGGGGAGCGGCAACCGGCCGGCGCGGGCCAGCGCGGCCTCGAGCTCCGGCCCCTCCCGGTCGAGCAGGAGCTCGTAGAACCCCTCCCCTTCCACCCGCTCGACCACCGCGCCGAGGTCCCCGAAGCGGAGGCGCGACCCGGCCCGCAGCGGCTTCGACGCCTTTCCGATGGCGCGCCAGCGGCGCGGCAGCTCGCCGCCCATCGGGTCGACCAGCAGCATCTCCACCTTGCCGCCGGTCCCCTCGCGCACGCCCAGGAGGCGGGCCGGGATGACCCGCGTGTCGTTGAAGACGAGGAGGTCGTCCTCTCGCAGGAGCTCCGGCAGGTCGGCGAAGGCCCGGTGCTCCAGGCCCCCGGCCGGCGGCAGGACCAGCAGCCGCGAGGCGTCGCGCGGCGAGACCGGCGCCTGCGCGATGAGCTCCTCGGGGAGCCGGTAGTCGAAGTCGGAGAGCTGCATGACGGGCGGGATGTAGCACGGCGGACGGACGTGCCGCACGGCAGCGCCAGCCGCCGGGCGGGCGCGCGCTCAATACAACTTCACCACGCGAGTGCCCGGGTAGTAGTGCTCCAGGATCTCGCGGTAGCCCTTCCCCTGGCGCGCCAGCCCGGCCGCGCCCCACTGGCAGAGCCCGGCGCCGTGCCCCTGGCCGCGCCCCTCGAACGTGAAGGTCCCCCTCCGCTCGCGAACCTCGAAGGCCAGCGAGGGGAGCCTGGACCAGCCGAGCCGCTGCCGGAGGTCGGCGCCGGCGAGCGAGGCCGGCTTGCCGCCCGCGGTGAGCTCGACGCGGGCGACGCGGCCGGACCCGGACCGCTCCGCCACGCGCAGCGCCGTCACCTTGCCGCCGAGCCCGATGGCCCTGGCCAGCTCCGCGGCGCCGAGGACGAGCCGCCAGCGCGCGCCCGGGGCGTCGTTGCAGCGGCCGCACTTCACGGCCCCGAGATAGGGCAGGTCGCGCCCCAGCGCGTCGAGGCCGGCCTCGGTCCTGCCGCCGCAGGAGGCGTGGAAGAAGGCCTCCACCGGCTCGTTGCCCGAGACCAGCACCTCCCCCTTGGTCGCGTCGGCCGCGGCGCGCGCCACCGGGTTGGGCGCGGCGCCCGAGTAGACCTGTGAGAGGACGCTGGCGCCGAGGTGCCAGCCGCGCCCGGAGGCCTCGGCCTCGATCTTCTTCACCAGCGCGTAGCTGCGGGCCGCCACCGCCTGCGCCTTCTGCGCCTCGAGCGGGAAGCTCCGCGGCAGCTCGCCGGAGAGGACGCCGGCCACGTAGTCGTCGAGCGGCAGCTCCTCGATGACCGTGAGGCCGGCCGGGCCCGCCTCCACCTGCACCACCGCCGAGAGCGTGCGGTCGCCCATGCGGATGGGGCCAGCCGCGGACAGGACCGTCGCGCCCGGCAGCTCGTCGCCGCCCACGCGGAGCCCGCCGTGCGCCGGCGAGACCTCCACCGCGTCGCCCACCGGGCGGCCCGCCCCCTCCTCCTCCGGCTCTCGGAGCGAGAGGCCGTCGCCGCGCAGGCTCACCGTGCCGAGCCCCTCGGCCACCACCACCCGGATCAGCTCCTCGGCGCGGGCCGGGAGGGCGAGGAGCACCAGGGCGGCGAGGGCGGCGCGCGGGAGGATCACCGGCCGATGGTAGGGACGGTCCGGCGCCGCGTCCAGCCGGCGTCCCCGGGTGGCGCCCCCTGGCCTCGCGGGGTAGAACAGCCGCCGTGCCCGCCCTCCAGTGGCTCATCGACCTGATCCGCAACCCCGGGGAGCTCATCGCCTGGGGTGGCTACCCCGGCCTGGCCCTCATCGTCTTCCTGGAGACGGGGGCGCTGGTCTTCTTCCTGCCGGGCGACTCGCTGCTGGTCATGGCGGGGCTCTACGCCGCCAAGGGCGACCTCGACATGCTGCTGCTCAACGCGCTGCTCATCCCCATGGCGGTGGCGGGCGACGCCACCTCCTACTGGATCGGCCGGCGGGCCGGGCCGCACCTCTTCAACCGGCCCCGCTCCCGCTTCTTCAACCCGGCGCACGTCCAGGCGGCCCACGACTTCTACGAGCGCCACGGCGGCAAGGCCATCATCCTGGCCCGCTTCATGCCGCTGGTGCGCACCTTCGTCCCGGTGGTGGCCGGCGTGGCCGGCATGAGCTACCGGCGCTTCGCCACCTACAACATCGTGGGCGGCGCGGCCTGGGTCGGGTCGATGACCCTTCTCGGCTACGTCCTCGGCACTCGCTTCCCGCTCCTGGTGGAGCACATCGAGAAGGTGATCGCCGTGGTGATCGTCCTCTCGTTCCTGCCGGGCCTGGTGGAGTGGTGGCGTGTTCGCCGGCGCGCCGCCGCGGCGCAGGGCTGAGCGCGCACGGTCGCCTCGGCCCAGGCTCAGCCCTGGCGCGGCGCCGCGTACCAGACTGCGTCGTACGGGCAGTCGAGGTCGGCCGACGGCGCATCCGGGTAGAGGACCCGCTCGCCCCGGTGGTTGACGAGCCAGGCGCCGCCCTCGCCGCGCGTCAAGCCGCTCCCGCCGGTGTAGTCGGGGGCCAGCGTGATCTTGCCGCTGCCGTCCGGCAGGTCGACCGCCAGGTGCGGGATGGCCAGGCCGCTGATCCGCCCCCGCAGCTGCTTCAGCAGCGCCACGCCCGCCTCGAGCGGCGTCCGCAGGTGGCCGGTGCCGGCCGCCAGGTCGCCCTGGTGGAGGTAGTAGGGGCGCACCCGCCAGGTGAGCAGCGTCTCGAAGAGCTCGCCGAGGACGCGGGCGGAGGAGTTGAGGCCGCGCAGCAGCACCGCCTGGTTCTCCACCGGCACCCCGTGGTCCACCAGCCGCTCGCAGGCCTGGCGGGCCTCCGACGTCAGCTCCTTGGGGTGGTTGAAGTGGGTCACCACGAAGAGCGGGGCGAGGCGCCGCAGGGCGGAGGAGAGCGGATCGTCGACGCGCATGGGCAGCACGGCCGGGGCGCGGGTGGCCAGCCGGAGCAGCCGGACGTGCGGGATGGCGCGCAGCGCCTCCAGCACCGGCAGCAGCCGGTCGTCGGAGAGGACCAGGGGGTCGCCGCCGGAGACGATGACGTCGCGCACCTCGGGGTGGGCCCGCACGTAGGCGATCCCCGCCTCCACCGCGGCGCGGTCGAAGGTCCCCTCCCCGCCCCCGGTGATGCGCCGCCGGGTGCAGTGGCGGCAGTAGACCGGGCAGGCGTCGGTGACGAGGAGCAGGACGCGGTCGGGGTACTTGTGGACCACCGCGCGGGCCGGCCGGTGCGCCTCCTCGCCGGTGGGGTCGGTGAGGTCGCCCGGCGCGGAGGTCCCCTCCGCCTCGACCGGGATGGCCTGGCGGCGCACCGGGCAGGCCGGGTGGTCCGGCGCCATCAGCGCGGCGTAGTATGGCGTGACGCCGGTGCGCAGCCCGCCCAGCGCCAGCCCGCGCCGCTCCTCCGGCGTGAGCGCCACCAGCCGCGAGAGGTCGGCCTCGCCGCGCAGGGCGTGGCGGAGCTGCCAGCGCCAGTCGCGCCAGTCGGCCTCGGTGACGCCGGGGAATCGTGTCCGCCAGTCCATGGTGGTCGAAGGTGCGCCGGGGGGGGCCCGCCGGTCCGGGAGCGCGGAGGGCGCGGACCCTAGCGGCCCCCTCCGGCGGAAGTCAAACCGGGCGGGGCGTTCCGGGCGAGCTGCGAACGTGTCAGCGCCCCCGGCTGGCGCCAACGTCGGCGCCGTTCTCCGCTCCTTCTGGCTGGTCTCGTAGGTTCTCGACGGGTGGCGTGACGACGGCACCGCTGCTTTCGTCGGTCGGCGTGCCGGGCCGGCGCACCTTGATGAAGCGGACCGCGCGGCAGACCTTGGGCCACAGCCCCTTCGAGCGCCGGTACAGGTCCTTCGACCGCCTCTTGCCGGCGTGGGTGATCGTGCTCACGTCGTCGTCGGCTTTTGCGCCGCAGTGTTGGAGTCGCCGCGTTATTTCTACTAGCTCTGGTGAATGCGTGGTTTTGGACACCCATTGTTCAGCGGGAACTTGCGCAACGCGAACTGGTTGCTGCTGTATCGATCGACAACAGTGAGCAACGTCGACTGCAACTTGTGGCGGTGGC
>JANNKC010000184.1:0-10326 GCA_031396105.1 Anaeromyxobacter sp.
CTACGGCAGGCACCAGCGGCTCGACGAGCCGCTGGGTGGTGGCACGGGGGAGCAGCCGGAGCGCAGCGGCGGTGGCGGCGAGCGGCCGGAGCGCGGTGCCGAGCGGAGTGACCGCGGTGGTGGCGAGCGCGGCGGCCGGGATCGCGACCGAGGGCGGAACCGCGGGCGCGGCGGCGGCGGTGGTGGAGGCGGTGGAGGAGGAGGAGGCGGCGGCGGCGGTGGTGGTGGTGGTGGTGGTGGTGGTGCCGAGCGCGGCGGACGCGGCGGTGGTGGTGGCGATCGCGGCGGACGCGGCGCTGGCAGCGGTGGCGCCGGTCAGGACCGCGGCGAGCGGGGGGGAGAGCGCGCGGAGACCGATCGCGGCGGCGCGAAGCCCGAGACGCCTCCGGCTGGTGGCGAGGGGCCGGGCGGCAGCACCCCGTAGCGAGGCGAACCATGGCGGCGAGCCCCGAGGCCGCAGCGATCCGCTGGTCCGACGAGGTACGGCGGCTGGCCCGGGCCGCCGTCGAGGCCGCCCCGCGCGCCCTGCGCGGCGAGAGCGTCCGGCTTCGGGCCATGGCGCTCACCTACCTCTCGCTCTTCGCGCTCGTCCCGGCGCTGGTGGTGGCCTTCTCGGTGGTGCAGGCCTTCACCGGAGTGGAGCGGATCGCCGACCAGGTCCACGAGTTCCTGCTCGACAACCTGGCGGTCGGCGCACGCGCCTCGCTGGAGCCCTACCTGGAGCGGTTCGTCAGCAACGCCCACACGGCCTCGGCGGGGCTGGTGGGTGGCGCGCTCCTCATCTGGTCGATGGTCTCGCTCTTCTCCAACGTGGACGGGGCCATCAACGACATCTGGGGCGTGAAGCGGCGCCGCAAGCTGCGCGACCAGGCCGTCACCTACTGGGTGGGGCTCACGGTCGGGCCGCTGCTGCTGGCGAGCTCCATCTACCTCGGCCACATCACGCGGCGCTGGCTGGCGGGGACCGGGCTCGGCGTCCTGGCGGTGGCGGGCGGCGTGCTCCTCACCTGCGTCTTCTTCGCCACGCTCTACCTGCTGGTGCCCAACACCAAGGTCACCCTGGGCGCGGCGCTCGGGGCGGGGCTGGTGGCGGGCCTGACGTGGGAGCTCGCCAAGTGGGGCTACGCCATCGCGGTGACCCGCGTCTTCCGCTACCACCTCATCTACGGCTCGGTGGCGGTCATCCCCACCTTCCTGCTCTGGCTCTACGTCTCCTGGTCCATCGTGCTCTTCGGCGCCCGCGTGGCCTTCGTGGTGCAGAACGCGCCGGCGCTCTGGCGCGGCGGGCCGCTGACGGACCACCCGACCACCCGCGAGGCGCTGGCGGCGCGCATCATGCTCGAGGTGGCGCTGGCCTTCGACGGCGACGGCGGCGAGGGCGCCTCGCCGGCGTCCAGCGACCTGGCGCGGTTGCTCACGGTTCAGCCCGAGGAAGTGGCCGACGTGGTGGAGGCCATGCGCGCGGCCGGGCTGCTCCAGGCGCTCGCCGGCGGCGGGCTGGCGCCGGCACGGCCCATCGAGCGGATCACCCTGTTCGACGTCCGTCAGGCGGTGCGGGGCCGGGCGCCCGCGCGCCCCGAGGCGGAGCCAGTGTCGGTGGACCGGGCGCTCGCCGAGGTGGAGACCGACGCCGGGGAGCGGCTCGCCGGCGCCTCGTTCAGGGCCCTGTGTGACGAGGAGCGGGTCCGGCGCCTGCGACTGGAGACCGAGCCCAGCCGGTCCTCGGACGATGGTCAGGCGGCGGCGCAGACCTGACCGCCTGGGACCGCCTCCCGGGGCGGGGAGACCCCCCAACCGCCATGCCGTTGGATCCCTTGCTGATTTCGGATCCTTCGGCTAGGCTCCCTTCATCTTTCCGCGGCTTCCAGAGGGGGGCTGCGCACGTGGAGCGCCGATGCTGAAGTCGGACCTCATCAACATTCTGGTGGTGAAGCGCGGTGTCACCCAGAAGCAGGCCGAGTCCACCATCGAGACGATCTTCGACTCGATGAAGGACGCGCTCTGCCGTGGGGAGAACATCGAAATTCGCGGGCTTGGCGCCTTCCACGTGAAGCACTACGAGGGCTACCAGGGCCGTAACCCCAAGACCGGAGAGGTGATTCCGGTGAAGCCCAAGCGCGGCATCCTGTTCCGCACCGGGAAGGAGCTGCGCGATCGGGTCAACCGCCCCGAGGACGAGCCCACCTCCGGCGGCGGCGGCGCGCCCCCCGTGGCGGCCGGCTCCTAGACGCCGGACCCGGGCCGCTCCGGCCCTTCGTCAAGGGAAGCGCCCGTGGTCAGGGCGCTTCTTGCATTTTCGGCGACGGGAGAGTCTTCACGGGCGCTTCAGGCCACCAGCGCCAGCCGCCCCACCGGCCGGGCGGGGGCGCTCGAGCTTCCCCGGGGGCCGAGGCGCGGCTGCTCACGCGACCAGCGCCAGCCGCCCCACCGGCCGGACCGGCTGCTCCGGGGGCAGCTCGTCGTAGGCCAGGACCTGGATGCGGGGGTAGCGCGGCGCCACCAGCAGGCGCACCGCCCGCCGCACGTCGCTGCTCACCAGGAGGACGTTGGCGCCTCCCGCCGCCTCGATGGCCCGCGCCAGGCCGTCGAGGAGCAGCGCCGCCTGGGCCGGCTCGAGCGCCGGCAGCTCGCCGAGGAGCGACTCGCGCACCGCACGCTCCGCCGCGGGGTCGAGGAGCAGCGCCTGGAGCTGGCCGCCGGCGGCGGCGCGGTGGCCGATGTGGCGCCGGAGCGCGCGGCGCGCGGCGGCGGCGAGGTGGCCGGCGCCCCGGGCCGCACCGCCGGCCTCCAGGAGCGCCTCGAGCACGGCGCGCAGCGGCCGGATGGGCACGCCCTCCTCCACGAGCCGGCGCAGCACCTCGGCGAGCAGCGCGGGAGGGAGCTGGCGCGCCGCCTCCCGCACCAGGGCCGGGGCGGACGGCTCGAGCCCGTCGAGCAGCGCCTGCGCCTCCTGCACGCCGAGGAGCAGGGCCGCGTGACGCCCGAGCTCCCACTCGCAGGTGGCGGCCACCCGCTCGAGCGGGCCTCGCACCGGGCCGAGCGCCGCCGCCCGCGGGGCGTCGCCGACATCGAGCAGGCCCATCGCCTGACCGGTGCGCGGGTCCGGCTCCGGCGTGAAGGGGATGCCCGCCAGGGTGAGGTCCTCGAGCGGCGCCAGCGAGAGCCGCTCATCGAGCGGGGCGCGGCCGCGCGCCGCCGGCACCTCGTGCAGCAGGAGCGCCCACCCGCCCGGCTCCAGCGGTGCGCCGCGGACGGCCAGCGGCGCGAGCGGCACGCCGAGGTCGCGCCACAGCCCCTCCCGCAGCGCCGGCAGGGTCGCGAGGAGGAAGCGCCCGCCGTCGGCGCGGGCCGCGGCCAGGAGGTCATCGGCCAGCTCGAGCACCACGGCAGGCTCTTCCCCTTCGGCCAGCGAGGCGCCGGGACCGAGGGAGGCGCCAGGCGTGCCCGGCGAGGATCGCGGCGCCTCGCCCTCCACGAGCCCTCCCGGGCCGGAGCGCAGGCCGCGCCAGGCGAGCCCGCCGGCCAGCACCCCCATTGCCAGGAAGGGCACCGCCGGCAGGCCCGGCGTGAGCGCCAGACCGAGCAGGAGCACCGCCACGGCGGCCAGCGCGCGTGGCTCGGAGAGGAGCTGGCGCGCCGCCTCCCCGCCGAGCCGAGCTCCCTCCTGCTCCCCGGCCACCCGGGTCACCGCCACGCCCGCCGCCACCGCCACCAGGAGCGAGGGGAGCTGCGAGGCGAGGCCGTCGCCCACCGCCAGCAGCACGGCCCGCGAGGCCGCCTCCCCCAGGTCGCGCCCGGCCGCCACGCCGGCCACCAGCCCGCCGAGGGCGTTCACGAGGACGATGGCCACCCCGGCCACGGCGTCCCCCTTGACGAACTTCATGGCCCCGTCCATGGCGCCGAAGAGCTGGCTCTCCCGCTCCAGCGCCCGCCGCCGGCGCGCCGCCGCGGCCGGGTCGAGCAGGCCGGCGCGAAGGTCGGCGTCGATGGCGAGCTGCTTGCCGGGCAGGGCGTCGAGGGTGAACCGCGCCGCCACCTCGGCCACCCGCTCGGCGCCGCGGGCCACCACCAGGAGCTGCACCAGCGTGACGATGGCGAAGACCACGGCGCCGGCCACCGGGCTCCCCTGCACCATGACCCGGCCGAAGGCCTCGATGACCCGCCCGGCCTCGCCGCGGGTGAGGACCAGCCGCGTGGAGGAGACCGAGAGGGCGAGCCGGAGCAGCGTGGTGAGGAGCAGGAGGGTCGGGAAGGCTCCGAAGCTCAGGGCGTCGCGGGCCAGGAGCGTCACCGCCAGCAGCGCGGCGGCCAGCGCGAGGGAGAGGGCCAGCCCGACGTCGAGCAGGCCGGGCGGCACCGGCGCCACCAGCAGCACCACCACCGCCAGCACCGAGAGGGCGAAGAGGGCGTCGCCGGCGCCGCGCAGGCGGGCCAGCAGCGCGTGGAGCGTGGTCACGGGGGCACTCCGTCCGGCGCGGCGTAGAGGTGGACCAGCACCGCCGCGGCCGCCTCGTAGAGCGGCTCGGGGATCTCCTCGCCCACCTCGGCGAGCTGGTGGAGCGCGCGGGCCAGCGCCACGTCCCGCACCACCGGCACGCCGGCCCGGCGCGCCTCGGAGCGGATGCGACGGGCCTCGGCCCCGCGCCCCTTGGCCACCACCCGCGGCGCCTCGTCGGCGCCGCGCCGGTGGCGCAGGGCCACCGCGAGATGGGTCGGGTTGACCACCACGCAGGTGGCGCGGGCCACCGGGCCGGCCTCGAGGAGCGCCCGGTGGCGCCGCCGCCGCGCCTCGCGGTGGCGCGGGTCGCCCTCGTCCTCGCGCTGCTCGCGCCGCACCTCCTGGCGCGTCATGCGCAGCCGCCGGCGATGGCGCCAGCGGGTGAGGAGCAGGTCGGCGGCGCCGAAGGCGAGCAGGGCCAGCGTGAGCCGGAGCGCCAGGGGTCCGAGCAGGGCGACCAGCCCGGCGCCCGGCGCGACCGCGCGCGGCAGGGAGGCGATGGAGGAGGCGGCGCCACGGGCCCAGCCGAGCGCCAGGGCCAGGACGACCGAGGCCTTGAGCAGTCCGAGCCCCACGGCCGCCAGCCGCTCGCGGGAGAAGAGCCCGGCCAGGCCGCGCGCCGGGTCGAGCCGGTCGAGGCGGGGCGCCGCCGCCGCGGGCGCCACCAGACCCCTGGTCTGGAGCAGGCCGGCCGCCGTGCCGGCCGCCGCGGCGACCAGGAGGGGGAGCGCCGAGAGGCGCGCCACGTGCGCCGCGGCGGCCAGCAGGGCGCCGGCGGGGGACTGACCGGGGTCGAGGGCGAGGAGCAGCCCGCCGCGCACCACCCCGGCAAGCGAGCCGAGGAGGGACGCGCCGCCGGCGGCCAGCGCGAGGAGCCCCGCGGCCAGCGCCACCGCGCCGCTGAGCTCGCGCGAGCAGGCCACCTCACCGCGCCGCCGCGCCTCGGCGAGCCGGCGAGGGGTGGGCTCCTCGGTGGACGCGCCGCTCACGGCAAGCCCCCGGCCGACAACCGCGCCGGCCACTCGCCGGACAGCGCCACCAGCGCCACCAGCCTTCCTGCGCCGGCGCCCGCCGCGGCCGCCACGGCGAGCAGCCCGAGGGCCGCCCGCGCCGGCTGGACCAGCTCCGGAAGCGCCAGGCCGGGGGCGAGGCGCGCCATGGCCGAGACCGCGAGGTCGGCCGCGAGGACGCCGGCCACCGCCGGCGCGGCCACCGCCACCGCGGCTGCCAGGAGGGCTGCCGCGGCGGCCAGCGCCAGCTCGGCGAGCGGGGCCGGCGCCAGCGGGACGCCCGCCGGGATCGCGGCGAAGGAGAGGAGGAGCCCGCGCACCACCAGCCGCGCGCCGCCGCCCAGCGCCGAGAGCACCACCACCTGCTGCACCAGGAGGTCGCCGAGGGCGGTCTCGCGCTGCCGGATGGGCGCCACGTGGAGCTCGGCCAGCGTGGCGCCACGCACCGTGTCGGCGAGCCGCCCGGCGGCCCGGGCCGCCTCGACCGGCGCCGAGACCAGCACGGCGAGCGCCGCGCCCAGCGCGAGCTCGACGGCCGCCGCGGCGAGGAGGTGGAGCCCCTCGAGCGGCACGGGCCGCGCCCCGCCCAGCAGGAAGGCCGCCAGGCCAGCGCCGCCGCCCAGGGCCAGCCGGACGGCGGGCGGGACCAGCGGTCCACCCAGGAACGGGGAGATGGCCGCGACCGGCAGGAGGCGGAGCGCGTGGAGGAGCGCCGCCTCGAGCTGGCCGGGCGCCAGGCCGAGGGGCGTCACGGCCGCACCCCGGCGGCGAGCGCCAGCACCTCGCCGGCGAAGCGGGCCAGCCGGCCGCCCATCCACGGGCCAGCCACCACCAGCGCGCCCAGCACCGCCGCGATGCGCGGCACGGCGCCCAGCGCCTGCTCCTGCACCTGGGTCACCGCCTGCAGCAGGCCGGTCACCAGGCCGACCAGCAGCGCGGCCAGGAGCGGCGGCGCCGAGAGGAGCAACGCCAGCGTGAGCGCCTCGCGCGACAGGTGGAGCAGCGTGCTGGTCACGGATCGCCCCCGGGCGGCGCATAGGCAAGGGTCAGGCCGCGCGCCAGGAGGCGCCAGCCGTCCACCGCCACCAGGAGGAGGAGCTTGAGCGGCAGCGCCACCGAGGTGGGCGACAGCTGCGTCAGGCCCAGGGCCAAGAGCACGTTGGCCACCACCAGGTCCACCACCAGGAAGGGCAGGAAGACCAGGAAGCCGATGGTGAAGGCGCGGCGCAGCTCGGAGACCATGAAGGCGGGGGCGAGCACGGCCAGGTCGTCCGGACCGGCCTCGGCGGCCCGCCCGGGCGGGCGCAGCCGCCGCGCCAGATCGAGGAAGGCCTCGCGGTCGTCGGCCCGGGCGAAGCGGCCCAGGAACGCCTTGAGCGGCCAGAGGGCGCGGGCGCCCGCCTCGAGCGCGCCGTCCGCGCCCTGCGCCACCGGACGCTCCGCCACCGCCGCCAAGGAGGCCTCCGCGACGGGCGCCATCACGGCCAGGGTGAGGACCAGCGCCAGCCCGGTCACCGCCGTGGAGGGTGGCACCTGCGGCGCCCCCAGCGCGGAGCGGAGGATGGAGAGGACCACCGTGATCTTCAGGAAGCAGGTGAGGGTGACGAGGAGCACCGGCACGAGCGCCGCGGCGCCGAGCAGGAGGAGGAACTCGGCCGGGCGGGCGGCGAGCGGCCCGGCGGCGGGGAGCAGGGTGGCGGGCATCACGGCGATCCCCCGGGCCGCGCCGCCGGCGATTCGCTGGCGGGCTCGAGCTCGGCCAGCAGCTCGAGCGCCCGCTCCCCCGCGCCCACCAGGAAGCGGCGCCCATCCACCTCCACCACCGCCACGCTGGCGGCGCGGCCGAGCGCGGCCCGCGCCGTCACCCGCAGGGCCGGCGTCCGCCCCGCCCCGCCGCGTCGGCTCGCCGCGGCGGCCACCACCCCGACCGCCAGCGCCGTCAGCCCGGCACGTGCCGCCAGCGGACCCGCCTCCCCGGGCAGGACGGCGAGCCCGGCGCAGAGGAGGGCGCCGAGCCCGAGCAGCAGCAGCGGACGGCGTGCCGCCAGCGGCCAGGCGATCACGGCCCAACCTCCATGGAGAGGATGCGCACGCCCACCGCGCCGTCCACGTCGACCAGCTCGCCGCGCGCCAGCGCCCGCTCGCCGAGGCGCAGCGTCACCAGCCCCCGGCGGTCGACGTGCAGGGGCAGGGTGGCGCCCGGGACGAGGCGCGCCAGGTCGGCCAGCGTGAGGGGGACGCGCGCCAGCTCCACCTCCAGGGTCACGGGGATCTCGGCGAGCCGCTCGTCCATCGACGTTGCCTCCACGGTCAGCGCGCCGTCGGCCACCGGCCCCTCGGCGGTGAAGCCGCCCGGGAAGCGGAGCCGGTGGCGCCCTCCCGGCGGCGGATCGACCAGCACCACGTCGCCGGGCGCGAGCGCGGCCAGCTCCTCGGGGAGGAGCGGCGCCGTGCCCGCCCGCAGCGAGGCGAAGAGCGGGAAGCTGAGGAGCGGCTCCTCCAGCGCCGGCGGGCCGGCCAGGGCCGTCACGGCCGCGGGCGGGAGGAGGAGGCGGGCCCGGCCGCGTACCGCGCCGGCCGTGACCTCGAGGTCGACGGCCAGCGGCGACAGGGGCGCGGGGGCGGCGCGCACCAGCCTCGGCGCGAGCCGGTCGCCGATCTCCGGGACGGCGGCGGCGCCGTCGATGGCGGCGAGGACCAGGAGCTCCAGCGCCGAGGCCTCGAGCGGCGTCAGGGCGCCGGCGCCGGCCACCGGCGGCGCGCCCTCGCCGGCCAGCGCGCTCACGAGCCGGGCCACGAGGGCCGGCTCCACCTCCAGGAGGGCGGTCCCCGGCAGCGCCGCCAGCTCGATGGGGAGCGTGGCCACCGCCGCGCCCGCCGACGGCGAGGCCGGGCGGGCCCGTCCCACGAGCCGGACCTCCAGCCCCAGCACCTCGCCGATCGCCCGGGCCGCGCCTTTCGCCGCCTCGGCGCCGGCGGCGCGCGCCGCGGGGGCCAGCGCGGCGAAGCCGCGGGAGCAGGCCGGGAGGTCGAAGGGGAGCGCCATGCGGCCCATGGAATCCAAGCCCCATGCCGCGGCGTCGCCCCGAGATCACTGCGGATCTGGGCTGCCTCGCGGACCGGGCGCGGCCGCGCGGCGGACCTCGGTCCGCGGCGCGGAGGGGCAGGCCTGGGCGGCGAGCACCGCCTCTCGGCGGAGACGAGCGAGGAGCGGGTGGCCAGACGATCCCGGCCCGGGAACGGCCTGGGGTGCCGCGGCGAGGGCGGCCGCCGGGGCGGCCAGCCGGGCACGGCGCGGCGCGGCGGCCAGGGAGGAGGCCAGCACGGCCGCGGCGCCCCCGTCGTCGCCGCCCAGCCACGCCAGGAGCAGCGGGGCTCTCGCTGGCGCGAGCGCCGCCGCCAGGGCCACCAGGCGGCGGCGATCCGGGGTCATGGCGTCCGCGGCGGCCTGCGCCGCTCGCGCCAGGCCAGGATCCCGAGCGCGGCGGCGCCCAGCGCCGCGAGGGAGGCGAGCGCGAGGGCGAGCGGCGCCCGGTCAGCTCGCGCCGGGTCGGCGGGCGGCGCCGCATCGGTCCCCTCGGCGATCACCACCGCCACGGCCTCGGGGGTGAGCCCCTCGGCCGCGCCGGCCACCAGCGCCCGCAGCCCGCCCTCGAGGGCCCGCAGCGGCCCGCAGGCGGCCGGGCGGCACTTCACCAGCACCGCGGCCCGCGCGGCGGGCCGGACGCCTGGCCGCAGCGGGTCATCGGCCGGCAGGCCGAGGTGGACGCGTGCCTCCACGACGCCGTCGATGGCCTGGACCGAGGCGGCCAGCTCGCCGGAGAGCGCGTGGAGCCAGCGGGCGTGCTCCTCCACCGGAGTGGGCACCACGCCCGCCCTCCCGAAGACCTCCCCCAGCCCCGCCGGGCGCGTCCGCGGCAGCTCGCGCGCGGCGAGGAGCCGGTGGGCTCGGGCCACGTCGCCGGCGGCCACCAGCACGGTCCAGCCTCCCTCGCTCCCCTCGTGCCGCGCCTTCTGGGCGGCCAGACCCTCCTCGTCGAGCGCCACCAGGACGGCGTTGGCCTCGCGCTCCGGCAGGTCGTGGAGGAGCGGCTCGCCGGCGCAGCCGGCGAGGAGCACCAGCAGGGGGGCGAGCCGGAACCGGGCACGGCGCGGAGGCGAGGGCAAGGCGGCATGGCGGAACATGGGAGACCTCAGAGCGGCGTCTGGATGGCCTGCTTCACGCCCTGCACCCCCTGCTCGACCAGCTTGCCGGCCACGTCGAGGGTCTGGGTGAAGCGGTAGGCGTCGGCCTGCAGGGCCAGGAGCTGGCCCGCGGTGAAGGCCTGGCCGCGCCGGGCGGCCGCGAGGACGGCGTCGAGCCGGGCCTGGGCGGCCTCCACGCTCCGCAGCGCCGCGGCGAGCGGTGGCGTCGGCGGGGGTGAAGGCTGCGGCCGGGCGCGGAGGCGCGTCTCGAGGAGCGGGCCGAAGCGCGCCGCCACGGGCGCGGTGCTGGCCGGGCTCGCCGCGGCGGCGGCCGGGCCGAGGGCTGGTACGGACACGGGCGGCTCCTAGTGGATGTTGGCGATGGCGGCGCGCGCCGAGTCGTGCTTCACCTTCATGACGTTGGAGAGGGCGGTGTACTCGCGGCTCTCCCGCTGCATCTGCTCCTGGAGCTGCAGGTACTGCAGGTTCATGGCCTGCGCCTCCTGCTGCAGGGCCCGCGTCGCCTCGATGAGGTCGCCGTTCGTGCCGGCCGCCACCGCGCCCGTCACGCCGCCGGCCGAGCCGCCCGCCGCGCCTGCAGCCGAGCCGAGTGCCGCCGACCCCGCGCCGGCA
>JANNKC010000265.1:0-36767 GCA_031396105.1 Anaeromyxobacter sp.
GTCGAGCCCCTCGTAGCACTGGAGCCGGATGAGCTCGCGGCCGGTGGCCCTGGCGAAGGCGAGGGCCAGCTCCGTCTTCCCGACGCCGGCCGGCCCCTCCACCAGGAGCGGCTTCTCGAGCCGATCCGCCAGGAAGACCGCCGTGGCGATCTCCCGGGACGGCAGGTAGCCCGCCGTACCCAGCCCCAGGGACGCCGCCTCGACCGACGCGAACATACCGCCACTTATAGGGAACTCGGCGGGAAAGGGGGAGCCCATTCGTCGCAGGGTCAAAGCCTGAGGGGTCGGGGCAACCCCTGTGTCGCCCCAACCCACCTCGGCCCGCGCCGGGCCTGGGCGGCGTCCTTCCCAACCGGCCGGAATCACTCGGCGCGAGTCCGCACCCCAGTTCGGCACGACACTTGAAGCGAAGAGAGACCAGTCCCCGCCGGAGGCCGGCCGCAGACCTCGTCATGACGAAGCCCATTCTGCTCGAGTGGCGAGGCCAACCTCCCGTCGTACGTCCATGTCGAGGTGAGACCGGAGCTTCGACACCTCCCACCCGTCCCGGGCCGCCTGGCCCGGGCGGGAGACGCAGCACCGTAGAGGCCGCGAGAGCGCCGAAGCTGGAGAGGCCGTACCGGGAGACCGGGCGGCCTTTCGCTTGTCGCGCGAGGCCCGTCCCGCGCTAAACTCCGCCCCACGATGGAAGGCCAAGGCCCACTCAGCGAAGACATGTTCCATTCCCTCCTGCAGCTGGCGGTGAAGCGGCAGGCGAGCGACGTCCACTTCGAGGTCGGCTACCCGCCGACGTATCGAGTCTTCGGGGAGCTGCTGGCGGCCAAGTATCCGCCGCTGACCCACGCCGACACCGAGGCCATCGCCAACTTCGTCCTGCAGGCGCCGGGCTCGGGCTTCACCCCGCTCGACTTCCGGGAGGTGGATCGGAGCTACTCCCTCACCGGGGTCTCGCGCTTCCGCGCCAGCATCTTCAAGCAGCGCGGCACCTGGGGCGCGGTGATGCGGACCATCCCGTTCGCCATCCCGGACTTCGATCCGCTCAACCTGCCCTCGGTCATCAAGACCATCGCCGAGGCGCGGCGCGGCCTGATCGTCGTCACCGGCGCCACCGGCAACGGCAAGTCCACCACCATCGCCGCCATCATCAACCACATCATCCAGGCGGAGCGGCTGCACGTCATCACGGTGGAGGACCCCATCGAGTTCCTCTTCCCGGGCGGCAAGGGGCTGGTCATCCAGCGCGAGGTGGGCTCCGACACGGCCAGCTACTCCGACGCGCTGCGCGCCGCGCTGCGCCAGGATCCGGACATCATCATGGTGGGCGAGCTGCGCGACCGGGAGTCGGCGGACATCTGCCTCAAGGCCGCCGAGACCGGTCACCTGGTCATCACCTCGCTCCACACACCGGACGTGCCGCGCGCGGTGGGGCGCCTGGTCGGGCTCTTCCCCTCCGACGAGCAGGACACGGTGCGGTCCCGCCTGGCCGACAACCTCCAGGCGGTGGTGGCGCTGCGGCTGCTCATGCGGGCCGACGCGGCCGGGCTCATCCCCGCGGTGGAGGCGCTGCTCGCGACCTCCACCGTGCGCGAGCTGATCCGCAACGGCGGCAAGGTCGACGAGCTCAGGACCTACATGGAGACCGCCGGGGCCGACCTCGGCATGCACAGCTTCGACCAGTTCCTCTATCGCCTCCACGAGCAGAAGAAGATCTCGCTCGACACGGCGCTCGGCAACGCCACCAACCGGGCCGACCTCGAGCGCCGCATCATGATGGAGACGGGGGGCCGTAGCGCGTGAGCCCGGCCGGCGCCACCCCGGTGGCGTCGCGCGTCCTGGTCGTTGGCTCGGACGCCGACGTCGCGATCGCGCTCCACCTGCACCTCGGGCGGGCGGGCTACGCGGTCTACTGCTTGCCCGGCCCCGGGGAGCTGGAGGGCATCATGCGCGTGGTGGCACCCCACGCCGTGGTGCTGCTGCTGCCGGCCTCGCCAGACGCCAGCTGGGGCAACGCGCTCACCGCGGCCGCCGGCGCCGCCAAGGTGGGCGTGCGGGTCGTCATGGTCGGGCCGGCCCGCGAGATCGTGGAGCCGCTGGCCGCCGTGGCCGGCGCCGAGCGCGCCCTCTCGCGCGCCGACGTGCTGGCCCGACCGCTGGTGGTGGTGGAGCGCGCCGTCGGTGGCGGCCTGATCGGCCAGCCGGGCGCCGCGCCCCGTCCGCCGGCCCTGCCGCCGCCCGCCATCCCCGAGCCGGCCCCGCTGCTCTCCGAGCCCGGCTCCCAGCCGCCCATGCGGAAGCCGCCCTCCCCGCCCGTCGACCTCATGTCGCTCATCGACGAGGAGCTGGTGGACGAGCCCAGGAGCCGCCCGGTGCCGGCCCGGGTCGAGGTCAACGTCAGCCTGGTCTCGGAGCACAACTTCTACGTGGGCGCCACCCGCCGCATCGACTCGGGCGGGGTCTTCATCTCCACCGCCATGCCGCCCGCGGTGGGGACGCGCCTGCAGGTGCGGCTCGGCCTGGCCGACGGCCGCAAGATCGACCTGGAGGGCGAGGTGGCCTTCGTGCGGGAGAAGAACGCCACCACCGGCCGCCAGCCCACCGGCTGCGGGGTCCGGCTGCTCGGCCTGCCCGGCTGGGCCTCCGACGCCATCGACCGGTTCGTGGTGGCGCGCCAGCCCATCGTCTACGCGCCGAGGTAGGGGCGGCCCTACTCGTCCACCACCCGGTCGGTCCTGCGCACGCCCATGAGCCAGGGCCGGATGAAGCCCTCCAGGTCGCCGTCCAGCACGTCCTCCACCCTGCCGGTCTCCACCCCGGTCCGCAGGTCCTTCACCATCTGGTAGGGCTGCAGCACGTAGCTGCGGATCTGCGAGCCGAAGTCGATGTCCTTCTTCTGCGCCTCGGCGGCGTCCAGGACCACCTGGCGGCGCTTCTCCTCGTACTCGTAGAGGCGGGAGCGCAGGATCTTCCAGGCCATGGAGCGGTTCTTCTGCTGGCTCCGCTCGTTCTGCATGGCCACCACGATGCCGGTGGGCAGGTGGGTCATGCGCACCGCCGAGTCGGTCTTGTTGACCTTCTGGCCGCCGGCGCCGGACGACCGGTAGGTGTCGATGCGGACGTCGGCCTCCTTGATGTCGATGACGATGTCGTCGTCGATCTCCGGCGTCACGTCCACCGCCGCGAAGCTGGTCTGGCGCCGCGCGTTCTGGTCGAAGGGGCTGATGCGCACCAGCCGGTGCACCCCCTTCTCCGCCTTGAGGAAGCCGTAGGCGAAGTCGCCGCGCACGAAGAAGGAGCCCTGGCTGATGCCGGCCTCCTCGCCGGCCACCATGTCGGCCGGCTCCAGCGTCCAGCCCTTGCGCTCGCAGTAGCGCTGGTACATCCGGTAGAGCATGGCGGCCCAGTCCATGGCCTCCACCCCGCCCGCGCCGCTCTTCACCTCGACGATGGCGCCGGCCCGGTCGTGCGTGCCGGAGAGCATCTTCTGGAACTCCAGCCCCTCCAGCTCGGCAGCCACCGCGGCGGCGGCCTGGGCGGCCTCGGCCCGCACGCCCTCGTCGCGCGCCTCCTCGGCCAGCTCGTGGAGCGCGGCGGCGTCGGCCAGCGAGGCCGCCACCTTGTCCACCGCGCCCACCACCACCTCCTGCTGGGACTTCTCCTTCAGCAGCCCCT
Source organism: Anaeromyxobacter sp. (assembly GCA_031396105.1). Taxonomy (GTDB): domain Bacteria; phylum Myxococcota; class Myxococcia; order Myxococcales; family Anaeromyxobacteraceae; genus JADKCZ01. Next base: position 3,670 of record JANNKC010000265.1, read on the forward strand.
GGGCCCGGGCGGCGTCGGCCCAGAACTCGGGGGCGCCGCAGAGCGAGGAGATCTCGGCGATGCGCTCCCGCTTGCGCTCGACGTCAAAGCGACCCCCGGAGCCCCGCCAGGCGGCGGGTCAGGTCGGCGAGCTGCTCGGCGGTGGGGGCGGCCATGGGGGGCGTTCTCCGGGGCTACACGGTGGCGGCCCGGCGGCGCCGGCGCCACGCCGCCGCCAGGGCGGCCAGGGTGGCGACGGCGCAGGCCTGGCCGAAGAGGTGGCCGATGCTAGTGAAGGGGGTCCGCCCGTGCAAGATGGGCAGGCGCCCCACCAGCAGGCGCGGCGGCTCGGCCGGGTCCGGCGCCAGGGCCGGGTCCACCGGCCCGACGTCGATGGCGCCAGGGGCCAGCTCGCCGGTGGGGAGGATGAGGGCCGACACCCCGGCGTAGGCCGGGCGGGCGATGGCGCGGCCGGTCTCCACGGCGCGCAGCCGCACGATGGCCAGGAACTGGTAGGGGCCGGAGGAGTAACCGTACCAGGCGTCGTTGGTCGGGTTCACCAGCAGGTCGGGGTCCTGCGCCGCCAGGGCGCGGCCGATCTCCGGGAAGATGGCGTCGAAGCAGATCATCGAGCCCACCCGCACCGTCCGCCCGTGCGGGCCGGGGAACTCGAGCAGCCGGAGCGCGCCACCGGGGCTGGCCGGCGCCATGCCCGGCACCAGCCGGCCGATGAAGGGCAACCACTCCGCCAGAGGCACGTACTCGCCGAAGGGGACCAGGTGGTGCTTCACGTAGCGCCCCAGCACGCGCAGGTCCGGGCCCACCATGAAGGTGGTGTTCTCCACCCGCCAGGTGGGCCCCTCCGGGCCGCGCCCGAGCTCCTCGAGCGTGGCCGCACCGAGGAGGAGGTGGGCCCGCCCCAGGGCCGGCAGGCGGGCCCGCGCGCCGTCGAAGGTGGTGATGGACGGCCGCACGTAGGCCGGGAAGGCCGCCTCTGGCCAGGCCACCAGGTCGGCCCCCTGGCGGTCGGCCTCCAGGGTGAGCGGCACCAGCCGGTCGAGCACGTAGGCCACGTGGTCGCGGGCCCGGTTCTTCTGCCCCTGGTCCAGGTTGGGCTGGACCAGCGCCACCGTGAGCGCCGGCGCGGCCGCCATCTCGGCCCCGAGCACGCGGAGCCGCCAGGCCCCGCCGCCCACCGTGAGCAGCACGAGCGCCGCCACCGCCGCGAGCGGGCGGAGCGGCGGCGGGCGCCCGCGCAGGCGCGCCTCCAGCGCGTCGGCCAGCACCGCGTTCACCAGGACCACCAGGAAGGCGATGCCGGAGACGCCCAGCAGCGCGGCGAGCTGTGCCACCGCCGGCGTGCGCGCCTGCGTGTAGCCCAGGTTGGCCCAGGGGAAGCCGGTCAGCAGGTGGGTGCGCAGGAGCTCGGCGGCGGCGAAGACCGGCGGCGCGGCCAGCCAGGCCGGCCAGCCCAGGCCCCGGCGCAGCGCGAAGGTGGCCCAGGCGGCCAGCCCCCAGTGGAAGGCCATGTAGGCCACCAGCAGCGTGAGGGCCAGGATGGCCAGGCCGAAGGGGAGCCCGCCGAAGGCGGTCATGGCGTGGCTCACCCAGTGGATGGCCGCGAAGAAGTAGGCCAGGCCGCCCACGAAGCCGAGGCCGAAGGCGGCGCGGCCGGAGCCGGCCCGCCCCACCGCGACCAGCAGCGGCACCAGCGCCACCCAGGCCACCAGCTCGAGGTGGCCGGCCGGATCGAGCTCGCGCAGGGAGAGCCAGGGGACGACCAGGGGCAGGGCCAGCGCCATGGCAGCGCCCGAGCCGAGCACGGCGAGGAGCGGGGCGGCGCGGCGCATGACCAGGGTGCTAGCGGGCCTTCTTGAAGAACGACCCGGCGGCCTCGACCTCGAGGTCCACCTCCACCGAGGGCAGGGGCGGGACCGGCGGCGCCGGCGCCTGCGCCGCCTGGGCGGCCGCCTGGGACGCGCCGTAGGCGGCGGCCGCCGCCAGGTAGTAGGCCACGGCCTCGCGGACCAGGTGGCCCACCGGCCGGCCCAGCCGCGCCGCCGTGGCGCTGGCCGCCCCGGCCAGGTCGGCGGGCATGCGCACCGCCACCACCTGCGCCTGCCCGAGCGCGGTCTCCAGCCGCTCCAGGGCCTGGCTGGGCCGGGAGACCCGGAAGTCCCCCGACTCGATCATCTGCTTGATGCGGCGCGCCAGCTCGTCGCGCGTGTACCAGGCGCCGTCGAGCCAGACCGACTCCGAGTCGAGGTCGATGTCCGCGAAGGGATCCATCCGCTCCTGCCCTGTCTCTGCGCGGCGCCCACCAGGCCGCCGCCACCCTCTACCAGGCCGGCCTCGGCGGCCGCCATCCGCCTCGCGTCCCCTGGCCGCTCGTGATCGTACCCGAGCAAGTGGAGGAGGCCGTGTGCGAGGTACCGCTCGAGCTCGGCGGCGAGCGGCCGCCGCTCGCTCCGCGCCCGGCGGGTGGCCGTGTCGAGCGACAGTACCACGTCCCCCAGGTGGGACCCACTTCCAGGTGGATCGGTGAGCGGGAAGGAGAGGACGTCCGTGGCCCTGTCCTTGCCGCGCCAGCGCCGGTTGAGCCCGCGGATCATCCCGTCGGTCACCAGCAGCAGCGAGACCTCGGCCTCGGAGCGCCCCAGGGCCGCCAGGAAGCGCGCCGCGATGGGGACCAGGCGCCGCGCCGCGGCGGCGCCCCGCGGGTGGCGGCTGCGGCTCTCCACCTTCGCGCTCAAGGGCGCACCAGCTGGACCGGCGGCCGGGGCTCCGGCGTGGGCGCCTGGGCGGCGGGGCGAGCCTGGTAGACCGCCTGCAGCCCGTGCGCCAGCGCCGAGGTGACCGCGCCCAGGTCACCCAGCGTGAGCTCGCACTCGTCGAGCTGCCCCTCGGCGACGATCTCTCCCACCCGCTTCTCCACCACCGTGCGGAGCGCCGCGGCCGAGGGCGCCTCCAGCGCGCGGGCCGTGGCCTCGCAGGCGTCGGCCAGCATGACCAGCGCCGCCTCGCGGCTGCGTGGGCGCGGCCCGGGGTAGCGGAAGAGCGCCTCGTCGCCCGGCCCGGCGGCGGCCCCCGCCTCGGCCAGCTTCTGCTGCTTGGCCCAGAAGTAGCCGACCAGCCGCGTGCCGTGGTGTTGCGCGATCACGTCGGCCACGGCTCGCGGCAGGTGCCAGCGACGGGCCAGCTCCAGGCCGTCGGAGACGTGGCGCTTCACCACCAGCGCGCTCATCGACGGGGCCAGCTCGTCGTGCTCGTTCCGGCCGCGCTGGTTCTCGGCGAAGAAGAGCGGGCTCTTGAGCTTGCCGAGGTCGTGGTAGTAGGCCCCCACCCGCGCCAGCAGCGGGTCCGCGCCGATCTCCCTCGCCGCCGCCTCCACCAGCGAGCCCATCAGGATGGAGTGGTGGTAGGTGCCGGGTGCCTGGACGATGAGCTCCTTCAAGGCCGGGTGGTTCAGGCTGGCCAGCTGCTGCAGCCGGGCGTCGGTGAGGTAGCCGAGGAGCCCCTGCAGCGGCAGGAGCACGAGCCAGGCCACCACGGGGACCAGGAGCGCGCCGCCGGCCAGGGCCGCGCCCGCCAGCACCCCCACCTCCCCCGGCCCCTTGCCGGCCTGCAGCGCCGAGGCGGTCGCCAGCGCCGCGCCAGCCACGCCCGCCGCCAGCCCGGCGGTCCACAGGCCGCCCCGCCGCCGGGACCGCCCGCCCAGTCCGGCCGCGGCCAGGGACGTCACCGCGGCGTGCAGGGCGAGCGGGAGGGACGGCCCCACCACCAGGCTGGCGCCCAGGCCGGTGGCCACGGCCAGGAGCAGCGCCGCCTCCGGGGCCAGCACCTGCCGCGCCACCAGCGCCCCGGCCGCCAGGGGCAGGAGCGCCGTCATCGCCTCGCGCGGCACGCCGGGCAGCCGCTCGAGGAGCAGGTCGGCCAGCCCGGGGCCGGCGGCGGCCACCGCCAGCCCGCCCACCAGGAGCGCCGCCAGGAGCGCCGCGTCCTTCGAGGACGGGCGGAAGCGCGGCAGCGCGCCGCCGGCGAAGCGCCACAGCGACAGCACCAGCAGGACCACCAGCGCCGCGCTGCTCAGCCGGACGCGCCAGCGGTCCTCGGCGCGCGTGCGCGCCCGGATGGCGTCGAAGACCGCCAGGTGGCGCGGCTCGACGAGCTCGCCGGCCGAGACGATGCGCTCGCCGCGGGGCACCGGGAGCCCGGCCGGCTTGACCCGGGCCGCCGCCTCGGCGCGGCGCCGCTCGGTCTCGCCCAGGTTGTGCACCAGGGTGGGCCTCACGGCGGCGCTGGCCAGGCGGAGCACGGCGGCCCGGAGCGGCGGCGGCAGTGCGGCCAGCCGCGCCGCGGCGGTGCGGGCCACCTCCTCGCGCGCCGTGGCCATGTCGCGCACCAGCGCCAGGTCCCGCACCGCCCGCTCCCCGGTGACCTGCCCGCCGCGGAAGGTGCGCACCACGAAGCCGGCCTGGCGGTCGTCGGGGAGGAGCGCCCGGTCGCCCACCACCAGGCCGTTCAGCCCCTTGGCCGCCAGCCCGGCCAGCTCGCGCTCCACCGGCTCGGCGAAGCGAGCCGCCGCCAGCGCCGCCAGGTCCTCGTCCCGCACCAGGAGCTGCAGGCGCGCCACGAAGGCGTCGCGCTGGGCGGCGTAGCGGCGCGCCAGCTCGGCCGCCTCCGGCGCGGCGTGCTGGCGCCGCAGGGCCGCCTCCTCCTCGCGCATGACGGCGAAGGCCGCGTGGATGCGCGCCGCGGCCTCGTCGTCGGCGCCGTCGTCCTCGTCGTAGACCGGCCGCTCGGCCGCCGCCGCCGCGGCTCGCCGCCGCGCCGTGGCCTCCTCGTCCACCACCTCGTAGTCGCGGTCGGCCCTGATGGTGGCGAGGGCGGGCGCGCCCAGCGCCTCCGGGCCGGGCAGCCGCTCCACCCCCGGCGGCGTGAGGAGCGCGCCGCCGGCCGCGCCCACCCCGGCGAGCAGGAGGAGCAGGAACACGGCGCGCGCCAGCCGGGGGCCGCGCGGCGGGGCGCTCCGGCCGGGCTCGAGGAGCGGCGCGGGCGGGAGCGGGGCGGGCACGGAGCGGGAGCCTCGCACCGGGATCGGCGAAAGGCAACCGGCGTCCCGTCCCCGACGCGCTCGACGGGCGCTCAGCCGTCGGCTGGCTCCTCGGGCGGCCGGGGCGCGCGCCGCTCGGCGGCCTTGACGGCCCGCGCCGCCTCGAAGGCCTCGTAGGCGCGCACCACCTCCTGCACCAGCGGGTGGCGCACCACGTCCGCCTCCGAGAAGGCGCAGAAGGAGATGCCCTCCACGCCCTTCAGCACCCGCTGCACCTCGAGGAGCCCGCTGGGGCGCCCGCTGGGCAGGTCCACCTGCGTCACGTCGCCGGTCACCACCGCCTTGGAGCCATAGCCGAGGCGGGTCAGGAACATCTTCATCTGCTCGGTGGTGGTGTTCTGCGCCTCGTCGAGGATGATGAAGGCGTCGTTCAGGGTGCGGCCGCGCATGAAGGCCAGCGGCGCCACCTCCACCGTGCCCCGCTCGATGAAGGCGTTGGCCTTGTCGTCCTCCACCATGTCGAAGAGGGCGTCGTGGAGCGGCCTGAGGTAGGGGCTGACCTTCTCGGCGATGTCGCCGGGCAGGAAGCCGAGCCGCTCGCCCGCCTCCACGGCCGGGCGGGTCAGCACGATGCGCTTCACCTTGTGCTCCACCAGCGCCGCCACCGCCATGGCCATGGCCAGGTAGGTCTTGCCGGTGCCGGCCGGGCCGATGCCGAAGACGATGTCCTGCTCGCGGATGGCCTGCACGTAGCGCTTCTGCGCCAGCCCCTTGGGCGTGATGACCCGGTGGTGGGCCGACACGAAGACCGTGTCGCCGAAGACCTCGCGCAGCGGCACGCCCTGCGCGGCCAGCTTGGTGGCCTGGTCCACGTCCTCCAGGTGCAGCGGGAAGCCCTCCTCCAGCAGGCCGTAGAGCTCCCGCAGCAGCCGCTCCGCCTGCTCCACCTTGACCGCGTCGTCGGCCGCCACCACGAGCTGGCCGCCGCGCAGGCCGAGCTGCACCCCCAGGCGCCGCTCGATCAGCTTGAGGTGGTCACCGTGGACGCCGCACAGGGCGCGCACCCGGTCGTTGTCGGGGAAGTCGAGCCGGGACACCGGCCTCGGGGAAGGGTCCACGGGCGCCTCACTCCACCGGCGGGAGCAGCACGAAGCGCCCCTCGGGCTGCCGCCGGTAGTGGTACTCCTGGCTCCAGGGGTAACGGAGATCGCGCGCGCCCGCCAGGCCAGCCTCCACCAGCTCGTCGAGCCGCTCCGGGAAGGCGCCGCGCTCCAGCCGGTAGACCTCCAGCGCGCCCCGGAGCCGGGACAGCTGGTAGCGGGCCAGGAAGCGCTGGGGGGCGTTGTCGCGCAGCACCTCCCCGCCGCGTCCATCGTCGAAGCCGCGCTCCTCCACCCAGGCGGCCAGGCCCGCCAGCGCCGCCGCGATGGCCAGCGTGGCGCCGACCCGGGCGGCCCCGGCGCGCACCCGGTTCTGCCAGTCGCGCGCGTAGGAGCCCACCGCGCCGGCGCGGTCCTTCACCGCCGCGGCCGGCCCCAGGTAGCCCAGGTTGACCAGGTTCTGCAGCGCCTTGCAGGTCTCGAACTCGCCCAGCCGGGAGAGGTCCACGATGACCGCCACCGGCCGCCCCTCGGTGGCCAGCTCGTAGGCCCGCCGCTCGTTGCGGCCCAGCGCCAGGTCGGCCCGGCCGCCGGCGTCCCCGTCCAGCCCGTCCAGGCTGTCCGGCCCGTCCAGCGCGCCCAGCGCGGCGTCCAGCTCGTCGGCCCTGAGCGGCAGCTTGCGCTCGGGCTCGAGCGCCCGCAGCCGCTCGAAGGTCATGGCCAGCGACGAGATCTTCTTGCGCACCAGCGGCCACTCGTCGACCTGGCGGAACCCCTCCATCAGCACCGACTCGGCGCGCTGCGGGGTGACGGTCTCCGGATCCCACTCCACCTCGCCCGGCTCGAAGGCGTAGGTGCCGCTCTTCCAGTGGAAGAGCTTGTAGACGGTCTCGGTGGTCTGCAGCGCGGTCATCTCGCGCAGGTCGGCCACCGAGACGTTGCCCAGCTCCACCAGGATGTCGCCCAGCCGGCGCAAGGTGCGCTTCTGGATGTCGAGGGCGTACTCCAGCTCCTGCGGCGTGATGAGCGCCGCGCGCACCAGCAGACCGCCCAGCTTGTCGCGGGCCTTGCGGCCGGCCGACTCGGCGCGCACCACGTTGCCGTCGGCCATGGTGATGTGGATCTCGTCGTCGCGCGACTGCAGGTGGAGCACGCCGCTCTTGGCCTGCTGGCCGATGAGCTGGAGGATCTCGGCGATCCCGAAGTCCTTGAGCGTGCCCTTGAGCGCCACGTCGTGCCTCCGCTAGGTCCGCGTCCGACGGAAGAGGTCCCGCACCACCAGCAGGTAGACCGCCAGCCCGAGCGGCAAGGCCACCGCGAGCTTGCCCCACAGCGCATAGGGCGAAGGCAACGGCGGCGGCATGACGCCGCGCCAGAACCAGATCAGGAAGCCCACGAAGAGCAGGCCGGTGAGCGCGGCGAAGCCGCGGCCGGCCAGCCCGTGGAACACGTGGCCGGCGCCGCCGCCCACCACCGCCAGGATGCGCGCCAGCACCTGGTGCAGCTGCCGGTGCCGGCGCACCTGGGCCTCCTTGCGCAGCCGGTCGCGGGCATCCACCACGCCCTTCCTCGCGTAGACGTTGACGCACTGGCCGCAGAGCGGGCCACCGCCCGCGTCGCAGCGGCGGCAGGCTGGGCGGCCGCACTTGTCGCAGGCGCGCGCCGGGTCGATGGCCCGCGCCCCCGCCGCCAGCCCCCACAGCACGGCCAGCAGCCCGAGGGGCGCCCAGGGCCAGGCGTCGCGCGGCAGGGGGCCGGCCAGCCGCGCCCGCACCGCCTCGCGCAGCGCGTCGGCCGTGCCGTCCTGGTTGGCCAGGGCGCGAACCTTGTCCGCCGGCACCGGCACGTCCACCAGGTAGCGGTTGGCGGAGAAGTCGTCGTCGGCGCCGTGGCGGCGCAGGAAGGCGCCGTCCTCCTGCTCGGCCCGGTCGCGCGCCGCGCTCGACTTCTCGATGTCCGAGCCGCGCAGGTACACCTTGGACAGGTTGTAGTGGGCCGCCGCCTGCACCGTCAGGTCGCCGCCGGCCCGGTCGGTGGCCTGCAGGTAGGACGCCTTGGCGCCGTCCAGGTCGCCCTGCAGGAACCTCACGTTGCCCACGTTGACCAGGATCTCCGCGGCCCGCTCGTCGGCGCGGGCGGCCACCCCGTACCAGCGCAGGGCCTCCCCGAGCTCGCCGCGCCGCTTGAAGTGGCGCCCCAGCGCCGCCGCCACCGCGGGGGGCGGCGCGTCGCCGACCCGGGCCACCAGCTCGGCCACCCCGGCGTCGTCCACGGCGCCGTGCTCCAGCTCGTAGACCTCCTCGGCCAGCGTGCCGGTCCAGGTGGTGGCGCGCGACACGCCGTCGACCGCCCAGGGCAGGGCCGCCAGCGCCAGCAGCGCCCCGCTGGCCACCAGACGCTCCGAGAGCGAGAGGTAGAGCCAGGCGGCCAGCAGCGCCGTGCCCAGCACCAGGAAGGGCCCCAGGCCGAAGGCCAGCGGCGCCAGGATCAGCACCAGGCCGAGGAAGCCCGCCTGCACCGGCGCCGAGCCGCGCAGCAGCGGCAGGTGGTGGAAGTCGTGGAGGAACAGCCGCAGGCTTCGCAGCAGGAGCAGCCCCAGCGTGGCGGCCACCCCGGTGAAGAGCGCCGCCAGCGCCGCGCTGGAGAGGTCGCCGTAGAAGGCGCGCCGCGTGTGTGGCTCGCGGACGGCCGCGGAGATGGCGTCACCCAGGGCCGCCAGGGCCGGCAGCGGATCGCCGGGGGCCTTGGCGAGCCGCGCCCGCGCCAGCGCCAGGTGGGCGTCGGCGAGGTCCGGAGCCAGCCGGCCGGCCACCTCGGCGTGGGCGATGGCCTCGCCGGGCAGGTTGGCCGAGAGCGCCCGGGCCGACTCGCGCACCTCGCTGGCCGCGAGCCAGGTGACGTTCTCGATGGCCAGCAGCCGCTTCACGTCGAGGATGGCGGCGGCCGCGGCGTTGGCGCGCGCCGGGTCCTGCTCGCGAACCGCGGCGCGCCGGTCGGCCCAGTGGGAGAGCAGCGCCCCGAAGCTCACCGTGACGGGCTCGATGGCGCGCGCCGCGGGCCGCTCCCGAGGCGGCGCCGGAGGCGGCGCCGCCGGCGCCGGCAGGGTGTCCGGCACGCCGGCGGCGGTGGGGTCCGGCGCGGGGCCCGGCACGGGCGAGGGGTCGCGGGCGGTGGCGGAGAGCGGGCGCTCGGCAGCGGGCCGCGCCGCCGGGCGCTCCGGCTCGGGCGGCTTCTCGAAGGCGGTGGGCTCGGCCTCGTCGACCGGGGTGGGCGCCTGGACCTGGGCCGCGACCGGCCGCGGGGCCAGGGCCAGGAAGAGCAGCAGGGCGAGGGACGTCGTCCGGGTCGGCACGCGAGAACGGGATGCTAGCACGCCCTCCCCTGGGCTAAGTAAGCGAGGATGTCCCGCGCCACCGACGCCATCGAGCGGCTCCTCTCCATCATGCAGCGGCTCCGCGCCCCCGGGGGTTGCCCCTGGGACCGTGAGCAGACCCTCTCCTCGCTCCGCCCCTTCGTGCTGGAGGAGACCTACGAGGTGCTGGAGGCCATCGACGCTGGCGACGTGGCCGGCCACCGGGAGGAGCTGGGCGACCTCCTGCTGCAGATCGTCTTCCAGGCCGAGCTGCGCCGCGAGGTGGGCGCCTTCGACTTCGCCGACGTGGCCGACGCCATCTCGGACAAGCTGGTGTCGCGCCACCCGCACGTCTTCGGCGACGCCACCGTGAAGGACGCCGAGGCGGTGCTGGTGCAGTGGGCCGCGCTGAAGCGCGAGGAGAAGCGGAGGAAGGGCGGCGGAAAGAGCGTGCTCGAGGGCGTGCCGCGCGAGCTGCCGGCGCTGGCGCGCGCCGACCGGCTCACGGAGAAGGCCAGCCGCGTCGGCTTCGACTGGCCAGACGCCGCCGGCGCCCGCGCCAAGGTGGTGGAGGAGCTCGGCGAGCTCGACGAGGCCATCGCCGCCGGCGACCGGGCCGAGATCGAGCACGAGCTGGGGGACGCGCTCTTCGCGCTCGCCAACCTGGCGCGCAAGCTCGGGGTGGCGCCGGAGGAGGCGCTGCGGGGCACGGTGGGTCGCTTCACGGCACGCTTCACCCATGTCGAGGAGGCGCTCGAGCGGCGCGGCGTCCCCCACGGCGGCGCCACGCTGGCCGAGATGGACGTGCTCTGGGACGAGGCGAAACGATTGGAGCGTCAAGCGAAATCGGTCGCTTCCACCCCGCCCGTGGGACATCCTCACCCATTGGGGAAAGTCGGTGGATAAGTTGGTGGCCCGCTCCAGGCGCCTCGGCATGGACGTGGCATCGTCCTCCCAGCCAGAGGTCGAGTTCTCCAATTATCTGCTTTTATTTCAATGTGTTGCCTGTAGTTATCCACATTGAACTCTCGCCCGGTCCACGAAATCCCGGCTGGGGTGGGTCCGAGATCTCGTCCGGTGGATAACTCGCAGCGACACGCTCCGTTCACACGGGCCTGGGGCGCGGGGGCGCGGGTCACTCGCCCGGCGAACGCTTGAATCTCAAGGGCCCGCGAAGCGCCTGCCTCGCGGACCATTGCAGCCCAAGGTCCGGATGAGCACACGTGGTTCGCGGCCGCATGGCCGTAGGTCCGGCGCAGCGCACCCCAGTTCGAGAGCGTCCTCGGCCGAGGCGGTCGCTCCGACGCCGCGAGGCCAGGCGCGGCGCAACCCCTTGACTCTCCTCGGCACGGGCGGTACATAGCGCGCCCTCAACCCGCAGGGAGAGTCAGTCTTGGCGAACACCGCATCGGCCACGAAGCGCAACCGTCAGGCGCAGAAGCGTCGCGCCCGTAACGTCCAGGTCCGCACCGGCGTGAAGTCCGCCGTGAAGAAGGTCCGCGAGGCCCTCGAGAAGGGCGACGGCGCAGCCGCCAAGACGGCGCTGCACGCCGCCGAGCGGACCATCGGCAAGGCCTCCTCGAAGGGCGTGGTCCACAAGAACGCCGCCTCGCGGAAGATCGGCCGGCTCGCCACCGCCGTCGCCAGGCTCCCCGCCGCCAAGGCGTAGCGGGCGCTGGCCGCCGCGCCCGCCGCTCCGGCGGACGCGCCTCACCTACTCCACGAAGGCGTCCACCAGCGCGCGAGCCACCTCGCCCGCCAGCCGGTGGAGCGCCTGCGTGCGGCGCGCCTCGCCCTCCAGGGCGTCGGCCCCGGTGAGGTGATCGGCCTCGCGCCGGACCGTCCGCTCGGCCACCAGCCGGCCGTCCCGGGAGAGCCGCGCCCGCACCTCCAGCACCACCCGGGCGGTGGCGCCGCCGGGGAGCGTGGCCGCGGCCCCCTGGGTCCTCACCTCGCCGTCGATGACGGCGCCCTCCCCCTCCGCCCCGCGGCGCGCCAGCTCCGCTCGCAGCGCGGCCGCCACCTCGGCCCCGGCGGAGGGATCCGAGGAACGGTTCTCGAAGGGGCGCACCGTGGCGCGGCTGGCGCCGCCCTGGAGCCGCAGCCCCGCCGAGACGGCGTAGCCGCAGCCGGAGAGCCAGAGCGCGACGCCGAGCGCCGCCAGGGCCGCCGCAGGCCGGGCGCGGGAGCGCGCCACCCCTACCCCGCCACCACGAAGTTGAGCAGCCGCTTCGGGACGAAGACCACCTTCTTCAGCGCCTTGCCGGCCAGGTAGCCCTGCACCTTCTGGTCGGCCTCCGCGAGCGCCCGCACCTCGGCCTCGCTGGCCGTGGCCGCCACGCTCACCTCGCCGCGCAGCTTGCCGTTCACCTGCACGGCGATGGTGACGGTGTCGGCCACGCAGAGCGCCGGGTCGAAGGCCGGCCAGGGCTCCTCGGCCAGGATGCGGTCGCGGGCGGCCGGCCCCATGACCTCGTGCCAGAGCTCCTCCGCCACGTGGGGGCCGAAGGGACCGAGCAGCGTGGCCAGCGCCAGCAGCGCCTCGCGCACCGCGGCCCGCTCGGCGTCGGCTCGGGGCTCCAGCCCCTGCAGCTCGTTGACCAGCTCCATCAGGGCGGCGATGGCGGTGTTGAACTTGAGGTCGCCCTCCATCCCCTCGGTGACCTTGCGGATGGTCCGGTGGGTGCGTCGCCGCAGCTCCAGGTACGGGCCGGCCGCCTGGGCCAGCCCCGCCTCCGGGGCGTCGAAGGTGGCCTGGCGAGAGACGAAGAGGCGCCAGACGCGGGTCAGGAAGCGGAACAGGCCGTCGACCTGCTCGTCGGACCAGTCGATGTCCTTCTCCGGAGGCGCCGCGAAGAGCATGAAGAGACGCACCGTGTCGGCGCCGAACCTGTCCACCATGTAGCCGGGCGCCACCACGTTGTTCCAGCGCTTCGACATCTTGCGGCCGTCCGGGCCGTTGACGATGCCCTGGGTGACCAGCCGCTTGCACGGCTCGGGCTCCGCCGTGAGGCCGAGCTCGTGCATGACCCGGTGCCAGAAGCGGAAGTAGAGCAGGTGCATCACGGCGTGCTCGGGCCCGCCCACGTAGACGTCGATGGGGAGCCAGCGCCGCGCCAGGGCGGGGTCGAATGGCTGGGTCTCGTCCCTCGGCGAGAGGTAGCGGGCGTAGTACCAGGCCGAGTCGACGAAGGTGTCCATCGTCTCGGTCTCGCGCCGCCCCGGCCCGCCGCAGGTCGGGCAGGTGGTGTTGACGAACTCGGGGACCTTGGCGAGCGGCGGCTCGCCGGTGCCGGTGATGAGGGCCTGGGGCGGCAACCTGACCGGCAGCTGGTCCAGCGGCACCGGCACGGCGCCGTGCGTCTCGCAGTGGATGATGGGGATGGGGGTGCCCCAGTAGCGCTGGCGCGAGAAGCCCCAGTCGCGCAGGTGCCAGCGCACGGTGGCCCGGCCGAAGCCGCCCCTGGCCGCGTGCTCGCTCATGCGGGTGCGCGCCTCGGCGGAGGGGAGGCCGGAGAAGGGGCCGGAGCCCTCGGTCACCCCGTCCTCGGTGGTGGCGGCGGTGAGCGCGTCACCGGTCGGCGTGCGCTCGCCGGCCACCGGCTGGATGACGGTGCGGATGGGCAGGCCGTAGGCCTTGGCGAACTCGAAGTCGCGCTGGTCGTGGGCCGGCACGCTCATGACCGCGCCGGTGCCGTACTCGGCCAGCACGAAGTTGGCGATCCAGACCGGCACCTGCTCACCGGTGAAGGGGTTGATGGCCTGCGCGCCGGTGAAGACGCCCTCCTTCGCCGCCCCCTCCCCGGTCCGCTCGATGGCCTCGATCTTCCGCATGCGGGCCACGAAGGCCTCCACCTCGGCGCGCTGGCCGGCGGTGGTGACCTGGGCCACCAGGGGGTGCTCGGGGGCCAGCACCACGGAGGTGCAGCCGTGGATGGTGTCGATGCGCGTGGTGAAGACCTTGATGGACGCGCCGCCGCCGGCCACCGCGAAGTCGGCCTCGGCGCCGGTGCTCTTGCCGATCCAGTTGCGCTGCATGGTGGTGATGCGCTCGGGCCACGCGGTCAGCGTGTCGAGGCCGGCCAGCAGCTGCTCGGCGTAGGCGGTGATGCGGAAGGCCCACTCGCCGATGACCTTCTCCACCACCGGCGAGCTGCAGCGCTCGCACAGGTCGTCGTCCACCACCTGCTCGTTGGCGATGACCGTCATGCAGCCGGTGCACCAGTTGGCCTTGCCCTGGCGGCGGTAGACGATCCCCTTCTCCAGCATCTTCACGAAGAACCACTGGTTCCACCGGTAGTACGAAGGGTCGGACGTGACCACCTCGCGCTCCCAGTCGAAGGCGTAGCCCATCCGCTTCATCTCGGCGCGGAAGGAGACGATGTTCTCGGCGGTCCGCTCGGCCGGGTGGCGGCCGTCCTTGATGGCGGCGTTCTCGGCCGGCAGCCCCAGCGCGTCGAAGCCGATGGGGTGGAGCACGTCGTGGCCGCGCATGCGCAGCCAGCGGGCCAGCGCGTCGCCGATGGTGTAGACGCGGGCGTGCCCCATGTGCATGGCGCCCGACGGGTAGGGGAACATCTCCAGCACGTAGCGGGGCTCGGCCTCCGGCCGCCGCCCGGCCCGGAAGGTGCCCGCCTCCTCCCACCGCTTCTGCCAGCGGGTCTCGATCGCCTGCGGCTCGTAACGCTCGTTCATGCTCATAGGGGGCGCGGATTCTAGCCGAGAACCCGGCGCTTTTCCCGCCTCCCGGCGCGCGGTAAGGTTCGCCCCCATGTTCCCCCCCGTCCACGTCGCCGACATCGCCACCCACGAAGGCCAGGAGGTCACCCTCCACGGCTGGCTCCACCACCGCGCCTCCAAGGGGAAGCTCCACTTCCTCAAGCTGCGGGACGGAACGGGGATCATCCAGTGCGTGGTCTTCAAGGGCAACGTCACCCCGGAGGTCTTCTTCGAGGCGGACCACCTGCCGCAGGAGACCTCCATCACGGTGCGCGGCCTGGTCAAGAAGGACGAGCGCTCCCCCATCGGCTACGAGCTCGACGTGCGCGACCTCACGGTGGTGGCCCGGCCCACCCAGGAGTTCCCGCTCGGCCACAAGGAGCACGGCGTCGCCTTCCTCATGGAGCAGCGCCACCTCTGGCTCCGCTCGCAGCGCCAGACGGTGGTCCTGAAGGTTCGCGCCACGGTGGTCAAGGCCATCCGCGACTTCTTCGACGGGCGCGGCTTCACGCTGGTGGACGCCCCCATCTTCACGCCCAGCGCCTGCGAGGGGACCAGCAGCCTCTTCGAGGTCCCCTACTTCGACCTCGGCAAGGCCTACCTGACCCAGTCCGGCCAGCTCTACATGGAGGCGGCGGCCATGGCGCTCGGCAAGGTCTACTGCTTCGGGCCGACCTTCCGCGCCGAGAAGTCCAAGACCCGCCGCCACCTCACCGAGTTCTGGATGGTGGAGCCGGAGGTGGCCTACATGGACCTCGACGGCGACATGGAGCTGATGGAGCAGCTCGTCTCCTCGGTGGTGCAGACCGTGCTCGCCAAGCACGAGACCGAGCTGAAGACCGTGCTGGAGCGGGACGTGGAGAAGCTCCGCCACGTCACGCCCCCCTTCCCGCGCATCACCTACACCGAGGCGGTGGAGGTGCTGCGGAAGGCCGGTCACCCGATGACATGGGGCGACGACATCGGCGGCGACGAGGAGACGGTCATCGCCAACGCCTACGACCGGCCCGTCATGGTCCACCGCTACCCGGCCGAGATGAAGGCCTTCTATTTCAAGAAGGACGCCAACGACCCCACGGTGGCGCTGGGCTGCGACGTGCTGGCGCCCGAGGGCTACGGCGAGATCATCGGCGGCGGGCAGCGCGAGGAGGACCTGGGAAAGCTGGAGGCGGCCATCGCCCACCACCAGCTGCCCAAGGAGGCCTTCGAGTGGTACCTCGACCTGCGCCGCTACGGGTCGGTGCCGCACGCCGGCTTCGGCATGGGCGTGGAGCGGTGCGTCGCCTGGATCTGCGGCCTGCACCACGTGCGGGAGACCATCCCGTTCGCCCGCATGATGGAGCGGATCACGCCGTAGGCGTGGCGGCCGCTCAGCCCAGCCTGAGCAGCGCGCGCACCGCCTCCACCACCTGGGGCGCCTGCACCGGCTTCACCAGGTAGTGGCTGGCGCCCAGCGCCATGGCGCGGCGGCGATCCGCCTCCGCCCCCTCGGTGGTGATGACCACGATGGGGACCCGCTGGTGCACGCCCGCCTGCCGCACCAGGGAGACCAGCTTGAGCCCGTCCATCACCGGCATGTTGATGTCGGTGAGGACGATGTCGAAGGCGGCCGAGGCCAGCTTGCGCCAGGCCTCCGCGCCGTCGCCGGCCTCGGAGGTGGCCATGCCCGGGAGCCGCGCCAGGGCGTAGCAGAGCTGCTTCCGCATGGAGGGGCTGTCGTCGACGACCAGCGCGTGGAGGTGGAACATGGCGGAGCGTCAGGCGTCGCGGGCGTAGCGGGTGATGCGGGTGGCCAGGGCCGGCAGGGGGAGCACGTCGTCCACCGTGCCGCCCTCCTGGGCGGCCAGGGGCATCCCGTATACCACGGCGGTCTCCTCCGACTCGGCCAGCACCAGCCCGCCGGCCGCCTTGACGGCCTGCGCGCCGGCCGCGCCATCGCTCCCCATGCCGGTCAGGACCACGGCGCAGAGCCGCCGGGGCATGGCCAGCGCCGCCGAGGTGAAGAGCCGGTCGATGGAGGGGCAGACGCGGGCCGAGAAGCCGCCCGCGTCGGGCGCCACCAGCCGGGCCCTGAGCTCGCCGCCCCCGCGCGCCTCCCGCCGCAGCTCGAGGTGGAAGCCGCCCGCCGCCACCAGCACCCGCCCCTCGGTCACCAGGTCGCCGTCCACCGCCTCGGTCACGTGGAAGGGCGTGGTGCGCGCCAGCCGGTCCGCGAAGGCTCGGGTGAACTTCTCCGGCATGTGCTGCGCCACCAGGATGGCCACCGGCAGGTCGCCCGGCATGGCCGCCAGGAGCTCCTGCAGGGCGCGCGGCCCGCCGGTGGAGGCCCCCACCACCACCACCCGCGCCGGCTCGGTGGCGCGGGGACGATCGGCCGGCTCCCGCTCGGCGGCCGGGTGGCCCCCCAGGTTGTGGAGGCGGAGCGCCCGCACCACGCCGCACTTCTGCAGCAGCTCCTCCCTCACCGAGGCCAGGGTCCCCGCCTCCGGCTTGGCCACGAAGTCCAGGGCGCCCAGCTCCAGCGACTTGAAGACGTCCTGCCGGCGCGACTGCGAGGAGAGCACGATGACCGGCGTGGGGTGGCGCGCCATGAGCAGGCGCAAGAAGGTGAAGCCGTCCATGCGCGGCATCTGCAGGTCGAGCAGCACCACGTCCGGCCGCTTGAAGAGCGCCTGCTGCAAGGCCTGCTCGCCGTCGCGGGCGTGGCCCACCACCACCGCGCCCTCGTCCTCCAGGATGCGGGCCAGCTCCCCCCGGCTGGCGTCGGAGTCGTCCACCAGGAGGACGCGCAGGGCGGCCAGCGGTCCGGCGGTGGCGGTGAAGGTCATGGGCCTCCCTCGGGGCCGCGCGGCCGGCGGTAGACCAGATCGTCGGTGAGGTGCACCAGCTCGAAGTCGGCCGAGACGTTGAGGAGCGACTCCGAGTGGCCCAGCAGCAGCCAGCCGCCGGGCCGGAGCTTGTCGTGAAGCCTCCGCAGCGCCTGCTTCCGGGCCGAGAGATCGAAGTAGATCATCACGTTGCGGCAGAAGACGACGTCGGCCCGGCCCACCGAGGCCAGCCCGCAGTCGTCGAGCAGGTTGGCGGCCGTGAAGCGCACCAGCCGGCGCACCGCGTCGTGGAGCACCCACTTGCCCTGGCGCAGGTGGAACCAGCGACGCATGGCCTCGCCCTCGGCGCTGCGGAAGGCGTGGTCGCCGTAGGCCGCGGCCCGCGCCACCGTCAGGCAGCGGCGCGAGATGTCGGCCCCCACCACCTCCAGGTCCCAGCCCTCGAAGAGGCCTGAGTCCTTGAGCAGGATGGCGATGGTGTAGGGCTCCTCGCCGGTGGAGCAGCCCGCCGAGAGCACGCGCAGCCGCCGCTCGTCGGCCCGCCGCTTGGCCAGCGCCGGCAGGATGTCCCGCTGGAAGGCGCGCAGCTGGTGCGGCTCCCGGTAGAAGTAGGTCTCGTTGGTGGTGAGGAGGTCGGTGGCCTCGTCGAGCTCCTCCTGGCCGCGCGGGTCGAAGCGCAGGAAGCGGTGGTAGTCGAGGTAGCTGGTCAGGCCGTGCGCCGCCAGCCGGGGCGTGAGGCGCCGTTCCAGCAGGAAGCGCAGGTCCTCCCGGAACCAGATGCCGCAGTGGGCGTGGATCAGGTCCCTGAGGAGCCTGAACCCCTCCTCGGTCATGGCCGGCGCCAGGTCCTGCGGCTGCATCAGCGGTCCGTCGTCCCGCCCAGCGCCCGGACGGCCTCGGCAAAGGCCCTGGCCACCAGGGCGTCGGGGTCGCTGGCGGCCAGGCGGGCCGCCACCTCCCGCAGCGCTGGATCCCGCCGCTCCCCCATGGCGCGCGCCGCGGCGTGGCGCACGTCCCAGCGCGGGCTGGCCGCCGCCAGGCGGAGCAGGCGCGCCCCCTCCGGCCCCTCCACCCGCACCGCGGCGGCCACGGCCTCCTTGGCCACCTCGGGATCGGCGTGCTGCAGGCCTCGCTCCAGCACCTCGACGGGCGGGCTGCCCAGCCGCGCCAGCGCGTGGAGCGCCGCCACCGTCACCAGCGCCGGCGAGGCCGGGTCGGCTGCCACGGCGGCGATGCGCGGCGCGTGCTCCGGGCGCCCGCAGGCCCCCAGCGCCTCCACCGCGGCAGCCCGCACCGCCGGCTCCACGTCGGCCAGCGCGACGCAGAGGCCGACGACGGCCTCGGTGCACAGGGGGTGCTCACCTTCGGCGGGATCGCCGAGCCGCCGATCGGCGTTGGCCTGGGCCAGCTCCACGAAGGCGCGCGCCGCCGCCGCCCGCACCGACCAGGCCGGATCCCCGAGCGCCGCGATCAGCTCCGGCACGTGCTCCCCGCGCAGCAGCCCCCGGTGGCCCAGCGAGGCCACGGCCGCGGCCGCCGCCATGCGGCGCACCACCTCGCCGCCGGCCAGGCCGTCGCGCACCAGGCGCAGGTCCTCGCCCTCGCCGGCCACCCCCAGGATGCGGAGGATGGCCGCCGACGGGCTGGCCGCGGCGCGGGCGCGGCACTCCAGCAGGACGGCGCGGCGCCCCTCCGGCGAGCGCCGTGCGATGCGGGTCAGCGCCGAGGCGGCCAGGCCGGCCACGACCGGCAGGTCGTCGTCGAGCAGGCCGGCCAGCGGCGCCACCGAGCGCGGATCGCCCAGGCGGCCCAGGGTGGCGATGGCCTCGGCCTGCACCTGGGGCTCGGCGTCGCCCGCCCAGTAGACCAGCGCCTGCAGCGAGGAGGCGCCGCCCGCCGCCGCCAGCACCCCGTGCACGGTGATGCGCGCCAGGGGTGAGAGCTCGGACAGCACCTGCGAGAGGACCGAGAGCAGCTCGGTGCCGCGCGGGAGCCCCTCCAGCGCCTCCTCCACCAGCGGGCGGTAGCGATCGTCGCCGGCCAGCCGCGCCATGGCCGGCGCGTGGCGGGCCTCGCCGACCCAGGCCAGCACGGCCAGCGCTCCCACCGGCACGAAGGGCTCCTCCGAGCCGAGGGCCGCCACGCAGCCCTCCGCCACGGCCGGGTCGTGGGCCGCCGCGGCGCGGATCGCCCTGGCCAGCCGCCCCAGCTCCTCCGGGCCCCGGCGCGAGCGCTGCTGCCCGATGGCTCCCAGCGCCGCCTCGCGGGCCGAGCGGGCACGCTCCGACGGGCCGTCGGCCAGGAGCTCCAGGGCGGCCGGCTCGTCGCTGGCGCCGAGCGAGCGATAGGCGGCGGGCCGCAGGGCCCGATCGCCCATGAGGCGCGAGAGCCGATAGGCCGGCGGGGCCACCCGGCTGGCGGCCAGGGCCTCCAGCGCCGCCCCCTGCAGCGTCGTGTCGTCCGAGTCGAGCGCGGCGAGCAGGCCGGCCGCCGCCTCCGGACCGCCCACCTTGCCGAGGGCCACCGCCGCCGCCGCCCGGACATTGGGGTCGGCGTCGGCCAGCCTGGCCATCAGCGCCGGCACGGAGCGCCGGTCGGCCATGCCGCCGAGGACCGCCAGCGCCGCCAGCTGCTGCCCGGCGTCGGCCCGGCCCAGCCGCTCCACCAGCGCTGGCATGGCGGGCGCGCCGATGTGGATGAGGACCGCCGCCGCGGCGTCTCGTCCGCCCACCGTGTCGCCCGCGTCGAGGAGCTCCAGCAGGCGGGGCAGCAGGGCCAACGGCTCCGGGACCTCTCCCAGCCGCTCCACCGCGGCGGTGCGCACCCGCCAGCTCTCGTCGGAGAGGCGCGCCAGCAGCTCGGCCAGCTCGCCGGAGTGGCCGCCGTCGAGCTCCAGCGCGGCCCGGTAGCGGGTCTCCTCGTCGGGGTGACGGGCGCGGGCCAGCCGCGCCTCGCGAACGCTGGACAAGGTCATGCCTGCCTCGTGGCCTCGGCCACGGCGCGCGCCGCCGCGGCCTCGCCGGGCTGCACGGGGTCGAGCAGCGCCTTCACGTTGAGGAGCAGCCGAAGCCGGCCCGCGCCGTGACCGCGCCGCCCGGCCGCACCCTGCTCGGCCTCGCCGCCGCACACGCCCAGGAAGAAGCGCGGCGCGTCGAGCCCGACCAGCGCCGGGGCCGGCCGGATCTCGGCGCGGAGGATCCGCACCACCTCACACACCTCGTCCACCACCAGCCCGAGCCGCCGTCCCGCCACGTGGACCACCAGGAACTTGGTCTTGCGGGTACGGGGCGACGGCGGCACGCCGAAGCGCTTGCGCACGTCCACCACGGGGATGACCTCGCCGCGCAGCCGCACCACGCCCTCCACGAAGGCCGGGGCGCGCGGCACCGGCGTGATGGGGAGCGGCTGGATGATCTCCCGCACCCGCATGATGTCCACGGCGTAGTCCTCCCCCCCGATGCGGAAGGTGCAGAGCTGCACCCTCCCGGCGTCGAGCGTCGCGCTGGCTCCGGGCCCGAACGCCATCAGCCCCTCCCCTCGACCCGCCGGCCCGGCTTGAGCAGCGCGGGGATGGAGAGCAGCGTGAAGAGCCGGTCATGGTCGCGGCCGATCCCCTGCAGGCAGTCGGCGCTGGCGCCGCCGATCCCCTGCGGGCAGGCCTCGATGGAGCCCCTGGGGAGGCGCACCACGCTGGCCACCGAGTCCACCAGCAGGCCGCAGGCGCCGCCGCCGTCGTCGACGATGATGATCCTCCCGCCCTCGGCCGAGGTGGCGGACGGCAGGCCCAGTCGGCCACGCGGGTCGAAGACCGCCACCACCTCACCGCGCACGGTGATGACCCCGAGCACGTCGGTGGGCGCGCGCGGCACCTCGGTGATGGGCGGTGAGCGCATCACCTCGCGCACCCGCTCGACCTCCACGCCGTACTCCTCCGTGCCGAGGAGGAAGGTGAGGTACTCGATGCGCTCCACCGTCTCGGCCGGCGCCGCCGCGGCCTCGAGCGGCGCCGTCAGCGCGCCCAGCTCCGGCCCCGGCTCGTCCACCCTGTAGAAGAAGTCGTCGAGCGGGTCGCCCTGCAGGTGGGGCCTGGTCTCGGCCGGGTCGCCGCCGCGGCCGGCGGCCGCCCCGCCCTGCCCCCGCCCATCCCGGTGAGACGGCTCCGGCGCGGCCACCTCCGGAGTGATGGGCGCCAGCACCGGTTGCACCCCGCCCGCGGGGCGCCAGGTGCGGAAGCGGGAGTCGGGAGCGGCCGGCATCTCCTTCAGCTTGGCCTCCAGCTCCTCCTCCACCCGGGCCGACTCGGCGGCCGACTCGGCGGCCAGCCGCTCCGCGTCCGGGTCCGGCTGGGCCGGGACGGCGGCCAGCTCGGCGGCCTCGACGGGCGCCTCCGGTGGCGCCGGCGCCAGGCTCTCCCGCGGCGCCGGCGCGGCGTCCTCCTCCGGGCCGGGCAGCGGCGAGAGGGAGATGGGCTCCTGGGCCGGGAGCGGCAGGGGATCGAGCGCCAGCGGGTGGCGGGGCGCTGGCGCGGCCGGCGTCCCCAGGGCCGAGTCCATGGGTTCACCTGGAGTGGCCCCGGCCGGCGGATGCGCCGCGGCTGCCGTCCGGGCCGCCGCGCGCTCCTTCGCCTTTCGCCGGATCTCCAGGAAGTCCATGGCCGTCGCGCGACTCTACCGCGCCCCCGCCGGCCCGCCCAGGTACGCCGCCAGGTCCGAGGCCGCCGCCTCCACCACCTCCGGGCCGATCTCCTCCACGTCGCGGGCGAACCCCTCCAGCAGGGAGGTGGCGGCCAGCTGGTTGACGCGGCGGGGCACGCCGCCGGTCCGGCGATGCAGCGCCGCCACCGCCTCGGCGCTGAAGAGGGGCGCGGTGCGCCCGGCCACCGCCAGCCGGTGGGCCAGGTAGCCGCCGGTCTCCGGCTGGTCGAGCGCTCCCACGTGGTAGGCCACGCCGACCCGCTGCGCGAAGGCCTCGCCGCCGCGGTCGCGGACGCGCTCCCTGAGCTCGGGTTGGCCGATGAGCAGCAACCCCACCAGCGCCCGGTCGTCGGCCACCAGGTTGGTGAGCAGGCGGAGCTCGTCGAAGGCGGCCCGACCGGCCAGGAGCTGCGCCTCGTCCACCACCACCACCGGGAACTGCCCCTCCTCGTCGAGGGCCGAGAGGCGGTCGGCCAGCGCCGACCAGGCGTCGGCCTTGCGCCGCATGGGGGGCAGGCCGAACCCCTCGGCGATGGCGCCGAGGAGCTGGGAAGGCGGCAGCGCCGGGTTGATGACGAAGCTGAAGCGGCAGCGGTCGGCGAAGGCGTCCACCAGGGCCCGGGACAGCGTGGTCTTGCCCGCCCCCACCTCGCCGGTGAGCACCGCCACCTCGCGCTCCTCCACCGCGTGGGAGAGGCGCGCCAGCGCCTCGGCGTGCTGGCGCGACGGATAGAGGAACGCCGGGTCGGGCGTCTTGGAGAACGGCTTGCGGGCGAGGCCGAAGTGCTCGAGGTACATGGCGCGCGGCCGCTACCCCGCCGCCTCCCGCCCCGCCTCGCCGCTCACCACGTCCTCGATGATGGCGCCCACGTCCAGCACCAGCACGGTGCGCCGGTTGCCCAGATCGGTGGCGCCGGAGATGCCGCGCACCCCCTGCAGCACGCGGCCCAGCGGCTTGACCACGATGTCCTGCTGGCCCACCAGGTCGTCCACCGCGATGCCGAGCCGCTCCTGCGCCAGCCCCACCACCACCACGAAGAACGGCTCGGCGGCCCGGTCGCCGGTCAGCGCGAAGTGGCGCGACAGGCGGGTGATGGGCAGCGTGGCGCCGCGCAGGGAGATGACCTCGCGCCTGGAGAGCGTGCGGATCTCGCTGGCGCGCACCTCCAGGATCTCCAGCACGCTGTTGAGGGGCACGGCGTAGATGCGGCCGGCCACCGAGACCACCAGGGCCCGGATGATGGCCAGGGTCACCGGCAGCGTGATCTCGAAGCGGGTGCCGCGGCCGCGCTCGGTCTGCAGGTCGATGATGCCGGAGAGGTTGCCGATGTTGTTCTTCACCACGTCCATGCCCACGCCGCGACCGGAGAGGCTGGTCACCTGCCGGGCCGTGGAGAAGCCGGGCAGGAAGATGAGGTTCATCACCTCGCGCCGACTCATGCCGGCCACCGCCTCGGCGCTGGCCAGGCCGCGCGCCACCGCCACCTCGCGCACCCGGTCCTCGTCGATGCCGGCGCCGTCGTCCGCCACCACGATGCGCACGTGGTTGCCGAGCTGGCCCGCCGAGAGCGTGACCAGCCCGGCCCGCGGCTTGCCCAGGCGCGCCCGCACGTCGGGCGGCTCGATGGCGTGGTCGATGGCGTTGCGGATGAGGTGCATGAGCGGGTCGGAGAGATCCTCCACGATCAGCTTGTCGAGCTCGACGTCGCCGCCGGAGACGTCGAACTCGATCTCCTTGCCCGCCTCGCGCCCGGTCTTGCGCACCATCCGGGCCAGCTTGTCGAAGACCTGCTCGAGGGGCACCATGCGCACCTCGAGGATGCCGCTCTGCAGCTCGTCGAGCTTGCGCTCGAGCATCCGGTTGGCCCGGTGGAGCTCGGCGGCGAGGACCGGGTCCCCGCCCTCCGCCTTGAGCCGCTCGGCGATGGCCTGGAGCGAGGACTTCACCAGCACCAGCTCGCCCACCACGTTCATGAGCCGGTCGAGCTTGTGGATGTCGACGCGCACCGCCTGGGAGGCGGAGCGCAGCGAGGTGGACTCCGGCTCGAGGGCGGGCTCCGGCGCCGGCGAGAGCGAGATGGCGCGCTCTGCGGCGTGGGGCTCCGGGGCCGCCGGGTCCGGCGAGTAGGAGACCGGGGCCGGGGACGACGTCGGAGCCGGGATCTGGCTCACCCGCCCCTTCGCCGCCGCCGGCCCCGGCGCGCCCGGCACCGGCCGCAGCCGAGCCACCGGCTCCACCACCGCCGCCGGCCCGGCCTCCAGCACCACCGCCTGGTGCGGCTCGGCCGAGGCGAAGAGCAGCTCGAAGGCGATGGTGGCCGGGTCGCGCGCGTCCGCCGAGGGGAGCGTGGAGATGACCTCGCCCACCGCCTTGAGCCGGGCGTTGAGGTCGGCCAGGTCCTTGTCGAAGGCCGCCAGGGCGAAGGCCACCCGCACCCGGAAGAGCCCCTGCCCCTTCACCACGTTGGCGCGGAGCCGGTGCTCCTCGTACTCGGTGAGGACCTGCCGCACCTCCGGCCCGAGCGCCACCGCGTCGAGCGGGTCCTCGGCGGACGGCTTCTCGAAGAGGTCGCCGGCGCGCAGCCGCGCGGTGAGCCGCGCCGCCTCGTCGAGCGTGGCGGGCGGCGTGCCGGCCGACTCCTCGGCGATGATGCGGGAGAAGACCTCCGGCGCCTCCAGCAGGAGGTCCATGGCCGGCCGGTCCAGCGGGCGGCGCCCCATGCGCACGTCGTCGAGGAGGTCCTCCAGCGCGTGGGCCAGCCGGGCCATCCGCTCCACGCCGAACATGGAGGAGAGCCCCTTGAGCGAGTGGGCACCCCGGAAGACGGCGTTGAGGACGTCCGGGTCGGGCTCGCCGCCCCGCCCCTCCAGCCGCATCAGGTCCTTGCCGAGCGCGTCGATCGTCTCCTGTGCCTCGGAGACGAAGTCGGAGAGCGCCTTCTGGGTGCGGTCGGCCATTCTTGGGGTGTGGCCGCATCGAGCGGCCGCGGGATCATCGTACCATCGGGCCGGGGCGCGCCGTGAAGTGCGCGATATCCACCGCCGCGCCGGAGCCGGCGCGGGCCGCCGTGAGGGCCTGGAGCAGGGCCCTGGCGTCGCCCAGCAGCACCTGCCGGGCCTGCGGGGCGCCGTCGCCCGCCTCGAGCCAGAGCCGGGCCACCTCGGCCGGGTCGGCCCCCTCCACGCGCGGCAGGGCCAGCGCGAAGGACGCGCTGCCGGCCTTTCGCAGCACCTCGCAGGCGTGACGCGCCGCGGCGGAGAACTCGGCGGGCCTGAGCGGCGCTGGCAGCCCCAGCGCCACCACCCGCGCCGCCGGGAGCCGCCCGCCGGTGGGGATGAGCAGGTCCTCGCCGGGCGAGCCGCCGTAGACCCCGCCCTGGAGCGCCCGGGTCAGCGCGCCGCAGAGCCGCCAGTCCACCAGGCCGGCCAGCCCCTGGAGCGGGCGCTCCGGCCCCACCAGCAGGACCAGCGCCTCGACGTCCAGGGCGTCGAGCGCGGCCAGCGAGAGATCGGCCACCTCGAGGCGGCGCATCAGCCCTCGCCGCGGCGCGTGGCCGGCAGCCCCTGGGCCACCTTGTCGAGGACACCGTTCACGAAGGCGCCGGTGCTCTCCGAGCCGTACTTCTTCCCCAGCTCGATGGCCTCGTTGATGATCACCTTGACGGGTGCGTCGCCCTTGACGAGCTCCCAGGCGGCCAGGCGCAGCACGTTGCGGTCCACCTTGGCCATGCGGTCGAGCCGCCAGTTGGTGGAGACGCCCTCGATGAGCTCATCGACCAGGCGCCGGTCGGTGGCCACGCCGCGCACCAGCACCTCGGCCAGCACCTGCACCTCCTTCTCGGTGGGCTCGAAGCTCTTCCAGAAGCTGATCAGCGCCTCGTCGATGCCGGCCGCGGCCACGTCGATCTGGTAGAGCGCCTGCAGCGCGCGCTCGCGCGCCCTCGTGCGCCGCCCGATCATCCGCGCTCCGTCCTGCCGCGCGCCGGGCCGGCGGCCGGCGCGATGGCCTTGGCCCTGGCCGGCGCGACGAGCTTGAGCACCTGGGCCTGCTCGATGGCGGCGGCGGCGGCCTCGGCCCCCTTGTTGCCCGCCTTCATGCCAGCCCGCTCCAGCGCCTGCTCCATGGTGTCGCAGGTGAGGATCCCCATCGAGACGGCGCAGCCGGCCTGCAGGGCCACCTGGGCCACGCCCTTGACGGCCTCGCCGGCCACGTAGTCGAAGTGCGGGGTGCCGCCGCGGATGACCGCGCCCAGCGCGATGACCGCGTCGTAGCGTCCGGTGGCGGCGACCCGCTGCAGCAGCGCCGGCAGCTCGAAGGTGCCCGGGCAGCGGAACACCGTGAGGTCGCCGTCGCGGGCGCCGTGGCGGCGCAGCGTGTCGGCCGCCCCGCCCAGCAGCTGCTCGGTGATGAGCGAGTTGAAGCGTGAGACCACCAGGGCCACCTTCAGGCCGGTGGCGATGAGCGTTCCCTCGTGCACGTTCACGTTGTCTTCCTTCTCCGGCGTGCCGTGGCGGCCGGGCGCTTGGCGCGGCGCGCCGGGCGGGCCGGCTCCAGGGTGAGCAGGTGGCCCATCTTGTCCCGCTTGGTCTGCAGGTAGGCCCGGTTGCGGCGGGTGGGCGTGGTCTCGATGGGCAGGCGCTCCACCACCTGGAGGCCGTACCCCTCGAGCCCGACGATCTTCTTGGGGTTGTTGGTGAGGAGCCGCATCCTGCGGACGCCCAGGTCGCGCAGGATCTGGGCGCCCAGTCCGTAGTCGCGCAGGTCGGGCTTGAAGCCCAGCTTCACGTTGGCCTCGGCGGTGTCGAAGCCCTCGTCCTGCAGGTTGTAGGCCTTCAGCTTGTTGACCAGCCCGATGCCTCGCCCCTCCTGGTCCAGGTAGAGCAGCACGCCCTTGCCGGCCCGCTCGATCTGGGCCATGGCGGCGTGGAGCTGGGGGCCGCAGTCGCAGCGCGCCGAGCCGAAGACGTCGCCGGTCAGGCACTTCGAGTGGACGCGCACCATGACCGCCTCGCCCGGCCGCCACCTGCCCTTCACCAGCGCCACGTGCTGGTGCTTGTCCACGTCGTTCTCGTAGGCCACGGCGCGGAAGCCACCCCAGGCGGTGGGCAGCGGGGCGTCGGCGGCGCGGTGCACCAGCGCGTCCTTGAGCATGCGGTAGGCGATGAGGTCGGCCACCGAGACGATGGGCAGGTCGTGCGCCTCGGCCAGCACCTCCAGCTCCGGGCGCCGCGCCATGGTGCCGTCGTCGTTCATGACCTCGCAGATGACGCCGGCCGGCTTGAGGCCCGCCAGGCGCGCCAGGTCCACCGAGCCCTCGGTCTGGCCGGCGCGCACCAGCACGCCGCCGCGCCGCGCCCTGAGCGGGAAGACGTGGCCGGGCCGCGCCAGGTCCTCGGGCCGGGCGTCGTCGCGCACCGCGGTGAGGATGGTGTGGGCCCGGTCCTTGGCGCTGATGCCGGTGGTGACGCCGGTCTTGGCCTCGATGGAGACCGTGAAGGCGGTGCCGAAGGAGCTGGTGTTGCTCCCCTCGTCCACCATGAGCGGCAGGCGCAGCCGGGCCACCTTCTCCTCGTTGAGCGAGAGGCAGATCAGGCCGCGCCCGTGCTTGGCCATGAAGTTGACCGCGGCGGGCGTGACCCGCTCCGCCGCCATGCACAGGTCGCCCTCGTTCTCGCGGTCCTCGTCGTCCACCATGATGACGATCTTGCCGGCGCGCACGTAGGTGAGCGCGCGCTCCACCCGCTCGACCGCCTTCTCCGTCCCGCCCTTCACGCCGCACCTCCGCCATAGCCCCAGCCGGCCAGCCGCTCGCCGTCGAGCGGGGCCCACTCGCGGAGGCGCGCCACGTGGCGGGCCACCAGGTCGGCCTCCAGGTTGACCTTGCTCCCGGGCCGCGCCTGGCCCAGCGTGGTGCGGGCCAGCGTCTCGGGGATGAGCGCCACCTCGAAGCGGTCGCGCCCGGCCGCGGCCACCGTGAGCGAGACGCCGTCGATGGCGATGGAGCCCTTCTCGGCCACCAGCGGCGCGATGGCCGCCGGCAGCGAGAAGGTGAGCCGGGCCCCCTCCCCCTCGGCGACCCGGGCCAGCAGCTCGCCCACCGCGTCGACGTGGCCGGCCACCAGGTGGCCGCCCAGCCGGTCGGAGAGCCGCAGCGCCCGCTCCAGGTTGACGCGGGCGCCGCGGGTCCAGGCGCCCAGGGTGGTGCGGGAGAGCGTCTCGGGCACGGCGTCGAAGGAGACCAGGCCGCCGCCGCGCTCCACCACCGTGAGACAGGCTCCGGAGCAGGCCACGCTCTCGCCCAGGGCGAGGTCGTCCACCGGCAGGCGCGCCGGGCGGAGGGTGAGGCGCGCGCCGCCGGAGCGCGGCGAGAGCCGCTCCACCACCCCGATATCGGAGATGAGCCCTGTGAACATGGGGGTGCGGATCCTAGACCCGTCGGCCTGGGCGCGCCAGCGCCGGCGTGCCCTGCACGAGCAGGTCGTCGCCGAGCCGCTCGACGCTGAGATCGGTGAGCCGGAGCGCCTGGTCCATGCGCGCCGGGGCCCGGGCCGGGCTCCAGCCGACCCCCTGCCCCAGCACGGCCGGGGCCAGGAAGAGCGCCAGCCGGTCCACCAGGCCGGCCGCCAGGAAGGCGCCGGCCACCGCGCCGCCACCCTCGACGAGGAGGTGGGTCACGCCGCGCGCCGCCAGCTTCCCGAGCAGGTCGCCGAGGTCCACCCCGCCCGGCCCGCGCCGGCAGCGCAGCAGGTCCACCCGGGGGCCGAGGTCCCGGGGGCTCGAGGCGGCGTGCGCCACCAGCGTGCGCGCGCGCGAGCGCTGCCGGAAGAGCCGGAGCCGGGGCGGAAGCGAGAGCCGGGTGTCGAGCACCACCCGCAGCGGGTCACGCCCGCCGCCGCCGGGGAGGCGCGCGGTGAGGCGCGGGTCGTCGGCCAGCGCCGTGGCGCGCCCCACCAGCACCGCGTCCACCCGGTCGCGCAGCCGGTGGACCCAGGCGCGCGCCGCCGGGCCGGTCACCCAGCGCGAGTCGCCGGCGCGGGTGGCCAGCCGCCCGTCCAGCGTGGCCGCCAGCTTGAGGGTCACGTAGGGGCGCCGCTCGGTGATGAAGGTGAACCAGGGAGCGTTGAGCGCGTCGCACTCGGCGGCCAGCACGCCGGAGGTCACCGGCAGGCCGGCGGCGGTGAGCCGGGCCACGCCGCGGCCGTTCACCAGCGGATTGGGGTCGTGCGAGCCCACGAAGACGCGGCGCACGCCCGCCGCCAGCACCGCCTCGCTGCACGGCGGCGTCCGGCCCTGGTGGTCGCAGGGCTCCAGCGTGGTGTAGAGGTCGGCGCCGCGGGCGCGCGCCCCGGCGGCCTGGAGCGCCACGATCTCGGCGTGCGGCGCGCCGGCGCGGGCGTGGTGGCCCCGCGCCAGGACGCGGCCGCCCTTCACCAGCACGGCGCCCACGGCGGGGTTGGGGCTGGTGCGCCCGGCGCCCCGCGCCGCCTCGGCGAGCGCCAGCCGCATGAAGCGCTCGGCGGGCGTCCCGTCGGACCGCCGCGTCACGCCCCGTCCCCGCCCTTCTTGCTGGCCAGCCCCTCGAGCTCGCTCATGAAGTCGCCCACGTCCTCGAAGGCCCGGTAGACGGAGGCGAAGCGCACGAAGGCCACCGGGTCGAGGGCGCGCAGCCGCGCCATGACCGCCTCGCCCACCACCCGGCTCTGGACCTCCTTCTCGCCGAGCTCCTGCACCTGCCGCTCCACCGCCGCGATGAGCGCCTCGACCTGCGCCGACGAGACCGGCCGCTTCTGGCAGGCGCGCGTCAACCCCTCCACGATCTTCTTCCGATCGAACGGCTCGCGGCGCCCGTCCTTCTTCACCACCGCCGGGAGGATCTCCTCGATCCGCTCGTAGGTGGTGAAGCGCCGGCTGCACCCGAGGCACTCGCGGCGCCGGCGCGTGGCCTGGCCCTCCCCCGACTCGCGGGAGTCGACGACCTTGTCCTCCGGGTGGCCGCAGTACGGGCAGCGCATCAGCGGGCCGTCACTGCCGGTCGGCGTACATGGGGAAGCGGGCGCACAGCTCCTTCACCTCGGCGCGCACCCTGGCCAGCGAGGCCACGTCCGCCGGCGCGTCGAGGACGCGGCCGATGAGGGCCGCCACGTGCACCATCTCGGCCTTGCCGAAGCCGCGGCTGGTGAGCGCGGGCGTGCCGACGCGGACGCCGGAGGTGACGAAGGGCTTCTCCGGATCCCAGGGGATCATGTTCTTGTTGACCGTGATGCCGGCCTTGCCGAGCGCCTCCTCGGCCACCTTGCCGGTGAGCTTCTTGGGGCGCAGGTCCAGCAGCATGAGGTGGTTGTCGGTGCCGCCGGAGACCAGGCGCAGGCCGGCCTTCTGGAGCCCCTCCGCCAGCGCCTGGGCGTTCTCCAGGATGGCCGCCTGGTAGGCCTTGAACTCGGGGCGCAGCGCCTCGCCGAAGGCCACCGCCTTGGCGGCGATGACGTGCTCCAGCGGGCCGCCCTGGATGCCCGGGAAGATCTGGCTGTTGAGCTTCTTGGCCAGGTCGGGGTCGCGGCAGAGGAGGAGGCCGCCACGTGGGCCGCGCAGCGTCTTGTGGGTGGTGCTGGTGACGATGTCCGCGAGCGGCACCGGGTTGGGGTGCAGCCCGGCCGCCACCAGCCCGGCGATGTGGGCCATGTCCACCATGAGCGCCGCCCCCACCTCCCGGGCGATCGCGGCGAACTCGTCGAAGTGGAGCGTGCGCGGGTAGGCGCTGGCGCCCACCACCATGATCTTCGGCTTGTGCTCGCGCGCCAGGCGGGCCACCTCGTCCATGTCGATGCGCTCGTCGGCCTGGCGCAGGCCATAGGGCACGATCTTGAAGAGCTTGCCGGAGAAGTTCACCGGTGAGCCGTGGGTCAGGTGGCCGCCGAAGTTGAGGCTCATGGCCACCACGGTGTCGCCCGGGGCGCCCAGGGCGAAGTAGGCCGCCATGTTGGCCTGGGACCCGGAGTGCGGCTGCACGTTGGCGAAGGCGGCGCCGAACAGCCTGGTGGCCCGGTCGATGGCCAGCTGCTCCACCTGATCGACCACCTCGCAGCCGCCGTAGTAGCGCTTGCCAGGGTAGCCCTCGGCGTACTTGTTGGTGAGGGTCGAGCCGGCGGCCTCGAGCACGGCCGGCGAGACGAAGTTCTCGCTGGCGATGAGCTCCAGCCCCTCGGCCTGGCGGCGGGTCTCCTCGCGGATGAGGCGGGCGACGTCGGGATCGGCCTCGGCGAGGCGCGCGGTGGGCATCATGGGCGGGGGCTCCTCAAGCTGGCGGAAGGACGGGCGCTTTCATAGCGCGCCCGGCCGGCGGGGAGCAACGTCGGAGCGCAGGGAACGCCAGCTCCGGGACGACGGACCTGCACCCACGACCGTGAGGAAGGCAGGCGGAGTGACCTCGAGGCACATGGCCCGGTGAGGAAGGCGTCCCGATGCCGTGCGCGGCGGCGACCGCCTCGGCGCGGCCTTACAGTCCTGGAGTGCCGCCTGCCCCACCCAAGCGCCCCGTCGAGGAGACCGACCTGCGGGGCTGGGTCCGGCTGCCGTTCGACGCCACGCTGGGGCTCATCGGCGTGGTCGAGGCGATGCACCGGCGGATCTCCAGCCTGCCGGGCGCCGGGACCGATCCGGTACCGGACCGAACCCGCGGCCTCACCGGGCTCGTCTACCGGACCATCCGCGGCGTCACGCGCGCAGTCGGCGCGGGCGTCGAGCTCGGGCTCTCCAGGGTACCGCCAGGCCGCGGCGGGCGCTCCGCGAGGCGCGAGGCGATGCTGGCCGCGCTGAACGGCGTGCTGGGCGACCACCTGCTGGCGAGCGGGAACCCGCTGGCCATCCCGATGCGCCTGCGGCGCGCCGGGCGCCCCCTCCTGGTGGAGCGGTCGGCCCTGGCGGCGGCGCTGCCCGATGCCGGTGGACGGGCGCTCCTCCTGGTCCACGGCTCGTGCCTGAGCGACCTCGACTGGCTCCGGGACGGGCACGACCATGGCGCGGCGCTGGCGCGGGATCTCGGCTACACGCCGCTCTACCTCCACTACAACAGCGGCCTCCACGTCTCCACCAACGGTCACGAGCTGGCCTGGCTGCTGGAGTCGCTGCAGCGCGAGTGGCCGGTGCCGCTCGAGCGGCTCGACGTGCTGGCGCACAGCATGGGCGGCCTGGTGGTGCGCAGCGCCTGCCACCACGCCGCGGGCGCCGGCCAGGCCTGGCTCGGGCGACTGGGGAGCGTGGTCTTCCTCGGCACGCCGCACCACGGCGCGCCGCTGGAGCGGGGCGGCAGCCTCGTGGACGCGGCCCTCGGCCTGAACCCTTGCGTGGCGCCGCTGGCCCGCCTGGGGAAGATCCGCAGCGCCGGCGTCACCGACCTACGGCACGGCAGCCTGCTCGACGAGGACTGGGCGGGGCGCGACCGCTTCTCGGACCGGCTCCTGCCGCGCCCGGTTCCGCTGCCGGACGGGGTGAGGTGCTTCGCCGTCGCCGGCTCGACCGTCGGCGGGAGCGAGCTGGCCGGGCGCCTGGTCGGCGACGGCCTGGTGCCAGTGGACAGCGCGCTCGGCCGCCACGCCGATCCGGCACGCGCGCTCGGGATCCCGCCGGCGCGATGCTGGGTCGCGCGCGGGATGGGCCACGTCGACCTGCTGGCCCGCCGGGAGGTCCACCAGCGGATCCAGGGGTGGCTCGAGGGGTGAGGGCGACGGAGACGGAGGAGGTCCACTGGATCGGCTGGCCCCGAGGGCGAGCGACCAGGTGCTCATGCTCCGGCCGTCGATGGCACGGGGGCTGGAGCGGGCCGGTGCGCTTCCTGCGTGGAGCAGGGGTTCGCGGTCGCACCCTCCTCCACAGGAGTCGCCCTACCTCCTGTCGAGCGCGTTCACCTTCTCGACGCGCTTCTGGTGGCGCCCGCCCTCGAAGGGCGTGGCCAGGAACGCCTCCACGATGGCGGCCCCCAGGCCGCCGCCGGTGATCCGCTCGCCCAGGCAGAGCACGTTGGCGTCGTTGTGGGCGCGGGCCATGCGCGCCTCGTACTCGCTGCGGCAGAGCGCGGCACGCACCCCGGGCACCTTGTTGGCGGCGATGGACATGCCGATGCCGGTGCCGCAGACCAGGATGCCGAGGCGCGCCCGGCCGCCGGCCACCGCCCTGGCCACCGCGGCGGCGAAGTCGGGGTAATCCACGCTGTCGGGCGTGGGCGGCCCCAGATCCTCCACCTCGAAGCCCTTCGACTTCGCCACCTTGACGGCCTCGGCCCGCAGGGTGAGCCCTGCGTGGTCCGAGGCGGTGACCACTCGATCCGCCATCGCGCGCCTCCGTGGATGAGGGCGCATCCTCGCACGGGCCGGGGTGGC
>JANNKC010000270.1:0-1912 GCA_031396105.1 Anaeromyxobacter sp.
ATCTCGCCGGCGGCCCTGTGCTCGCAGCCGGGCGGGATCTCTCCGGTGGTCCTGAAGTGGGCCTGTATCGCGTCCTTGGCCGGCTCCAGTTTCACCCTGGCGAGTCCGAGCGACGGGTCCTGGACCTCGAGCCACGCCACCAGCGACTTGAGCTCTGGCCCCTTGTCCGGGATCTCCAGCCGCTCCGGGGCCTCGCGGAAGCCGACGGTGCCGCCCAGGAACTTCCGGCTCTTGACCTTGCCGTGGACGATGGCCTCCCGGTTCGCGCGAGCCCACTCCGCGATGGTCGCCTCGGCCCAGTGCAGGGTGGCGTTGGGCGCCGCGGTAGCCTCGGCCGCCCGCTCATTCAGCGCGGCGATGTACGCCTGGGCCTTCGCTGCCGCTGCGTCGAGCGACGCCTGCACCTCCGCGATGCGCTGGCGGGCCTCCTCCCGCTTGGAGAACAGCCACTCGATGTCGCGAGCGGTCTCGGGTCGCCAGGGCTCCTTCGCCAGGTGCCATCCCGGGGACGGCGAGTCCTCTGCGGACTGCTCCGGTGGCGCCGAGAGGCCCATCCCCTCGGTCGCCACCGGCTCCTCCACGACACCCTTGATCTCAGCGGCCATCGGCCACCTCCGCGCACTCGGCCTCGTTGTCGTCGAGCGCCTGCACGTCCACGCTGGCCCGAATGTAGTCCCTGACCACAACCTCATTGACGGTGCCGTCCCGGAAGGCGTCGGCGAGCGCCTGCTCCACCTCGACGGCGTGCCTGCGGATCTCGGCTGGCGTGCGCATCACCTGTCCTCCAGCGCATGCATGAGGTCGTCGGCCGCATCCTCGGCCCACTCGTAGGCGGCCAGGTCAGAGCAGGCGTCCGAGCAGAACTCGCCCTCGTTCGTGACCTCGCAGGCGTCACAGTAGGCGCAGCGCGGGGATTCCTCGGCGGCCTGCTGCTCGTGAATGCAACCCCTGAGCGGGTCCGGTTCTGCGACCGGCGATCCTCCGTAGGTGCAGATGTCCATGGTGCCTCCCCTTCGTGCGTTACGACCTCGACCTCGTTCTACGCTGGCCGCTCCGGTGCGTCAAGCGCCCCGGTGCGAATTGGCCACCCCGACCCAAGAGGGGACGTGGCGCTCGGGGGTTGACGCGCACCGAACGATAGCGTAGGACTCTAGACCATGGAACCGACATCGCGTCTGCATCCCTATGAGGCCTCGGTGGGCGGACAACTCCGCAAGGTTCGCGAGCGCCGCGACATCTCCTGCCGGGCGCTGGCCGCTCAGATCGGGATGGAGCACTCGGAGTTGTCCCGGATCGAGCGGGGACGGCCCACCTCGTTGGAGCGCTACGACAGGATTGCGGGTGCGCTCGGGATGGTCCTCGTCGTGCGGTTCGTTCCTGACCGTCGCAGCGCGCCACGCAGACCATCGCCAGGGAGGGCCGCGTGAGACCTACCCCAGCGACGGACCAGGCCGACAGGGGATATGCGGCAAACGTGTTCGCGCTGCGCTTCCACCTCTCCAAGAGCGCCCTGGAGCGGGAGGCCGTCGAGGTGGCGATGGACTTGACCCGCCTCCACTTCTGTTGGGCGCAGGCCATGAGGGGCGAGACGCGGGGGGTTGCGTGACCCCCTTCCGCATCCTCGTCGCGGTGGGCGTCGCGGCGATCCTCGCCGGCACGGAAAACGCGCTGCGGCCCCTCGACGTGGAGGCGGTGGAGCCGCCCTTCGACGTGACCGCGCTACGGAGCGAGGTGGCTGGGCTCCGGGCTGCGCTGTACGTGGCCGAGGGGCAGGCGTGTCCGAACCTGGGCGTCCACCCGGTGCCGCCTCCGACGAAGCGGGGGCGCCGGTGAGCGCCCACCAGTTCTCGCTCATGGATTGGGAGGGCCGGATCGTCAAGGCCGCTCCCAGGGCGCCAGAGCAGCCGGTCCA
>JANNKC010000418.1:0-9099 GCA_031396105.1 Anaeromyxobacter sp.
GCCCTCTACCGCAAGACCCAGCTGGCCGACGAGATCCTGCGCAAGCTGGGGGAGCGCTTCCCGCGGGAGCTCTCGCGCACCGTGCTCGGCTGGTCCGTCAAGGTGGACGAGGCGCAGAGCCACGGCCGCACCGTCTTCGAGCATGCGCCGCGCAGCCCGGGCGCGGTGGCCCTGGCCGAGATCGCGGACGAGGTGCTGGCGCGGGCGCTGCGGCGCTGACCGCGCGGGCAGGTCGTCACCAGCGCGGCGTCGAAGGGCGCGCGCGGCTACTTCCTGGCGAGCTCCTCGAGCTTCTGCTCCAGCGCGGCGATGCGCCTGGAGATGTCGTCGAGCTGCTTCTTCACCTCGGGGAGCTGCTGCACCCCGTCGGCGGCGGCGCGGAGGCGCTCGTCGATGCGCTTCTGCAGCGCGGCCACCGCGTCCTGCGACGCGGTCACCAGCTCTCGCGCCTTCTCGCCGGTCTGCTGGCCGCGGGCCAGGAGCGACTGCACCCGGCTCTCGGCCGCCTGGCGCACCGCGTCCACCTTGCCGCGCAGGTCTCCGCCGGCGCCGTCCACCAGCTGCTGCGCCACCTCGCTGCCGTGCCGGATGAGGCCGAGCAGCGTCTTCAGGCTCATCTTGGAGGTCTTCTTCTCCTCCTCGAAGATGATCTGGGCCAGTGTGACCGCCGTGAGGTCGTCCTTGCTGCGGTTGTCGACGACCTTCACCTCGGCGCCGCCCTTGATCATCTCGGCGATCTCGTCGAGCGTGACGTAGCGGGACTCCACGGTGTCGTAGAGCTTCCGGTTGGTGTAACGCTTGATGACCTTGGGCTCGCGCCCGGGGGCGGCGGTCTCGGCGGTCTCGGCGGTCTCGTCGCTCATCGCGTCACCCGGGGTTCGCAAGTGCCTGCAATCGCGGGGATTGTTCTGGCGATGGCGCTTGGTGTCAAGGGGCACGCGGTGTAATCTCGGCGTTTCGGACGGGCTCCAATGATCGTCGTCTGCACCGGCTGCTCAGCCAAGTTCAAGGTCGCCGACGAGAAGGTCGGCCCGACGGGCGCCAAGCTCCGGTGCTCCAGGTGCCACGCCGTCTTCATGGTCCGGCGCGAGGAGCCCCTGGCCGCGGCGCCTTCGTTCGACCTCGCCCCGGCTCCAGACCCTTCGCCCGCCCCGGCGCGGCCCGCCGCCGTGCCGCCCCCGCTGCCGCGCCGGGCCTCCACCGCCGCCTCCATCACGGGCCTGATGGCGCCGTCGCCGTCGCCCGAGCTGGGCGCCCCGGTGGACGCCCGCTCCGCCTTCGAGATCGATCTCGAGCCGGCCGCGCCGCGGGGCGCGCCGGAGTTCGACCCGTTCGCGCCGCCGCCGCCCGACGAGCTGTTCGCCGCCGCCTTCCCGCCGGTCGAGGCGCCGCCGGCGCCGACCGACCCCTTCGGTCTCGGCGGGGGCGCCGACCCGGATCCGTTCGCGGCGGTGCAGGCGCCGATCCTGCCGGAGCTGCGGCGCGAGCCGCAAGCGGCCCAGCCCGACCTGGCCGACGATCCCTTCGCCGCCGAGCTGCCACCGCTCGGTGGTGCCCACGCGGCCGGCGACCTGGCCCTGGAGGAGCGGACCACCCCGCGGCCGCGCGCGGCCCGCCCGCAGTCCTCGGCGCCGCTCGACGATCCCTTCGGCGCGCCGGACGACCCGGGCCAGCTCTCCTTCGACGGCGGCCACCCGGGCGACATCCCGCCCATGTCGCACGAGCTCCCCGGCGAGCCCTTCGGCGGCTACGCGCCCGCCGGCCCGTCGCCCGACGCCGCGCCGGCCCTCACGCCGGCGCAGCTCAGGGAGGCGCCGCTCCGCGTCGATCCCTTCGCCGCCGCCGCCGTGGACGCCGACCCGCTGCCCGTGGGCGCGCCCTCACCGACCGCCGCGGCCACCCGGGCGGCCGGCGCCGAGGAGGAGGTCCCCGTCACCTTGCAGCATCCCCTGTCCCGCCTGCGGAGCGCGGCCGTCAACGCCGTCTCGCTCCTGGTGCTGCTGATGGTGGCGCTGGCGCTCCTGGTGGTCTGGCGCGGCAACGTTCCGCTCGCGGAGGCGGTCCACCCGTCGGCGCTGCTCGCGGCCCTGACCCACCGCGACCGGACGCCCATGCTCTTCGCCCCCCAGCACGTCGCGAGCGGCCTCTACGAGCGGGCGCGCGGCGCGCCGCTTCTCTTCGTGCGGGGCGAGGTGGTGTCGCACGCTCCGGCCGCGGTGCCCGGCGTGCGCGTGGCGGTGGAGCTGGTGAAGGCCGGCCAGGTGGTGGCGCGCGGCGAGGCGCTGGCCGGAGGGGTGCTCTCCCCCGAGGAGCTGTACGGGGCGGCCGACGCGGCGGCGCTGGCCAGGGCCTCGGCGGCCGCGGAGGAGCGGGCCCCGGCGCCCGTGCAGCCAGGGCAGACGCTGCCCTTCCTGGTGGCCCTGATCGACTACCCGGCCGACCTGAGCGGGGTGGCGCTCAGGGTCACCGCCGCCGGCGAGGTCGCCAGGTGAGCGGGCCGCCCGGCCCGGCTCGACCGGAGGCCGGCGCGGCGGAGGCGATGCGCGGCTTCGTGAGGAGGCTGGCCGCCTACGAGGAGGGGCCGGCCCGGGCCGGGGCCGCGGCCCGGGGGTTGGCGGGGCTGGCGCCGGCCGAGGCCGTCCGGCTGATCGCCGCCCTGGCCCGGCAGGTCGACGCCGCCGCCCGCGCCGCCCACACGGCGGTGGGCCAGGCGCTGCAGGGGCCGGACTCGGCGCTCCTCTACGAGCACCTCGCCGAGGTCTACGCGGTGGCGGCCTCGCAGGAGCTCCTCGAGGTGACCAGCCTGCTGGTCTCGCCGCCCGCGGTCCGCGAGTGGGTCACGCCGCGCGACAAGGCCGACGCGCGCCTCTCCACCCTCACGCTGGGCCACAAGAAGACCATGGCCCGGACGCACCGCGACCCGGACCTGCTGGCGCGGCTGGCCGCCGAGGGCGACCCGACGGTGGTGAAGGAGCTCCTGCGCAACCCGCTGCTCACCGAGCCCTTCGCGGTGCGCATCGCCTCGCGGCGTCCCATGCGGCCGGAGACCCTGCGCCTCCTGGCCGAGTCGCGCCGCTGGCGCACCCGCCCGGCGGTCATGGTGGCGCTGGTGCGAAACCCCTGGGCCGAGCCGGCCGTGGCGCTCAAGCTCCTGCCCTTCCTGCCGTTCGGCGACCTCACCGACCTCTCTCGCGACGGCTCGCTGCACCCGCTGCTGCGGGCCACCGCGGCGCGGCTGCACCGGCAGCGGCACGGCGGGTGAGGTGCCCGGGCCGGCGCGGCGGCGCCGCCTGCTGGCCGCGCCGGCGCACGACGTGCGACGGCCGCCGGGACGTGTCGTCCCCGGCGGCCGCCCACCGCGCTTCAGGCGCCAGGCGCGCCCGCTAGCGGACCAGCCCGGTCAGGCCCACGGTGGTGGGACTGTTGGTGGCGTTGCTGGTCAGCGTCAGCGAGCCCACGTAGGCCTGGATCGCGGTCGGCTGGAACGTGACGGTGATGCGGCAGGTGCGGCCCGGCGCGAGCGGCGTCGCGCAGGTGCCCAGCGTGGGGTTGACGAACGGCGTCCCGGAGGTGGTCAGGCCACCGATGACGAGCGGCGCGATGCCGGGGTTCGACACGTTGATCTGCCCGATGGTGGCGGTGTTGACGCGGCGCCGGCCGAAGTCGAAGACCGGCTGGATGGTGAGCACCGGCCCCGAGGCGGCCGCCACCGGCTCGCTGGAGGGCGAGGTGACGGTCTCGGCGAACCCCTGCCGGTCGGTCCAGGTCACCACCACCGAGAGGGTCAGCCCGAGCTGGGCCGCACCTGGCGTGAAGGTGGAGGAGCGGGCGCCTCCGATGGGCGCGCCGCCGGCCAGCCACTGGAACGCCAGCGTCCCCAGGCCGTCCGGATCGGCCAGCCCGGTGGTGACGGCCGAGAGCTGGGCGCCGATCTGGGGCGTCAGGTCGGAGACGGTCACGCCGCCGGTGGGCGGGTCGTTGACGCCCAGCACCGGCGCGGTCGGGTCGGAGACCACCCGCTCGGCGTTGGGGATGGTGGCGTTGTCGAGGAAGGTGGCCACGGCGCGCAGCGGCAGCCCCACCGCCGCGTCCTGCGGCGTGAAGGTCGCGCCGCTCCCCACCGCGACCCACAGGCCCGGCCTGGTCTCCGCCTCCCAGGTGATCTGGAAGGTGGCGGCGTTCACGCCGTCCGGGTCGGTGATGAGGCTGGTGGCCACCAGGAGCTGGTCCTCGGTGGGCGTGACGTCCGAGATGATCACCGCGCCGCTGGCCGGGACGTTGCTCGGGGCGGGGAGGGTCACGTCGGCGAAGGCCAGCAGCTCGACGTTGCGCAGGGTGTCGACGCCGTCGACGCCGCCGTTGTGATCCACCGTGACGGTGCCGTCCAGGTTGACCGAGAGCGTGTACTCGGCGCGCAGTCCGGTGAAGGCCGCGGTGTCCACGTCGGCCGGCGCGGCGTCGGTGGTCACGATGCGGCGCACGATGGAGATGTCGCCCGGGTTGAGGCGGCCGGCCAGGACCTCGCCCCGCAGCGCCAGCATGCTGTCCACCAGCACGGTGTCGGCGGGATCGGCGGTGGCCGTGTTGGGCGCCTGCAGCTTGACGTCCAGCCAGGCGTCGCCGTCGATGAGGTCATTGCCGCCGCGCCCCTCGATGAGGTCGCTGCCGGCGCCGCCCAGGATGACGTTGCCGCCGGTGAAGGAGGTGACGCCGCGCAGCAGCGCACCCAGCCCCTCGATGCGGGCGATGCCGGCCGCGTCGAGCTCGTGGCTCACCATCAGGGTGGCGTCCCGGTTGTCGCCGCGCAGCACGTCGGCGAACCGCCAGCCGGACAGGCCCTCGACCAGGTCGAAGCGGTCGCGGATGGCGTCCAGGGCCGGGGGCCTGAGGCCCGTGAAGAAGAAGTCGTCGTCGGCCGGCTGCGGATCGCCCCGGTGGGTCACCCAGTCGAAGCCGAGCATGCCCTCGTTCCGCTCGATGCCGGGGCCGGCCACCATGACGTCGTCGCCGCCCTCGGCGTCGTAGTCGTCGTCGCCGCCGTCGCCGATGATGACGTCGTGGCCCGGCTGGTTGGGGTCGTTCTGGAAGGGGGCGCCGTTGTCGCCCTGCAGCAGGTCGGCCTGGCCGCCGCCCTCGATCCAGTCGTCGCCGTCGTCGCCGAAGACGATGTCGGTCGAGTCGCCGGCGAAGATGAGGTCGTTGCCGGCGCCGCCGAAGGTCTCGGTGGGATCCGAGCCGCCGATGACGAAGTCGTTGCCGCGCCCGCCCTGGTTCAGGTCGAAGCCCGGGCCGGAGCTCAGGACGTCGTTGCCGTCGCCGCCCTTGAGGACGTCGTCGCCGAAGGCGTCGGTGAGGATGTCGTCGCCCTCGCCGCCCACGAACTGGTCGTTGCCGGCGCCGCCCTCCATGATGTCCCGGCCGCCGTTGCCGCGCAGGGTGTCATCGCCCTCGCTGGACCAGATGCGGTCCACCAGGGCCGGATCGTCGCGGCCGATGAAGACGACGTGGGCCGGACCGGCGTAGCGGACGGTCCCGTTGGGCATGCGGGAGAGGTCGGTCATGGCCGACTCCACCGCCGCGGTGGCCGGGTCGTCCAGGATGGGGCCGCTCGCGCCCAGGGCCGTCAGGTTGAAGAGGAAGTCGGGGCGCGAGAAGACGTCGGCCGGGAGGTTCTGCGCGCTGGTGTTGCGCATGATGAGCTCGGCGAACGAGTTGCCCTCGAGCTGCACCAGCATGTTGAGGCCGGCGGTGCGCGACAGGTAGTAGAGCCGGTCGCCGTCCTGCAGCCTCTCCATCTGCGTCTCGAAGACGAAGTTGAAGGTGGCCCCGAGCAGGCCGCCGAAGGGCGCCTGCTTCTCCGCCAGGCCGCCCACCCAGAAGTCCACCTGCTCCAGGCCGGTGATGGGGACGCCGTCGAGGTCCGTCCAGGCGCCGGTCCCGAGCATGAAGTCCAGGCTGTCGGCCGGGGTGGCCGGGTCGAGCAGGTCGCCGGCCACCAGCCGCGT
Source organism: Anaeromyxobacter sp. (assembly GCA_031396105.1). Classification (GTDB taxonomy): domain Bacteria; phylum Myxococcota; class Myxococcia; order Myxococcales; family Anaeromyxobacteraceae; genus JADKCZ01. Next base: position 6,006 of record JANNKC010000418.1, read on the forward strand.
CGCCGCGGCGCGGCGGGTGACCAGGTCTCCCGTGACGGTGGGGTGGGCGCCGTAGGCGGCCACGAAGTTGACCAGCGACTCGGCGTGGCGCAGCCCGAGCGCGAAGTCGGCCCAGCTCTGGTACGGCATGAGCGCCGAGTTGCCGCTCATGGCGAAGAACTGGCGCCGCGCCGCGTTGAGCGTGGGGACGCCCTCGCTGCGGCCGCGGGCCATGTTGATGGTGGCGAGGTCGAGCGGCAGGCCGAGCAGGCGGTTGCGCAGCGCCTCGGTGATGAACTCGTCGAGCTCGTTGCCCACCTGCTGGGTCATGCCCTGCACGATGCTGCCCGCCGCGAACTCGGCGGTGAGGACGCCGCCGAGCCCGCCGTCGTTGAAGGACAGCGGGTTGAGGAAGGCGTCGAGGAGCGGGATGTCGTTGGTCGTCCCGTCCGGGTTGACGCGCGCCACGGTCTCCGTGAGCATCGAGTGGCCGAAGCGGTAGACGGTGTGGGCGAACTCGGCGGCGATGGCCGGGTCGATCTCGGTGTGGTAGCCGGCGAAGAGGTTCACCATCGGTTGCACCTTGCGGGCGAACTCCTCGAAGACCAGGTGCTGGTACTCCATCTCGGTGACGAAGCGCGCCGCCTGGAAGAGCCGCTCGCCGTAGTCCCAGCCGGAGGCCGGGTTCACGGCGTTCCAGTCGGCGATCTCGGCGGGGGTGAGCAGGTTGACGTGGCCGTCGACGTCGTCGGCCAGCCGGTTGTGCTCGAGGTGGAAGATGGTGTGGACCGTGGTGAGGCCGATGTTCTCGTTGCCGCGCCCGTCGCCGGTGATGAAGTGGGCCGCCAGCAGCTCGTCGTCGTAGGTGGCCGGGTCGTTGTCGTCGGCGGTGCCTGGATCGGCGTCGGGCAGCAGCGCCTGGCGCGGCGTGGCCGGGTTGTTGTCGTGGTCGCCCACCGGGACGGCGTGGTGCGCGATGTCGTCCAGGAAGGCGTGGCCGGTCTTGAGGGCGCCGGCCACCGAGACGGGGGCGGCCGGGTTGCCCTCGACGAAGAGGCCGCCGGGCATGGCCACCAGGGGGAAGCCGCTGGGCCCGCGCAGGAAGTGGCCGTAGGGGTCGGTGGCCAGCAGCGGCACGTTGAGCACGTCCTGGTCGCGCAGGGCGATGCCCAGCAGCGCGGCCGCCTGCGCCTTCACCTCGGCCCAGTTGCCGATGTTGCCTGCGATGGCACCGTCGATGAGCTTGCCGGTGGTGACCGGCCGGCCGGTGGGGCCGAACCGGTAGGCGCGCAGGAAGACCTGGTGCGAGGGATGGGACGTGTAGGTCTGGTTCTGGTCGACGAACGGGGTGGTGGTGTTGGTCGACTCCTGCACGTCGTCGGCGCTCTCGTCCTGGGGCGTGGCCGGGTTGTCACCGACGACCCCGTCGGGCCCGGGCTGGTTGGTGGCGCGGGTCAGCACCATGAAGTTGGTCGGGCTGCCCACCACGAAGAGCGGGTCGTCCGGCTGGAGCGGCATGAAGACCGTGCCGCCGCCCTTGGTCAGCAGGTCGAGGCCGTGGTCGAAGAACTGGCCGAACAGCGTGAACATGGAGTTGTAGGGGGCCGAGAGGCCGACGTCGGGCGCCACGTTCGGGATGAAGAGCGTCCCGGAGGCGTCCGGCACCGCCCCGGCGCCGGCGGCCACCACGGCGGCCGGGTTCCCGAGGGTCTGGTCCACGATGAGGTTGCTCACCGTGCGCGGGTGGGAGTCGAACACCAGCCCCTTCTTCTGCGTGTAGGAGGTGCCGCTCTCGGCCGGGCGGAAGTTCGGTGGGGCCAGGCGAGGGAAGAGCTGATCCGCCGAGCCGAACCGCTCCTGGCCCGGGATGAGGTTGTTGAAGGAGCCGTCCACGGTCCGGAGGCCATTGGGGAGCGCGGGGTGCGCCACCTGGTCCGGCCCGGGGCCCAGCAGGGCGCCGCCGGCCGCGTGGGCCTCGGCGATGCGAATCTGCTGGCGGATGAAGCGGATGTCCGAGGCGTTGAGGTTGAACCCCTGGCCGACCGGCGCGATGGCGGCCTGCGGGGTGGCGCCGGCGGCGGTGTCGCGCCCCTTGCGGCGCGCCTCGTCGGTGTCGCTGGAGCAGCCGGGGACCACCGCGAGCGCGGCGGCCACCAGCGCAGCCTTGAGCAAGGAGCCGGAGGCGCGCGGCGCGGCGGACCTCCGAGCGTGGGGGTGACGGGAAACGTATTCGCGAATCATGGACGACCTCCTGGCCGCCGTTACGCGGCACGTGTGGGTCCTGCGGGACAGCGGTGAGACCTCGCTACGGCAGATTCATGGCGACGCGGACGCCCACGTTGGCGCCGGGTGCGGTGACCCGGAGCGTGCCGAGGGGAAGGCGGCGCAGGCAGCCCGCCACCTCGGGAGCCCGGGCGCGGCGGTCCTCGCTGATGCCCCGGGCGATCTCACGGCCATTGGCGTCGAAGGTGACGTTGAAGGTGAAGCGGGCGCTGGGCTGGCCGCCCGGGAGCGCGCCGGACGGGACGCAGCGGGCCAGGATCTCGGCGCGGGCGCTCTCGAGCCCCCGGGTGGCCTCCTCGGCCACCCGGGTCACCAGCGCCGGCGTGGGCCGGCCCTGGGGCGCCAGCTCGACGGGAGCCGCGGCCTGCGGCGGGGGCGCCAGCCACTGCTCCCCGGAGGCCGGCGAGCGCCATGCCGCGCCGTCCTCCGGGGGGTGTGACGCCGGCGGATGGGACGCCGGCGCCGGGGCGCGGTCCGTGAGCGTGAGGCCCGCCGGCGCGGCGGAGTCGGCCGCCCAGCGTCCGCCCGCGAAGGCCAGCAGCGTGGCCAGCGCCGTCAGGGAGGCGACGAGCACGCCGGGGCGGGCTGTCGACGGCGACGCGCTGGACCTGGGAGACCTGTCCATGGCGGCCCCCTATTCCTGCACGACGGAGACGGTGAGAACGCTCCAGTCGATGGTCCAGGCGTCCGTCAGGGTGTGGATGCAGCCGCACAGACCGACCGTGTAGGCGTCGGGCGGCAGCACCAGCGACGAGAACGAACGCGTCAGCGACAGGGGCAGCGCGGTGCCGGTCCCGACCGACAGCGGCTGGGAGCCGGGCGTACCGAACGA
>JANNKC010000339.1:0-2031 GCA_031396105.1 Anaeromyxobacter sp.
TGGGCGAGCTGCTCCCGGACCGGGCCGCGCGTGTGGCCTTCATCTTCTCGACCTCGGCCTGCTGGCGCGAGACCGAGCTGGCCCGACACGAGGACGTGGGCGAGGGGCTGGCGACGGTCCTCCTGCGCGGCACCAAGCGGAAGACCCGCTTCCGCACCGTGCCGATCGTGAGCCCGGCACAGCGCTCGCTGCTCGCCGACGCGCTCGAGCACGCCGGCGGCACCGAGGGGGTCCTGTTCACGGCCTGGCGCAACGTGCGCCGCGACCTACCAGCCGGCGACCGCGCACCCCACCCCAGAAGACGTCGAGGCCCCGGGGACTTTGCAGTCCCGAGGGCCTCTGATGTTCGAGCGAGATGTCAGTGCCTGGACCCGGAATCGAACCAGGGACACGGGGATTTTCAGGCCTGGTAGGCGCGTGGCCAAGGCCGCGGGATCCGCAGCTCTCCGCGGTCGACGGGGGCGACCATCCGGCCCTCGGGGGGCCGGGGTGGCGGTCCGGAGCCTGGCTCGCTAGGATTCCCGCATGAGCAACGCGGCCCGCAAGGATCTCCACGCCCTCGTCGACGCGCTGCCCGCCAGCGAGGAGCAGGCGGCGCGGCGGTACCTGGAGTACCTGCGGGACGCGAGCGATCCGTACGCGAGCATGGACAAGGTCGAGCCGCTCCAGGACCTCTCCGACGACGAGCGCGCCAGGCTGCACGCCTCCCTCTGGCAGGCCGAGGAGGAGATCGCTGCCGGGAAGTCCGTCCCGGCAGCGGACGTCCTCCGGGAGCTCCGGGCCGCGAGGTGAAGGTCGAGGTCTCCCCGACGGCGCGACGGCAGCTCCTGGCGCTCGCGGCCTGGTGGAGCCAGAACCGGCCGTCGTCGCGGGTGCGCGTCGAGGACGCGCTCGAGACCGCCGTCTCCGCGATGGCCGAGCATCCTGGCCTCGGCCCGCCCTACTCACGGGACCCGAGGTACCGGACCTGGCGGCTGCGCGGCACACCCTACGTCCTCTTCTATCGGGTCGATGAGCCAGCGGAGACGACCTGGATCGCCGTCGCGTGGAGCGCGCTGCGGGGCTCGGGGCCCGAGCTGCCCTAACGCGGAGCGGCTGTGAGCTTCACGCCGAGGGCCCGCGCCACCTTGAGCACGGTGTCGAACCGCGGCTTGGCGCCCGGCGCCAGCGCCTTGTACAGGCTCTCGCGACCGAGCCCGGTGTCCTTGGCGACCTGGGCCATCCCACGGGCCCGGGCGACGTCGCCGAGCGCCATGAGGAGCAGGTCCGCGTCGCCGGTCTCGAGGACTGCGTTCATGTACTCGGCCACCGCGGCGTCGTCGGTGAGGTAGCGCGCCGCGTCGAACGGCAGCAGCTTGCGGCTTGGCTTGTTCGTCTTCTTCTTCATGGCTCTTCCTTCAGCTCCGTGGCGATGCGCTGCGCCCGCTTGATGTCCCGGGCCTGAGAGCCCTTGTCCCCGCCTGCCAGCATGACGATCAGGATCCCGCCCCGTCGCGTGAAGTAGAGGCGGTACCCCGGCCCGAAGTGAACCCGCAGTTCCGACACTTCTCCACCGACCGAGGCCCAGTCGCCCAGGTTCCCGGCCTCGGCCTGGCGGAGCCGGGCGGCGATGCGGACCTGGGCTCGCTGGTCGGCGAGGTCGTCCAGCCACGCCTGGAACTCCTCGGTGAGGCGGACCGTGAACACCGCGCGAATGTATCCCATCGGATACAGCCGTCAAGTGCACCTACCACCACCAAGAGAACCCGAAGTCCTTTGGGCCTGGCAGGCGCGCGGCCAAGGCCTCGGAATCCGGCGGGCATCGAGCGTGTCTATACATAATGCTAGTCATCGGGCTGACGGACGGACCGGGAGGGGCGAGCGATGGCAGCGAGGAAGGCGGCGGTGACCGGGCAGGACATGCTGACGACCGAGAAGGTCATGCAGACCTTCAGGATGCCGAAGGAGCTGGTGGCGAGGCTCCGGGCGGACGCCGACCGGAAGGGGCTCGACCTCACGGCGCTCGTCGTCAAGCTGACCAGCGCCTACCTC
>JANNKC010000343.1:0-3313 GCA_031396105.1 Anaeromyxobacter sp.
GCTGGGCGAGGCGCGGGTCGGGCGCCTGCGCGGTACGGACGGGCGACGGCTCGGCTTCCAGTACGACGCCGACCACCTGGTCCGGCAGGGCGCCGCGCCGCTCTCGCTCTCCCTGCCGCTCCGTGAGCCGCCCTTCGACGATTCTCTCTGGCGGGAGCCCAGGGAAAGCTTCCGGTCCGGATCGAGGGCGGCCGCGTCTTCATTGCTCGGGGGAGCTTCCCCACCACGCACGTCGTCAAGCCGGAGCTCCCGGGCGTCGAGGGCAGCGTCCGCAACGAGGCCTTCTGCATGGCGCTCGCGGGGCGGGCGGGCCTCCCCGTGCCCCGCTCCTGGGTGCGGCCGGGGCCAAGGCCGGTCTACGTGGTCGAGCGGTTCGACCGGCAGGCCGGGCCCGACGGCGCGATCGTCCGGCGCCACGCCGAGGACCTCTGCCAGGCGCTGGGTCATTCACCGGAGGCGAAGTACGAGAACGAGGGCGGGCCGGGGTTGGCCGAGGTCTTCGCCGCGCTGGAGCGCCACTCCACCAGCCCCGCGGTGGACCGCCGCGCCCTGCTGCGGTGGACCGTGTTCAACGCGCTGCTCCAGAACGCCGACGGTCACGCCAAGAACCTCTCGCTGCTGCACGAGGCGGGCGGCGTCCGGCTGGCCCCGTTCTACGACCTGCTCTGCACGGCGGCCTACCCTGACCTCACGGAGAACCTGGCGATGAAGATCGGCGGCGAGGCGCGGCCGGCGTGGCTGCGGCGCCGGCACTGGGAGCGGTTCGCCGGCCAGGTGGAGATCGGGCCGCGGCTGGTGCTGGAGACGGTCGCCCAGCTGGCCGCCTCGCTCCCGGCCGCGGCCGCCGCGCTCGCCGCCGAGCAGGAGGTCGCGCTCGGACCTGCGCCGGTGGTGGAGCGGGTTCTGGCCATGCTCCGCGCGCGCTGCCTCGAGGCGGAGCGGGAGGTGGCGTCGCCAGCGGCGGGGTAGTCCACGGGGCGCTGCTGGCGCAGGCCGGGCCGGGCCGAGGGTTGTCCTCGGCGACCGCCGCAGGTAGAATAGGTGTAATAAGTGGCACCGCCATGAACTGGAAGACCGTCAAGATCCCGCAGTGGGCCTACGAGAACGCCCTCCTCGCCAAGGGGGACGCGCTCACCGGAGCGCTCCGGGTTCCCGAGCAGCTCCTCGCTCCCCCCCGCTGCCCCCGCTGCCAGTCCGAGGTCGAGCTCGTCACAGTGGGCTACCAGCGGGTGCAGTGCACGGCCTGCAACTTCAAGCAGGAACGGTTCGAGTTCTCCGGCACGAATCTCACGAGCCTCGGGATCGGGGTGCTCCTCGGCCTCGGCCTCGCCGCCCTCTTCGCATCCAGCGAGGGCCAGGTCGACACCCGACGTACTCGAGTCGCCCAGGCGCTTCGGCGAAAGGCCCGCTCTGCGTCCCCGCTCACGTCCGCAGACATCGAAGACGAGATCCGCGCCGTGCGGAAGAGGCGCCGGCGCAAGTCCGCATGAGGGTCGTCCTCGACACCAACGTGGTCGTCTCCGCCCTTCGCAACGAGGACGGGAACCCGGCACTCGTCGTCGACCTCATACTCACGGGTACGATCACCCTCGTCTACAGCGCCGCCATCCTCGCCGAGTACCGTGAGGTCCTTGCACGCCCGCGCCTCCAGCTCGACCCCGCGCTCGCGAATGACCTCTGCGACGAGCTCGCCGCTCTCGGGATCCCGAGGCGAGCTAGCTGCTGTCGCCCTTTCAGCTCCTCGACACCGAGTTCGGCGCCAAGCGCGTTGTCGGCGTGCTGGGGCGCATCGAACACGCGGTCTACGGCTAGCGTCGCGGACGCCTCGGTCGCGCTCGGGCGAGTGAAGCAAGAAGCTCGGCCTCTCGACGGGGAACGACTTCGCGCTCCTCGCCGCATTCGGGGGCGAGTGCGCCTCGCCAGCGGCGGGACGGGCGTGACGTGCCATATCGCATCTGATATATGAGCAGCGCCGCCATGAATATGGCCAAGACCAAGACCAAGAAGCCGACCCGGAAGATCAACCCGTACGTCAGTACGGAGACCATCAGCGACTACATCGTCCGCCGCGGTGCGGCCGACGTTGAGTTCGCCATCGCGTACAAGAGTGCGGCGGCCCGGCGCGCCCTGGCGACCGCCATCCGTGAGGCGCGCGAGCGGCGCTCGCTGACCCAGGTGGCGCTTGCGCGCGCCATCGGAACCAGCCAGCCCAACATCGCTCGCCTCGAGGCGGGGTCGGTGGAGCCGCGCCTTGGCCAGCTCAGTCGAATTGCGGCGGCGCTCCACCTGGCACTCGACATCCGTTTTGTCGCGATCTCGCCCGCGCGGTAGCTCCGGTCGGAGCGCCTTGCCGCGAGCCGGCTGGATTGCGCTGCTGGATCGCCCTGCTTGGAGCCTCGTCGGGGTGGAGCGGGGCGACCCGCTGGCGCTCCAGACGGTCGCCGATCTGCTCGCCACGGGTCAGCTGGCCGTCGCCACCGTGACGATCCACGAGCTGCTCCGCTCGCCGAAGCTGCCGACGGCGTGGCACAGGTTCTGGAGCGACTTCCTCGACACGGTCACCATCTTGGACCTGGACCGGCCGGGAGCCGAGACGGCCGCTGCCCTCTGGAGCGCGCTGGAGGCGCGCGGCGTCAAGCCGGACCTGGGCGACACCCTCATCGCCGGGACGGGGCTGGCGCTCGACGCCGAGGTGCTCACCAACGACGTGGGCTTCGCCAAGCGGCTCGGCGCGACCCTGCTGCGGCCGAGCTGATGGAGCTCCCCCCCGAGCCTTCTTGAGCGCCTTGCAATCGTTCTCCCGCTGCAGGCTCACGACCACCCGGACGCCCCGAGCCCTTCGACTACGCCGCTGCGCGGCTACGCTCAGGGCAGGCGGAGTCGAGGGGGCGCCCCTCGACTTCGGGGTGCTGCGCACCCCTACGCTCGGGACGTCCGGGGTGTACCCCAGGCAGGGCCGGCGATGGCGCTGCGGCGTTCGGCGCGTTATATGACGACAGGTGCCGCACGCCGGCGCCGGCCAGGTGTCCATGTCTGAAGCCGACCGGATCATCGAGCTCCTCGGAGGAAAGCGGGCGCTGGGAAGCACCCCGGACACCGAAGCCGCCTTCATCGCGCTCATCAGGAGCGGGCTTCCGTTTCCCTCGTTCCAGAAGGCCACGGCCGCGCTCCACCTCTCGCTCCGGGATGTCGAGCGGGTCCTCGGCCTCAGCACGCGCTCGCTGCAGCGCCGCAAGGCGGGCCGCCTGACCGCGGCCGAGTCCGAACGCATCCTGCGCCTCGTCCGGGCGGCGGCGCGCGCCGAGCGCGTCCT
>JANNKC010000361.1:0-8783 GCA_031396105.1 Anaeromyxobacter sp.
GCATCGACCCGGCCACGTCGATCTCCTCCTTCTTCGCGTTGATCCCCAGCTCCTTGGGCGTCTGGACGAACATGGGGCGGGCGTGCTGCGCCAGCAGCGTCATCAGGTCGGCCAGCGGCCCCCTGGCCCGCTCGTGGAGCAGGCGCCCCCACAGCGCGTCGTCGAGCGGCCGGCTGGCCTGGTCGCGGGCGTACTTGCGCAGGCGCGAGACCACCGCCAGCTCCTCCTGGCTGGCCCCGCCCACCAGGTGGGCCAGCACCTGGGCCGCGCCGTAGGCCCGGTCGTATTCCTTGCGCGCGGCGTGCAGCCCCACCAGCGCGGTGAGCGCCTTCTGCGGCTTGGCCGAGAGCTTGAGGAGCTGGCGGTAGGCCAGCACCGCCTCCCCCTCCTGGCCCGGCGCGCGGGCCGCCAGGTCGGCGTAGAGCTCCACCGACACGGCGTCCTCCGGATCGGCGCGGGACACCACCTGGTAGGCCGTGCGCGCGCCGTCGTCGCTCTTCAGCACGTTGCGGTAGATCTCGCCCAGCGTGCGCCACAGCGCCAGGCGGGCCTGGGCCGCATCCGGGGACTTGGGCAGCCGCTGGATCATGCGCACGTAGGCCTGCTCCAGCGCGGGCCAGCGCTTGGCCCGGGTGTGGGCCTCCTCGACGGCGGCGAAGGCCTGCGGCAGGCGCGGGTTGAGGTCCAGCGCCTTCTCGAACTGGGCCAGGGCGGCCGCCTCGTCCTTCACCTCGTCGCGCAGGATCTCGGCCAGCAGCACGTGGAGCCTGGCGGCGCGCGGGGCGTCGGCCTGCACCTCGGGCCGGGCGATGATCTGGGCCAGCACGTCGGCCGCCTTCTGGCCCTGCCGTGTCTCGCGGTAGAGGGCCAGCAGGGCCTCGGTGACGGGCAGGTCGGTGGGGTCGATGCGCGAGGCGCCCAGGTAGGCGTCGATGGCCTGGTAGGGGTCCTGCAGCTGCTCGCGGCAGGCCTTGCCGATGGCCACGAACATGTCGAACCGGGCCAGGCCCTCCAGCACCGGCAGCAGGCGCTGCCGCTGCTCCACGGCCGCCTCGTGGTCGCCGGCCGCCTCCAGCAGCCGGATCAGGCTGCGGCGCGACGGCTCGTGGCCCTGGTCGATCTCCAGCGCCTTCTTGAAGCTGCCGGCGGCTCGATCGGCCTGGCCCAGCTTGGACGCCACCTCGCCGATCTGCCAGTGCGTCTCCACCACCTCCAGGTCGGTCAAGCTGTCGCGGTGGTGGATGATGATGGCGGTGAAGACCTTGAGGGCCTCCTCCAGCAGCCCCTCGGCCACCAGCAGGTTGCCCAGCCCCTCCAGCGCCGGCAGGTAGGTGGCGTCGAGCTCGTAGGCGCGCCGGTAGCCGAGCAGCGCCTTCTCGCGGTTCCCCAGCTTCTCCGCCACGTAGCCCTGCCGGTAGGACTGCCGGCACAGCTCCCTGGCGTCGCCGCCGCCGGCGAGGGTGCGCACCATGGCGTCCAGCACCCGCTCCGCGTCGGCCCAGCGCTGCGCCGCCACGTAGAGGTCGGAGAGCGGGCGGGCCGCCGGCAGGTGCTCCGGCTGGCGCTTGAGCGCCTCCTCGTAAGCGCGCGCCGCCCCCTCGCGGTCGTCGCGCTCCTCCTGGTGGATCCGCCCCACCTCGGTGAAGAGGATGGCCTTCTTCTCCTCGTCCTCGGCGTAGCGCGCCTCGGCGACCAGCATCTCCAGGAACCCGTCGCGGTTCCGCTCGCGCTCGTGGATCCCCTTCATGGCGCGGACGGCGGGCAGGCAGCCCGGGTCCAGCGCCAGCGCCTTGCCGTAGGCCTCCTTGGCGGCCCCGGCGTCCTGCAGCATGTCCTCGTTGATGGCCCCGATGCGCACATAGAGCTCGACCGCGTCCCGGCTGGCCCCCGCGATGCGGGCCTCGCGCCGCAGCATGTCGAGCGCCAGGTTCCAGTTGCCGCTCCGCTCGTAGAGCTGCCCCAGCGCCGAGACCGCCTGGCGGGACTCGGGCTCGAGCTGCAGCGCCTGGCCGAAGATCTGCTCGGCGCGGTCGACGCGGGAGAGCTCCTTCCACCAGATCTCGCCGGTGGCCACCATGAGCGCCACCTGCTCCTTGCGATCGCCCACCAGGCTGAGGTGGTGCTCCATGAGCGAGAGCAGCTTCTCGAACTCACCCTGCTGCCGGTAGAGCCGGCTGAGGGCCTTGACCGCGCCCAGGTTGCCGCCGTCCAGCCCCAGGATGGCCTCGTTCTGGGTGGCGGCCCGGGAGAGGTCCTGCATCTTCTCCTCGAAGATGCCGGCGCTCTTGGCCAGGATGCGCCCCTGCTCGGCCGGGTCGTCGGAGAGCTGCACCTGCCGCTCGTAGACGCGGTTCAGCTCGGCGAAGCGGTCCAGCTTGGTGTAGAGCCGCTCCAGGCCGGCCAGCGCCTCCCGGTGCTGGTCGTCCAGCCCGAGCACGGTGCGGTAGCCCTCCACCGCCGCCTCGTCGTCGCCGATCTCGTTCTCGTGGAGCGCGGCGATCTGGAGCTGCCAGCCCATGCGGGCGGCGTCGTCGGCCGCCAGGTCGCGGGCCCGGGCCAGCACCGCGGCCAGCTCGCCCCAGCGGTGTTCGCGCCGGTAGAGGGCGGCCAGCGCCTCGATGGCCTGCGGGTCCCCGCCGTCCAGCTCGAGGATGCGCTTGAGCGCGGCCAGCGACTCGTCCACGTCGTGGAGCTCGCCGTCGTAGAGGCGCGACACCTCCAGCAGGAGCACCTTCTTCTCGTCGAGCCCGGCCGCCGCCTCCAGCTTCTGCTCCAGCGCGATGACGAGATCGCGCACCCGCCCGCGCCTCTTGAAGAGGGTGGTCAGGGCGTCGAGCGCCTCCGGGCTGGCCGGATCGGCCTCCAGGGCGCGCCGGAAGGCCGCTTCGGCCCCTTCGGCGTCGTCCAGCACCTCGTCGCGCAGCGCGCCGAGCCGCAGCAGCAGCCGCGCCCGCACCAGGCCGCGCCCATCCTCGGCCACCTGCTCCAGCACCGCCGCCAGCTCCTCGATGGCCTCGGTCTCCCGCGCCAGCCGCTCCGCCTCGTCCAGCGCCTCGGCGTCGCCCGGCGCCTCCGCCAGGGCGCGGCACCAGGCCAGGAAGGACATCTCCTTCTGGCCCAGCCGCTTCTCGTGGACGCCGGCCACCTCCTTCAGGAGGGCCACCCGCTCGGCCGGGTCGGTCACCTGCGGCGCGAAGAGGTCGCAGACCCGCGCGAAGTCCCGCCAGTGCCCGCCGGCGGCGTGGAGCTCGCGGAGCTGCAGGTAGGCGGTCCGGCTGCCCGGCTCCAGCTCCAGCACCTTCTCCAGCGCGGTGGTCGCCGCGTCGGGCCGCTTCTGCGCCTTCCACAGCTCGGCCACCGCCAGCCAGGCCGGCACGGCCTGGGCCGGCCCGCCCTGCGCGGCCAGCAGCGCGGCGCGAGCCTCGGCGGCCCGCACGCCGTCGGCGGCGGCACCGGCCGCCCCGAAGACCCGCTCGATGCGCACCAGCTCCTCGGCGGTGTGCGGCTCGATGTCGAAGGCGCGCTTCCCCTGCTCGATGGCCTCGGTCTTCTGCCCGGCCTTGAGCAGGGCCTCGGCCAGGTCGAGCCGCACCTGCTTCACGCCCGCCGCGTCCTCCTGCAGCGGGATGAGCCGGCGGTAGGCGCCGGCCAGCGACTCCACGTCGCCCTGCGCCGCGTGGATGTCGCGCAGCGCCTCCAGGGCGCCGCGGTTGCGCGGGTCCGAGTCGAGCACCGCCTTGTAGGACTGGATGGCCATGGCCGCGTCGCCCAGCTTGACGCCCATGACCCAGCCCAGCCGGTCGTTGAGGCGCGCCACCTCGCGCCGATCCACCGTGGCGGAGAGCCGCACCCGCAGGTGCTGGGCCAGCTCCGGCCAGCGCTCCTGCTGCTCCAGCAGCGGCTCCAGCGCGGCGAGCGCCTGCTCGTGGCGCGGGCGCAGCGCCATGAGGTCGCGCCACAGCGCGACGGCCTCCTCGGGCCGGCCCGCCTCGGCGGTGAGCTGGCCCAGCTTGGCCAGCAGCCGCTCCCTGGTGGCGCCGTCCTGCGCCGCGGCCCGCTGCGCGTGCAGGTTCCGCAGCAGGTCCTGGCGCCGGCCGGCGGCCTCGTAGAGCACCTCCAGCGCCTGGAGCGACGGCAGGTGCGCCGCGTCCACCTCCAGCGCCCCCTCGTAGGCCTGGGCGGCGCGGTCCGGCGCGGCGAGCCGCTCCAGGCAGAGCTGCCCGAGCCGGAAGAGGCGCCCCACCCGCTCGGCCCCGGCGGCCGCGTCGGCCTGGGCCTGCAGCACGTCAGCCAGCTCCGGCCAGCTCTCCAGCCGCTGGTAGAGCCGCTCCAGCGCCGGCAGCGCCAGCGGCGCCGCGCCCGGATCGAGCGCCAGGGCGCGCCTGAAGAAGGCCGCCGCGGGCGCCGGGTCGGCCAGCGGCCCCTCGTGGAGCCGCCCCAGCACCAGCGAGACCTCGGCCATGGCGGCCGGCTCCAGCCGGTCCACCTCGTCCTGGTAGAGCGCCGCCAGCTCCTCGCCGTGGTCGTTGCGCTCCGCCAGCGCCTCCAGCCGCTGGCGCACCTCGCGGTCAGCCGGGTCCTCGCGGAAGGCCTTGCAGAGGGCCAGGAAGGCCATCTCGGGCTCCTGCAGCGAGTGCTCGCGCAGGTCGGCCAGCTGGATCCAGAGCGCCTTGCGCTCCAGCGGATCGGGCCGCTCCGACGCGTGCATCTCCAGCGCGGCGGCCTGCTGGGCGTGGCTGCCGGTGGCCGCGTAGGCCGTCTCCAGCGCCTGGGCGGCGCGCCCGTTCGAGGGGTCCTTGGCGATGAGCGCCTCCAGGCGGGCCAGCGTCTCGGCGTGGTCCGGCCGGGCCGCCAGCACCTCCTCGTAGAGGGCCAGGGCGCCCTCGCGATCGTGCAGCCTGGCCTCCTTGAGCTCGCCCAGCCGGTAGCGCAGCGGCAGCAGCGCCGCCTCGTCGCCGGCAGCCCGCGCCGCCTCCACCTCGCGGGTCAGGACGTCGCCCAGCTCGACCCAGCGCTCACCGGTGCCGCAGAGCCGGTCCAGGCGCGCCAGCGCGTCCCGGCTGGACGGCGTGATCTCGAGGAGCCGCTTCAGCGTGGCCACCGCGCCGGCCCCGTCTCCGAGCCGCTCGTCCTGCAGCGCCGCCAGGTCGGCCAGCAGCCGGGCCCGCGCCGCCGGCGCCCCCTCCAGCGCCAGCTCCCGCCGCAGCGCCTTCTCCAGCGCCTCGGCGTCACCGCCGCCGCGCAGGGCGGCCAGCAGCCCGGCCGAGGCCTCGCGGTCCTGCCCGTCGATGTCCAGCAGCCGCTGCCAGGCCTCGGCCGCCCTGGACGGATCCTGCTCCAGGCGCGCCAGGTGGCGCTGGTACTCCGCGCGGACGGATGGGTCGTGGGCCCGGTCGACGTTCTCGGCGAGCAGCGCCGAGAGCTCCTCGCTGAGCCCGGCCTGCAGGCCGAAGCCCACCGCCAGCGCCAGCGACTCCATCGCATCCGGCGCGGCCGCCAGGGCCCGCCCGGCCGTGACGAAGGCCAGCTCCACGTTGCGCACCTGGTGGCCGTACCGCTCCGCCACCTGGCGCAGCAGCGCGGCGCGTGCCGCCGGGGCCGTCTCGTTCTGGATGCGCGCCTCCAGCAGCTCGATGACCTTGGCGTGCTCGTTCTCGCCCGCGAAGATGGGCTCGAGGAGCAGGGCCGCCTGCACCGCCGCGGCGCCGCTGCCGCGGGCCAGCTCCTCCAGCGCCGAGAGCGTGCCCGGGTGGCGCGGCGAGCGCTCCAGGGCCGCCCGGAATGCGGCCAGCGCCCCGGCGGCGTCGGCCAGCCGGACCTGGCGGATGCGCCCGAGCCGGTGGCGCAGCTCGGCGGCCTCGGCGACGTACTCCGGCCGCGCCTCCGCGGCGGCGGCCTCGCGCTCCAGCACCGCCGCCAGCTCCTCCCACCGCTCGGCGGCGCCCAGCAGCCGCCCCAGCAGGCGCAGCGCGTTGGGGTCCTCGGGGTCGATCGCCAGGATCTTGCGGAACGCCGCGATGGCGCCCTCGCGGTCTGCCAGCTGCTCGTCCATGATCTTGGCCACCTCGAAGAGTAGGTCCTTCATCGCCGCGGGCGCCGGCGTGGCGTCGGCCAGCCGCGTCAGCGCGGCCGCCAGCTCCCGCTTCGCCCCCTGCCGGCGCCGCACCCGCACCAGCGCCGCCAGCGGCTCCGGTCCAGGGGCCGCCGCCGCCACCTCGTCCCACCAGTCCGCCGCCTGGGTCAGCTCGCCGAGCCGATCGGCGCAGAGGCCGGCCAGCCGCCGCCGCAGCTCCAGCGCCGCGGCCGCGGGCAGGCGCGGCAGCGCCGCCCGGTAGACCTCGGCGAGCGCCGGCCAGGCCCCGGCGTCGGCGGCCAGCCGCTCCAGCTCGGCCCGCGCCGTCGGGTCGTCCTGCCCCGCCGCCACGGCCGCCTCGAAGGCGCGCCGCCGCGCCGCGAAGGCCGCCGCCGGATCTCCGGCCCGCTCGCGCAGCGCCGCGATCTCGGCGAGCAGCCCGGCGCGGTGCACCTCCGGCGTGCCCTCCATCCGGATCTCGAGCAGCTGCGCCAGCCGGCCGGGATCGCCCGCCACCCGCTGCCCGTCCTCCAGGATCCGCTGCGCCGGCGCACGGGCGTCGGGACGGGCCAGCAGCCGCTCCAGCCCGGCCACCGCGCACTCGTGGCGCGGCCACTCCGCCAGGATGGCGGCGTAGGCCTCCACCGGCCGGTGCGCCTCCACGGCCTGCTCCAGCAGCCCGGCGCGCCTGAGGAGCAGCGCCAGCCGCGCCGCCGGGTCGGTCTCGCCGGTCACGTCCGCCAGGGCCGAGAGCACCTCCACCTGGTCGGCGGTGCGCCCGGCCCGGGCCAGGGCCTCCTCGAGCGCCGCGAGCACGTGGGCGTCGCGCGGCGCCAAGGCGCGCGCCTCGCCGAGCAGCGCCACCTCGGCCTCGGCGTCCCCCACCAGCTGCGCGATCTCGGAGGCGTGGCACAGGGCCGGCACCCGGGCCGGGCCGGCCGCCACCTCGGCGCGCCGCCGCGCCATGTCGAGCCGCTCACGCCCGGCCTCCGCCGCCGCGTAGAGCCGCTCCAGCGCCTCCAGCGCCTCGGCATCCTCCGGCGCGCCCTGCAGCACCCCGCGCCAGGCCTGGATGGCCGCCGGCCCGTCCTCGAGCTCGGCGTCCCTCACCCGCGCTCCACGCCTGAGGAAGGCGCCGGCCTCGTCGCCGCCCCGGGCGGCGGCGGCCTCGTAGGCGTCGGCGAGCAGGCCGAGGTGCCCCTGCGCGGCGGCCAGCCTGCGCAGCTCCACCTCGGCCTCGTCCCTGGCAGCCCCGCCCTCCAGGAAGGCGCGTCGCGCCGCGGCCAGCGCCCGGGCCGGATCGGCCAGGTCCAGCTCCAGGATGGCCCTGAGCTCGGCGTGGAGCCGGGTGCGCTCGGCGCCGTCCTCCACCACCGCCAGGCGGGCCTCGCGCGCCGCCACCCGTCGGGCGTGATCGCCGGCGGCGCGCAGCGCGGCGTCGGCGGCCGCCAGCGCCTCGCGCCCGACCTGGCCGGGCACCGCCGCCAGCAGGGAGAGCGCCTCGCGCGCCGCGGTGCGGCCGGGCTCACGCCGCGCCAGCTCGGCGTGCAGCTCCAGCGCGCCGCCCGGGTCGCCCAGCCGCGTGCGCCGGAGCTCGCCGAGCCGGAAGGCGGCCTCGCCGTCCCAGCCCTGCGCCAGCCGCCGCTCCAGCGCCTCGGCCAGCTCCTCCGGCCGGTCCAGCGACGCCAGCAGCCGCTCCACGGCCGCCGCCACGTCGCGGTCGCCCGGGGCCAGCGCCGCCACCTCGCGCCAGGCGGCCAGTGCCCGCGGCAGGTCGGCCAGCTTGGCCTCGGCCACCGCCGCCAGCTCGCGCAGCGGGTCCTGCCGGGCCGTCGGGGAGGCGGCGCGGCGGGCCAGCTCCTCGCAGATGATCAGGAGCTGCGGCCACCGCTCGCCGGCGCGGTGCAGGCGGCGCAGCGCGGTGAGCGCACCGGCGTCGCCCGGGCAGAGCTCCCGGACCCGCTCCCAGGCCGCGGCGGCGCGGTCGCGGGCCTCCAGGCGCCGCTCGCTCCACTCGGCCAGCTCCTGCAGCACCGGCAGCCGCTCGGCGGGCGGCAGCAGGCCAGCCAGCTCCTCCAGCACGCCGGCGGCGGTCTCCGGCTCCTTGGCCAGATCGGCCACCCGCCTGAGCTCGCGGCGCAGATCGGCGTCGGCGGGCCGCTCCCGGGCCGCCGCGGACAGGGCCGCCAGGGCGTCGGCCGGAGAGCCGAGTTCGCGCTCCTGCGCCTCGGCCACGGCGCGCCAGGCCTCCGCCCGGCCCTCCGGGTCGGCGTGGCAACGAGCTTGGGCCGCGAGCACCCGCACCCGCCCGCGGGCGTCACCGCGCAGCGCGTAGAGCGGCTGGAGGGCGCGCGCCGCGGCCAGCACCACCTCGGGCTCCTCGTCCCCCAGCGCCTCCTCCAGGCTCTGCACCGCGGCCGCGTCGTCCGGGTCGGCCTGGATGGCCTGGGCCAGCCGCTGCACGGCGCCCCTGAGATCGCCCTGCCCGGCCGCCAGCCGCGCGCTCTCCCGGGCCGCGCGCGCGGCCTCGGCCGGATCGTCGGTGGTGGTCGAGAGCTCGGCCAGGGCGGCCGACTGGCCGGTGGCGTCGCCCGCCTCGCCCAGGGCCGCCGCCAGCCGCGCCAGCAGCCGCGCCCGCTGGTCGGGGGCGGCCACCGCCAGCGCCTCACGGTAGACGTCGGCCGCGGCCTGCGGGCTCCGGAGCCGCTCC
>JANNKC010000368.1:0-4293 GCA_031396105.1 Anaeromyxobacter sp.
GCCGAGCGTAGCGCCTGCGCAGCAGGCGCGGAGTCGAGGTACGGCCCGCGTCCAAGGGCGGCCCCTCGACTCCGGCTCGCTTGGGCTCGCCTACGCTCGGGGCGTCCGGGGTGATCTCGATTCGTGCTCGGTCGTTTAGAGGAGGGTGGCGAAGGCGACCAGCAGCCGCCCCACCGGGACGCGTCCGCCGCCGACCACCAGCACGTCGTTCAGGATTCGGCCGTCGTCCCCGCGCGCCTTCCAGGGCTGGCCGCCGTTGACGCGCAGCCGGACCACGCCGCGGCTGGTGCGGTGCAGCACGGTGGCGGTGCCGCCCGCGGCGACGCGCTCCACCAGCCCCACGTGCTCCGGCAGGCCGCCGGGGCGGTCGGCGAGGAAGACCAGGTCGCCCGCGGAGGGCTTGCCCCTGCGGAGCGCCTTCTCCCGCCGTGCCAGTGCGTGGAGCGTGACCACGTCGGTGACGCCGGGCGGCAGGGAGCGGCCCGCCTCTTCGAGGGCGGCCCGCACCAGCGCCGCGCAGCCGTCGCCGTAGCGGACGCCGTCCACCACGATGTCGCGCTGGCCGAGCAGCCCGCGGGCGGTCTCCACCGCACGCCGAACGGCGGCGTCATGGGGGAGGGGGCGCGCCGCGGGACGCGCCGTGGCCGGGCCCCTGGGCGGTACGGACGCCGGGCTGCACCCGGGTCTCGGGTGCCGGCCCGGCTCTCCCGGGCGGGCGGGGGCAGGTGGGCGGCGGTCCGCGGGCTCCCGGTCGCGCAGCCCACGGCGAGCGCGGTCATGACCAGGAGCGTCTGGCGGGTCGCCATCGACGGGGATGCTACCGGTGAACGCGGCGCCGTCCATTTTTCGCACCCGTCACCCTTCGCGCCGTCGCCGGCCCGCCCCTTGCGAGGCCGCGCCGCTCCCGGTATGACCACCCGCCCTATGGTCCGTGATCGCGTCATCGAGATCGTCCGCGCCGCGCTGGCCCGCGGGGCCGCCGAGGGGCGCTGGCCCACCGCCGAGATCCCCTTCGCGGTGGAGGCGCCGCGCGATCCCAGGCACGGCGACTTCGCCTTGAACGCCGCCATGGTGCTGGCCAGGCAGGCCGGCAAGCCGCCGCGGGAGCTGGCGGCCGCCATCGTGGAGGCCATCCGCGCCGTGGACACCGCCGGCGAGGTCACCTCGCTCGAGGTGGCCGGCCCCGGCTTCATCAACCTCAGGCTGGCGGCCGACCTGTGGCTCCGGGCGCTGGAGCGGGCCGTGGTCGAGGGGGGCGCCTACGGGCGCACCGCCACCGGCCAGGGCAGGAAGGTCATCGTCGAGTACGTCTCGGCCAACCCGACCGGCCCCATGCACGTGGGCCACGGCCGCAACGCCGTGACCGGCGACGGCGTGCAGAGCCTGCTCCGCTGGGCCGGCTTCGACGTGACGCGCGAGTACTACGTCAACGACTTCGGCGCCCAGGTGCTGACGCTGGCCCGCTCGGTCCACCTCCGCTACCAGGAGGCGCACGGTCGCAGCGTGGTCTTCCCGCCCAAGGCCTACCCCGGCGAGTACGTGCGGGAGATCGCCGAGGGGCTGAAGGCGGAGCTGGGGGCCCGCTACCTCGACCTGCCGGAGGCGGAGTGGCTGGCGCTCTTCCGCGATCGGGCGGTGCAGCACGTCCTCGGCATGATCCGCGGCGACCTGGCCGGCATCAACATCGAGTTCGACCGCTGGTCCTCGGAGAAGGCGCTCTACGAGTCGGGGACGGTGGACCGCTTCATCAGGGACCTGGAGGCCAGGGATCTGGTCTACCAGGGCAAGCTGCCGCCGCCCAAGTCGAAGAAGGGCGGCGCGCCGCCCCCGCCCCCGCAGCCGGACGAGGAGGGCGTCACGGCCGACGACGACCTGACCCTGTTCCGCTCCTCGGCCTACGGCGACGAGGTGGACCGCCCGGTCAGGAAGGCCGACGGCACGCCCACCTACTTCTGCGCCGACATCGCCTACCACTGGGAGAAGCGGCAGCGGGCCGAGCTGCTCATCGACGTGCTGGGGGCCGACCACGGCGGCTACGTGCCCCGCCTCAAGGCGGCCCTGCAGGCGCTCGGCTACTCGCGCGACGACCTGCACGTGGTGCTCATCCAGATGGTCAGCCTGACCCGCGGCGGCGAGGCCGTCAAGATGGGCAAGCGGGCCGGCAACGTGGTCTGGCTCCGCGAGGTGCTCGACGAGGTGGGGCGCGACGCCGCCCGCTTCATCTTCTTCACCCGCCGCTCCGACGCGCCGCTCGACTTCGACATCGAGCTGCTCAAGCAGCAGACCCTGGACAACCCGGTCTTCTACGTCCAGTACGGCCACGCCCGCCTCCACGCCATCTTCCGCAAGGCGGCCGAGGCGGGGCTGGCGCTGCCCGCCTTCGACCTCGCCGACGCGCGCACGCTCACCACGCCGGAGGAGCTGGACCTCATCCGGCGCATCGCCGCCTTCCCGGACCTGCTGTCCGGCGCCGCCCTGGCCTTCGAGCCGCACCGCGTCGCCTTCTACCTTCAGGAGACCATCGGCGCCTTCCACTCCTGGTACACGCAGGGGAAGCGCACCGGCGAGCGGGTCCTTGGCTCCGACCCGGCCCGCACGAGGGCCCGGCTCTTCCTGTGCCGCGCCCTGGTGCAGGTGCTCGCCAACGGCCTGGCCGTGCTGGGCGTCTCCGCGCCGGAGCGGATGGACCTGCCGGAAACTGGCGATATCGCCGTCGAGGTCTAGACTCGCCCGAGACACGCTGCCGGCCGCGGCCGAGGGGCCGCCGCCGCCGCCGGCGCGGGTCCGGGTGAGCCATGGACGGGGTCGAGAACGTCAGGATGCGGGACAAGGTGGAGCTGTCGCTCGACGGGCGGCAGATCGCCTCCATCGTGGTGGGCGCGCTGGTGCTGCTGGGCGTGGTCTTCGTGCTCGGCCTCAACGTCGGCCGGCAGCTCGCCGTGAAGCAGCTCGAGACCACCCGCGGCGACGCCCTGGCGGCGCTGGACCAGCCGCCGCCCACGCCCTCCATCCCCTCCGACACGCTGACCTTCCACGACCGGCTCACCAAGGACCGCGTGCCGCCGCTCGAGCCCGCGCCCGTGGCGGCGCCCGCGGCGGCTCCGGCCAGCGCGCCGGCGGCGGCCACGCCGAGCCCTCCGCCGGAGGCCAGCCGCAGCACCGCCAGGGCCGAGCCCGCCGGCAAGGGGGCGTTCGCCGTCCAGGTGGTGGCCACGAACTCCAGGGCCGAGGCCGACCGGCTGGCGGCCAAGCTCAAGGAGTACGCGGCGCGCGTCGAGGAGGCCGAGGTGGCCGGCAAGGGCCGCCTCTACCGCGTGCGCGTCGGCGCCTTCGCGTCCAAGCCCGAGGCCGAGAAGTTCCTCAAGACCTTCTCCGGCAAGACCGGCTCCAAGGGGCTGGTGGTGGCCGCTCGCTAGGCTAGAGTCCTCGCCATGACCCCCTTCGAGCAGCCGAAGCGCGTCGAGAAACCCTGGGGCTTCGAGCTCTGGTGGGCCCAGACCGAGAAGTACGTGGGCAAGCTGCTCCACGTGAAGGCGGGCTTCCAGCTCTCGCTCCAGTACCACGTGAAGAAGGACGAGACGATCCACCTCGCCGCTGGCCGGATGGTGCTGGTGCTCCAGGAGGGGGAGCGGCTGGTGGACCACGAGATGCAGGTCGGCGAGAGCTTCCGGGTCCAGCCCGGCACCGTCCACCGCATGCGCGCCCTCACCGACTGCGACGTCTGGGAGGTCTCCACCCCGGAGGTCGAGGACGTGGTGCGGGTGCAGGACGACTACGGCCGCTGACGGCCGATCTGGCCATCAGCGCCCGGCCTGGATGATGGCCAGCGCTCCCGCCAGCAGCGCCGCCAGCAGCAGCACCAGCCAGACCCAGCGCCGGTCGCGCTGCCGGTCGCGCCGGCCGGACAGCGCCGGCATCTCGCCGGCCCGGACCCAGCGCTCGGACCGCTCCTGGCGCACCTGGTCGTCGTCGGAGATGAAGCCGGCGCGGTGGAGTGCCGCCAGGTCGCCCAGCGTGGGGACCGTGAGCTCGCGCCCGTGGGCGTCGCGGACCAGGTAGCGCATGGCCCGCTAGGGCGGCCCCAGCTCGACCGCGATGGCCTCGGCCACCCGCAGCCCGTCCACCGCCGAGGAGACGATGCCGCCGGCGTATCCCGCCCCCTCGCCGCACGGATAGACGCCCGCCAGCCCCGGTGAGACCAGGTCGTCGCCGCGGACCAGGCGGCACGGGGCGCTGGTGCGGGTCTCCACGCCGATGAGCACCGCCTCGTCGGTGACGAAGCCGCGCATGCGC
>JANNKC010000424.1:0-9978 GCA_031396105.1 Anaeromyxobacter sp.
TCACCAGCGTGGCCCGCAGCGCCGCCCTCAGGCCGGCCCGCTCGTCCAGCCCCACCAGCGCCGCCGCACGGACCGCGTCCCCCACCTCGGCGGGCGAGACGCGGACCCCGTTCTGCCGGAGCAGCCGGGCGAACTCGACGAAGCGGGCCTCCACGGTGGGGAGTGTAGACCCGGCCGGCCGCCACGGCACCTCCACGAGGCCCGTCAGGAGCATGGCCGCCCATCCCGAGCGTGGCGCCCAAGGCGCGGAGTCGAGGGAGACCTCGACCCGACCTCGACCCGGGTGCATCATCCCTTCCCGCAGTGCCCCCGACCCCGCCCCTACCCCCGACCCCGCCCCTGCTGTCCGCCTCCTCAAACCCGCGCAGACCTCCCGTCGCGGCCACGGCGCTCGTCCTTGCGCTCGCGGCTTGCGCCACCCCGGCGCCGCGGCCCGCGCCGTCAGGGGCACCGACCCGCCCCAGGGCCCCGGACCGACAGGCCGCCACCCAGGCCGCCGTCGAGCGCCGGCTCGCAGCGCTCACGCTCGAAGAGAAGGTGGCGCAGCTCATCATGGCCTACCCCCCAGCCGGCGACGGACCGGTGAACCAGGGCGGCGTCTTCCTGATGGGGAAGATGCTGCGTGACCCGGAGGCGCTCCGCGCCCGCGTCGAAGGGCTGCAGCGGCGCTCCTCGGTGCCGCTCCTGGTGGCCGTGGACCTCGAGGGGGGCGACCTCAACCGGTTCCAGGGCGTGCGCACGCTCTCCGCCTTCCCTTCGGCGCGCGACATGGGCGAGGAAGGCGGCTGGGAGGCCGAGGCCTGGGGCCGGCGCGCCGGGCTCGACCTCAGGGCGCTCGGCGTCAACGTGAGCCTGGGGCCGGTGCTGGACCTGGCCGACCGGGGCTTCATGGCCGAGACGGGCCGCTCGCTCGGCACCGATCCGGTGCGGGTTGCACGTCTGGCCCGCGCCTTCGCACGCGGCCTCTCCTCCGCCGGGATCCTGGCCATCGGCAAGCACTACCCGGGCTACGGCCCGGTGGAGGGCTCCTCGGACAAGGAGCTGCTCCTGGTGGAGCGGAGCGCGCAGGAGATCGCGCGCCACCAGGCGGCCTTCGTGGCGGCCGGCGACGACCTCGCCGGCGTCATGCTCGCCAACGTGGCCTTCACCGCCTACGGCGGCGTCCCGGCCATCCTCTCCCCGGAGCTGGTGGCCCGGGCCCACCTCTCGGGCTTCCTCACCGTGACCGATGACCTGGCGGTACCGAGCCTGCTGGTCGCCACGGGAGGTGACCGGGAGGAGCTCTGGCGCCGAGCCTTCCTGGCCGGCAACGATCTCCTCCTCACGACCGCGCCCGTGGCCTGGCTGGACCTGCCGGACCCTCGCCGGGTCCTGGCCGACCTGGTCCGTTCCCGTCCAGAGCTGGGACCCCGACTCGACGAGAGCGTACGCCGCGTCCTCACCGCCAAGGCGCGGGCCGGCCTGCCGCTCTGAAGGCGCAGGCGTGGGAAAAGCGCACCCTCACTTGTCACAAGCGGCGCTGGTCACAGCGGGTGTGTGCCTCGCGCCCATGGAGGTATGCAGCATTCGATCATCCCCCTCTTCGTCGGGCTCTTCGCCGCCGAGCAGGCGGCCGACCTCGGCCTCCGCGGGCTCAATCTCTGGCACTCGCACCGCTCGCGCGGCGTGCCCGAGGCGCTGGAGGGGTTGGTCGACCCGGAGGTGGCGGAGCGAGCCCGCGCCTACGCCCTGGCCAGCGGAAAGGTCGCCCTCGGCCGCGCCGCCGCCTCGGCCGCCCTCACGCTCACGCTCCTGCTCTCCGGCCTGCTCCCATGGATCGACCTCCGCCTCGACGTGCTCACCGGCGGGCACGCCTCGAGCCACGAGTTCGTCCTCTTCCTCGGCGTGCTCACGGCGCTGATGTGGCTCGGCGACCTCCCCTTCGCCGCCTGCCGCGCGCTGCAGGTGGACCGGCGCTTCGGACTCTCCGCCGTCACCCCGCGCGCCTTCCTGGCGAGCCGGCTGAAGGGCTGGGCCATCACGGCGGCCATGGGCGTCCCCTTCCTCTACGCCGTCCACGCGGTCATGACCCTGGGCGGCGAGGCCTGGTGGCTCTGGCTCTTCGGCCTGCTCGCGGTGGCGCAGGTGGCCGTGGCCTGTCTCTGGCCCACGCTGGTGGCGCCGCGACTCGTGCCGCACCGGCCGCTCCCGCCCGGGCCGCTGCGCCACCGGCTGGAGACGCTGGCCGTGCAGGCCCGCCTCAGGCCCGATGCCATCCTGGTGGTGGAGGCCTCGCGCCGCGGTGGCCCGCCCAACGCCATGCTGGGCGGCCTGTGGCGCCCCCGCCTGCTCCTCGACGACACGCTCCTGTCGCGGCTCTGTGCCGACGAGGTGGCGGCGGTGGTGGCTCATGAGCTCGGCCACCATGCTCGCGGCCACCTGACCGCCAGGCTGCTGGTCGGGCTGGCGGGGACCTCCGCCCTGCTGATGGCGCTGGCCCTCTCGCTCGGGTGGCCGCCGCTCTACGCCGCCTTCGGCTTCGCCCGCCCCTCGCCGCATGCCGCGCTGGCGCTGGTCTCCATCTGCAGCGGCGCCTTCGCCTTCTGGCTCGCGCCGGCGCAGGCCTGGCTCTCGCGGCGGCAGGAGCTGGAGGCGGACGCCGAGGCGGTGCGGCTGACCGGGCGGCCGGAGGCGCTGGGCGCCGCCCTGCTGGACCTCGCCGAGGACGGCCTGGCCAACCCCTGGCCGCACCCGTGGTACGTCGCCTGGCGGTTCAGCCACCCGCCGCTGGCGGAGCGGCTCCTGGCGCTGGCCGGCGAGGCAGCCGGACGGTGAAGGTGGTGCCCCGCTCGGGCGCCGAGTCCACCGTCACCCCGCCGCCGTGCGCCTCGGCGATGCGGCGCACGATGAAGAGCCCCAGCCCGGCCGAGCGGGTCTCCTGGGCGTCGCCGGCCACCCCGCGCCTGAAGGGCTCGAAGATGGCGTCGTGCGCGCCGGCGGGCAGCCCGCCACCCTCGTCGTGCACCGAGAGCCGCACCTCGTCGCTGGTGGCGTCCACCAGGATGCGGACCGGTCGCGGGGCGGGGCCGTACTTGATGGCGTTGGAGACCAGGTTGGCCACCACCTGCTCCAGCCGGTCCCGGTCCCAGTAACCGGAGACGTCACCGCGCCCCTCCACCGCGACCCGCCCCTCGGCGTCGCGCCCCAGGTCGGAGACGGCGCACCGGCAGGCCTCGACGAGGTCGGTCTGGTCCGGGTGGATGGGGAGCGCCTGGCCGGCCCGGAGGCGCGAGAAGTCGAGCAGGTCCCGGATGAGCCGCTCCATGCGCCGGGCATTGGAGACGACGCGCCGGGCGTCCTCGCGGTGGCCGTCGTCGATGGACTCGCAGCGGACGATGAGGTCCGCGGCGCTCTTCATGGCGGCCAGCGGGTTCCTCAGGTCGTGGCTCACGATGGCCATGAGCTGCTGCTGCAGGGCCAGGATGTCGGCCCGCTCGGCGGAGAGCCGCTCGCGGGCGCGGATCTCGCTGAGCACCAGCCGGGCCGCCAGGAGGATGAGCACCAGCAGGGCGGCGGCGGCGATGGCGAACACCACCGCGCCGGTGATGGAAGCCCGCCGCCAGGTGGTGTAGCGCTGTTCCAGGAGGCGCGCCTCGGTGTCGACCAGCTCGCGGAAGAGCTCGTCCACCGCGACCCGCTCGACCGGCCCGACCTCGCCGAGGAGGGCCTGGGCCCGGGACCGGTCGCCCGCCGCCAGGCTGGCGAGCACCTGCCTGGCCCGAGCCGCCACCGCGCGAACGAGCGGCGCCAGCCGGCCGACCCGCTCATGCTGCTGCGGCTCGTCGGCGACCAGCCGGTCCACCCGCGCCAGCGCGGGCTCCACCCGGTCGAGCGCTCGCAGCGCGAGCTCCTGCTCCCAGGCCGCGCCGGTGCCCATGTGGGCGTCGAGAGAGGCGGTCGAGAGCCGGAAGGCGCCCTCGAGCGCCTCGAGCGCCAGCAACGTCTCGGTGGTGTGCTGGACGAGGCGGGCCTCCTCGTCGCGCGTCGCCTCGAGCCAGGTGGTGGCCACCACGGTGACGACCAGGCAGAGGACCGCCGCCGCGAAACCCAGGGCCACCCGTGGAGGAAGCTGGAGCCGCCGCTCAGATCCCCCCTCGGAGCGGCCCGTCGTCGTGGTGAGCTCGATGGGTCGATGATACGCCGCCCCTAGAGGGGCGTATCGGGGCGTTTCGCCGCAGACTCGGAGTCAACGACCAGCGCCAGCCCCTCGACGTGGTGGGTCTGCGGGAACAGGTCGATCCCCTGGACCGTGTCGACGCGGAACCCCGCGTCCACGCAGCCCTTCAGGTCGCGCGCCAGCGTGGCCGGATCGCAGGAGACGTAGACCGCCCGGGCCACCCCGAGGTCCCGCAGCGCCGGCCCGATCCCCTTGGCGCCGTCGCGGGGCGGGTCGAGCAGGGCCACGGCAAAGCGGCGCGCCGAGGGGCCGCGCTCCCTGGCGAAGGCGCGCGCCAGCGCCAGGGCGTCGCCGGCGAAGAAGCGCACGGTCCCGCCACCCAGGTCGGCGCGGGCCAGCTCGAGCGCCGGGCCCTGCTGCTCCACGGCCGCCACGCCGCGGGCGCGTGCCGCCAGCGGCCCGGTGAAGTTGCCGGCGCCGCAGAAGAGCTCCAGCGCCTCCTCGCCGTCGGGCCGCAAGAGGTCGAGGGCGGCCCGCACGAGCAGCGCGTTGGCGCCGCGGTTGGCCTGCTGGAAGACGTCGGGCCGGGAGCGGCAGCGCCCCGCGGCGGGCTCGCCCGGCACCCGCTCGTGGACCAGCACCGGGTCGCCCACCAGGAGCGGCGCCTGGCCGGCCGCCTGGAGCACCAGGCCGGCCAGCGCCGGCACCGCGGCGATCAGCGACTCTCCCTTGGCGCGCTCGCGCGCCCCGGCGACCGGCAGCGCCAGCAGCGCGGCACCCCGCCCCTGGACGTCGGACCACTCGAGCGAGACCTCGCGCGGCGAGAGGCCGGCGGCCAGGATGGCGGGGCCGAGGGCGGCGCGCAGCCGCTCCAGGCCCGGCACCAGGAGGTGGCACTCCAGGAGCGGCACCGGCTGGTGGGAGCGGCGGCGGAAGAAGGCCAGACGCCCGGCGCCGCGGTCGAGGTGGAACTTGGCGCGCGAGCGGTACCGGAGCTGGGACGGCGAGGCCAGCACGCCGCTCCAGGCGTAGCTGCCCGGCTCGAGCCGGCCGATCTTGCGGAGCGCCTCGCGCAGCGTGCGCCCCTTGGCGGCCAGCTGGGCCGGCGGCCTGGCGTGCATCCACTCGCAGCCGCCGCAGAGGTCGCCGGCCGGGCCGAAGTGAGGGCAGGCGGCCGGCTGCCGCGCAGGCCCCTCGGCCAGCAGCTCCAGCAGCTCGGCGTGGGCCGCGCCGTCGCCGGGGGGCAGCTCCACCACCACGCGGTCGCCTGGGGCCGTGAAGGGGACGAAGACGGCCCGTCCGCCAGCATGGCCGACCCCCTCGCCGCCGGGGGCGAGGTCCTCGATCTGCAGGGTGAGCCTCAAGCCTCTTCGAGGTCGCGCTTGAGCCGCTGGACGAAGTGCTCGAGCTCGGCGCGCCGCGGGGCGTCCACGCTGGTGAACTCCACGCCCATGCCCGGCACCATGTTCTGGTGGTTGTCGAACTCGGTGACGCGGGTGACGCGCCCCTCCAGGTTGGAGGGGAAGGGCTCGCCGGGGAGCTGGATGATGATGCTGACCGGCGTGCCCACCGGCAGGGGCTTGCGGGTGTTGATGAAGAGGCCGCCCTGGCTGATGTTGGTGGCCCAGTCGCTCAGGAACGAGCCCACCGACTTGTAGGCCACCGGGATCTCGTGGTGCAGGCGCGCGTCCTTGCGCTTGTAGTCGGCGGTCCCCATGCGGTTGGTCAAACTCTAGCAGGGGCCTCCGGGAGCGCCAAGCGGCCCGGCCGCGCCCAGCAGCAGCCGCACCTCCACGCCACGCCAGCGGTGCAGGTGGCCGGCCGCGCTCCCCTCCCGCACCGCCACCTCGACGCGCCCGCTGCTCCCCACCATGGCGAGCAGCTCGCCGGGCTGGCCGTCGCCGAAGGTGCGGACCCAGCGGGCCGGGCGGCCGTCGCACAGCGCCAGCCGCACCTCGGCGCCCGCCAGATCGCACTCGCGGATGGAGGTGACCAGGTTGCCGAAGGGGTCCACCGCCAGCGTCACGCCGCGGACCTGGCCGGCGCTCCGCTCCGCCACCGGCCACTCCAGGTGGATGGGATCCTCGAGCAGCGGGCCGAGCCGGGCCGGGTCGAGCCCGCCGGCCAGCGCGGCCACCACCGGGGCGAAGACGTCTCGACCGTGGAAGGTGGCGCGGCGCGGCTGGGGCACCAGCAGCGGATCCGAGAGCACGTAGACGCGCGCCTCGGGACCGAGGAAGGGGGTGAAGATGCCGTTGTCCGGCCCCACCAGCCGCCGCCCCTCGGCGTCCACCACGCAGACGCCGCGCCTCGCCGTCCCCACGCCCGGGTCCACCACCGCGAGGTGGATGGCCTCCGGCGCGAAGGCCGGCACGCAGGCCTCCAGCAGGAGCGCGCCGGCCAGGAGGTCGTAGGCCGGCACGCCGTGGGAGAGGTCCACGATGCGCAGGTCCGGCTGGGCCGTCAGGAGCACGCCCTTCAGCTGCGCCGGGTAGCCGGAGCCGGCCCCGTAGTCGGTGGTCAGCGTGACGAGGGGTGAAGGCACCCGGCCATTGTGGACCTTCGAGCCGGCGCCGCACAGGCCCCGGGCGGTCTAGACGGCCATGGGACGCAGGTCCGGCGCCAGGAGCAGCCTCGGCTCGGTGAGCGCCTGCACCGAGGCCGCCGTCTCGCCGGGCGCCAGCTCCCTGAGGAGCAGCCCCTCCCGCGTCACCTCCAGCCAGGCCCGGTCGGTGCACAGGGCGGAGACGCAGGCCTTGCCGGTGAGCGGGAGGCTGCAGGCCTTCAGGATCTTCGGCTTCCCGTCCCTGGTGGCGTGCTCCATCATCACCACCACCCGCCTGGCCCCGGCCACCAGGTCCATGCCGCCGCCCATGCCCTTCACCATCTTGCCGGGCACCAGCCAGTTGGCGAGGTCGCCGCGCTCCGAGACCTCCAGCGCCCCCAGGATGGCGAGGTCGATGTGCCCGCCGCGGATCATGGCGAAGGAGTCGGCCGAGGAGAAGAAGGACGCGCCCGGACGGACGGTGACGGTCTCCTTGCCGGCGTTGATGAGATCCGGGTCCTCCTCCCCGTCCAGCGGGTAGGGGCCCACGCCCAGGATGCCGTTCTCCGACTGCAGCACCACCTCCACACCGGCCGGCACGTGGTTGGCCACCAGCGTGGGCATGCCGATGCCCAGGTTGACGTAGAAGCCGTCGCGCAGCTCCAGGGCCACGCGCCTGGCGATCTGCTCACGGGTCAGTGGCATGGCTATCTCCCCTCCCCGGCGCGCGGCCGGACGGTGCGCCGCTCGATCCACTTCTGGTAGCCCGGCCCCCGCACCAGCCGCTTCACGTAGATGCCCGGCAGGTGGACCTGGTCGGGGTCGAGGGCGCCGGGCGCCACCACCTCCTCCGCCTCGGCGATGGTGACGGCCGCGGCGGTGGCCACCTGCGGGTTGAAGTTGCGGGCCGTCTTGCGGAAGACCAGGTTGCCATGGGTGTCGGCGCGCCAGGCGTGGACCAGCGCGAAGTCGCCGCGCAGCGGCAGCTCGAGCAGGTACTCCTGCCCGCCCAGCAGGCGCGTCTCCTTCCCCTCCGCCACCTGGGTCCCGACGCCGGTGCGGGTGTAGAAGCCCCCCAGGCCAGCGCCGCCGGCGCGCAGCCGCTCGGCCAGCGTCCCCTGCGGCACCAGCTCCACCTCCAGCTCGCCGGCCAGGTACTGGCGCTCGAACTCCTTGTTCTCGCCGACGTAGCTGGCCACGATGCGGCGGATCTGGCGCGCCATGAGGAGCGGCCCGAGCCCGAGGTCGGTGGTGCCGCAGTTGTTGGAGACCACCGTGAGGTCCTTGACGCCCGAGCGGTGGAGCGCGGCGATGAGGTTCTCCGGGTTGCCGCAGAGGCCGAAGCCCCCCACCAGCACGGTCGCGCCGTCGCGGATGTCCGCCACGGCCGCGTCAGCCGACTCGACGAGCTTGTTCATGCCTGGCCTCCTCACGCTTCGCCGCGTCCGGCCCGCCCCACCCGCCTTCCCGGCGGGAGCGCGGCCGGCTCGCCTACCGCTCCACCACCAGCGCCACCGCCTCGCCGCCGCCGATGCAGAGCGAGGCCAGGCCGCGCCGCTTGCCGAGGTCCTTCATGGCGGCCAGCAGCGTCACCAGGATGCGCGCCCCCGAGGCGCCGATGGGGTGGCCCAGCACCACCGCGCCGCCGCGGACGTTGACGGTGGCCGGATCCAGCCCGAGCAGCCGGTTGTTGGCGACCGAGACCACCGCGAAGGCCTCGTTGATCTCCCAGAGGTCGATCTCCTTCACCGAGAGGCCGGCCTTGCCGAGCGTGACGCGGATGGCGTCGGCCGGGGCGATGGTGAACTCCAGCGGCGCGCGGGCCGCGCCGCCCCAGGCGGCGAGGCGCGCCAGCACCGGGCGTCGCTCGGCGCGGGCCCGCTCCTCGCTCATGAGCACCAGCGCGGCGGCGCCGTCGTTGACGGAGGAGGCGTTGGCGGCGGTCACCGTGCCGTCCTTCTTGAAGACCGGCTTGAGCGTCGGGATCTTCTCGGGCCGGGCGCCCTTGGGCCCGTCGTCCTCGGCCACCAGCGTCTTCTCTCCCTTCTTCCCCTCGATCTCCACCGGCGCGATCTCGCCCTTGAAGGCCCCGTCCTTCCAGGCCTGGATGCCGCGGCGAGTCGACTCGAGGGCGTACTCGTCCTGGGCGGCGCGCGGGATGTCCTGCGTGACGGCGCAGTGCTCGGCCGCCAACCCCATGTGGTGCTGGCCGTACACGTCCCACAGGCCATCGTGGATCATGCCGTCGACGAGCTCGACGTGGCCCATGCGTACGCCGCTGCGGGCCGCCCGGTCGTAGTAGGGGGCGTTGGACATCGACTCCATCCCGCCCGCCACCACCACGTCGGCGTCGCCCAGCGCGATGGCCTGCGCGCCGGAGATGACCGCCTTCAGTCCGGAGCCGCAGACCTTGTTGAGCGTCCAGGCCGGCGTGGTGTGGGGGAGGCCGGCGAAGATCGCCGCCTGGCGCGCCGGCGCCTGGCCGACGCCCGCCTGCAGCACGTTCCCCATGATGACCTCGTCCACGGCCTCGGGCGGCACGCCGGCCCGCTCCAGGGCCGCGCGGATGGCCACCGCGCCGAGGCGCGGCGCCGTCACCGTCGAGAGGGAACCGAGGAAGGCGCCGATGGGCGTACGGGCCGCACCGACGATGACCACGCCACGTCCAGCCATGAGGGACCTCTCGCGCCAGGGTGAAGGAGGGGCCGACGATAGGCCCAGCCCCTCGCGCTGCCAACCGAAGCTTTGAGATCCCTCGCGGGGCTCAGCGGCTGGCGGTGGGGGACGCGACGACGGCCAGCATGGCGAGGGCGGCGGAGGCGACGAGGCGGCGGCCCCTGTGCAGCGCTCCCGGCGAAGAATTCGCGACGGGGCGGGCCAGGGTGGTTCCCCGGCCCGCGCCCGCCACGGGTCTCTCTCCCCAGAGTGACTCCGCTGCACTACGCGCGGCCGGTGGCCTCTATTTCAGGCGCCCCATCGGAGGGCCAGCGGACGCTTTCGAGCGCCGGGCGGGAGTGGCGGGCGGTCAGCGCGCCGGCGGCGCCTTGCCCAGCTCGGCCATGACGAGCTGCAGGTCGGCCCAGGCCCGCTTCTTCTCGTCCGGGCTGCGCAGCAGGTAGGCCGGGTGGAAGGTGGGCATGAGCTTCACCCCCTGGTAGCTCGACCAGGTGCCGCGCAGCTTCGTGATGGGGATGTCGGAGCGCAGCAGCGTCTGGGCTGCGAACTTGCCCAGCGCGACGATGACCCTGGGCCCGATCGCCTCGAGCTGGCGCCGGAG
>JANNKC010000458.1:0-3711 GCA_031396105.1 Anaeromyxobacter sp.
CCGAGGCGGTATTGCGACGCGGCGCGACATCGAACATATTGCCCCGACCGATTCTGGAATCAACGGAGGCTCCTGCATGGCGCTCAAGATCCTGGTCACCGCGAAGCGGGTCGAGGACCCCGAGTCGAAGATCCGAGTGAAGCCGGACGGTTCCGGCATCATCACGGAGGGGGTCAACTACAAGCTCAACCCCTTCGACGAGATCGCGGTCGAGGAGGCCCTGCGGCTCCGCGAGGTCCACGGGGGCGAGGTGGTGGTGGTCTCCATCGGCGGCGACAAGGCCCAGACGGAGATCCGGGCGGCGCTGGCCATGGGGGCGGACCGGGGCGTGCTGCTGCGCCACGACGGCCCGCTCGACCCGGTGGTGGTCTCGGCGCTCCTGGCCAAGCTCACCGAGCAGGAGAAGCCGGACCTGGTGATGCTCGGCAAGCAGTCGATCGACGACGACCAGAACCAGGCCGGCCAGTACCTGGCGGCCCGGCTCGGGCTGCCGCAGGCCACCTTCGCCTCCAAGCACGAGAGCCTGGAGAGCGAGTCGGAGCAGAAGAAGGTGCCGGGCATCAAGCTGACCGCCGACGGCAAGAGCCTCACCGTGGTGCGCGAGGTGGACGGCGGCGTGGAGACGCTGGAGGTGGCGCTGCCGGCGGTGGTGACGGTGGACCTCCGGCTCAACAAGCCGCGCTTCGCCTCGCTGCCCGGCATCATGAAGGCCAAGAAGAAGGAGCTGAAGGACGTGCCGGCCGCCTCGCTGGGCGTGGAGCTCGCGCCCAAGGTGCTGGTGCGGAAGCTCATCGAGCCGCCCAAGCGGCAGGGCGGCGTGAAGGTGGCCGACGTGGACGAGCTCTACAAGAAGCTCCACGAGGAGGCGAAGGTCCTCTAGGACCTTCGAGGAGAACGCCATGTCCAACGTCCTCATCATCGCCGAGCAGTCGAACGGCAGCTTGAAGAAGTCCACCCTGAACGCCGTGGGGGCGGGACGGCTGCTGGCCGCCCGCACCGGCGGGCAGCTCCACGCCGCCCTGCTGGGGAAGGGGCTGGGCGGCGCGCCGGCGCAGCTCGCCGCGCTGGGCGTGACGGTGCACGTGGCCGAGCACGACGGGCTGGCCCACGGCCTCGCCGAGGCGGCCGCCCCGGTGGTGGCCCAGATCGCCAGGGCCTGCGGCGCCGCCTACGTGGGCGCCGCCGCCACCTCCGGCGGCAAGGACCTGCTGCCGCGCGCCGCCGCGCTCCTCGACGCCGCCATGGCCACCGAGGTGCTGGCCTTCACGGGCGAGGGCGCCGAGGTGCTCTTCCGCCGGCCCATGTGGGCGGGCAACGTGCTGGCCGACGTGGAGCTGGCCACGGCCGTCAAGGCCTTCACCATCCGTCCCACCGAATTCGCGCCGGCCACCCCGGCCGCGGCGCCCGGCGAGGTGAAGCCGGTGGCGGTGGCGCTCGACGCCGCTTCCCTGAAGACCCGCTTCGTCTCCTTCGAGGAGGTGAAGTCGACCCGGCCCGAGCTCACCGAGGCGCGGGTGGTGGTCTCCGGCGGCCGCGGCACCAAGGGCGACTTCAAGGTCATCGAGGCGCTGGCCGACGCGCTGGGCGCCGCGGTGGGCGCCTCGCGCGCCGCGGTGGACGCCGGCTGGGTGCCCAACGACTGGCAGGTGGGGCAGACCGGCAAGGTGGTGGCGCCGGAGCTCTACGTGGCGGCCGGCATCTCGGGCGCCATCCAGCACCTGGCGGGCATGAAGGGCTCCAAGGTCATCGTGGCCGTCAACAAGGACCCGGAGGCGCCGGTCTTCGCGGTGGCCGACTACGGCCTGGTGGGCGACCTCTTCAAGGCGCTGCCCGAGCTGACGGCCAAGGTGAAGGCCGGGAAGTGAACGCGCCGCGCGCACCTTCGGGTGGCCGCCGCGGCGCCCGCCCGGAGCCGGCGCGAGGCGCGCCGTGACCGAGGCGGACCTCGCGGCGCTGGGGGTCCACCGCATCGCCGTCCCCATCCCCTTCGTGGCCGCGGGGGGGCCGGTCAACCTGTACGTCGTCGAGGCGCCCGACGGCTCGCTGATCCTCTTCGACGCGGGGCTCGGCTCGGAGGAGGCGCAGGGCGCGCTGCAGGCCGGCTTCGCCAGGCTCGGCCGCAGCCTCCGCGAGGTCTCGCGCATCGTCGTGTCCCACGGCCACGTCGACCACTTCGGCGCGGCTCGCTTCGTCCAGGAGCAGGGCGGCGGCGCGGCCGTCTTGGCCCACCCGGCCGACCTCGGGAAGCTCGACGAGGCCGGCCCGGCCTTCGCCGACCTCTCGCCGGCCTTCGACGCCCACTTCGCCCGGCTCGGCGTGCCCGCCGAGGTGCGCGCCGCCATGCTGCGGTCCGGCGAGCGGAGCTACGGGTGGTCGCGCCGCGTCGCGGGAGTCGAGCCGCTCGCCGAGGGGGCGGTGGTGGAGGGGCGTCACGTCCGCTTCACGGTGCGTCACTTCCCGGGCCACACGCCCGGGCTCATCGCGCTCCACGAGCCCAGGCTCGGTCTCCTCCTGCCGGCCGACCACCTGCTGGAGCGCATCTCCCCGAACCCGCTCATCGAGCTGGGGCCCGACGGCACGGACGGCTTCTTCCGGCCGCTGCTGGCCTACCTGGATTCGCTGGAGCGGACCCGCGCGCTCGACCTCGCGCTGGTGCTGCCGGGGCACGGCGCCCCCTTCGGCGACCACCGCCGGGTCATCGACGGCCTCACAGGGTTCTACCTGAAGCGCCAGGCGCGGCTGGCCGGCTTCCTCGAAGGCGGCCCGCAGGGCGGCTGGGCCCTCTGCACCGCCCTCTTCCCCTCGGCGCGGCCGGCCGAGACCTTCCTCACCATGAGCGAGACGGTGGCCAACCTGGAGGTCATGGAGGCGCGCGGCCAGGTGGTGCGGGAGGAGAGGGGCGAGGGGTGGGCCTACCGGCTCGTCGCGGCACCAGGATCCCGGCGGTCCCAGGCTCACCCCCGGTCGTCCCGAGCATAGGGCCGGCCATGGCCGGCCCGGAGTCGAGGGACCGCCGGGTAGGGCCTCGGGTCGGACCTCGGGAGGCTCACGCCGCCCTCGACAACCGCCGTACCCTGGGCGATGTAGGGGCCACCATGGACAACCTCGCCCTCTTCGCCCAGCCCGACACCTGGATCGCCCTCCTCACCCTGGCGGCCATGGAGATCGTCCTCGGCCTCGACAACATCGTCTTCCTCACCATCCTGGCCAGCCGGCTCCCCGCCGCCGAGCAGCCGCGGGCGCGCCAGCTCGGCCTGGCCTTCGCGCTCCTGACCCGGCTCGGGCTCCTCTTCGCCATCTCCTGGGTCATGGGGCTCACCCGCGAGCTCTTCTCCGCCTTCGGCCACGCCATCTCCGGCCGCGACCTCATCCTGCTGGGTGGCGGCCTCTTCCTCATCGCCAAGGCCACCTTCGAGATCCACGACAAGCTGGAGGTGGAGCACGCCACCCAGGCCGCGCCCCGCGGGGCCAGCGCCTTCTGGGGGGTCATCGCTCAGATCGCCGCGCGGATGGCGGGCGTTCACCCCAGGCGGGTCGAGCACCTGTTGGACTTCGTCGGGATCTCCGATGCGGCGGACAAGCGGGTCGGGGCCTACTCCCTCGGCATGCGCCAACGCCTCGGCATCGCCCAGGCCCTCATCGGTGAACCGCAGGCACTGATCCTCGACGAACCGGCGAACGGGCTCGATCCCGAAGGCATCGCCTGGATGC
>JANNKC010000015.1:0-5773 GCA_031396105.1 Anaeromyxobacter sp.
GGCCTCATCGACTGCGAGGACCCGAGCTGCCAGGACGCCGGCGCGGGCGGCCAGGCCTGCGACACGCAGGGGCGCACCTGCTCCGCGGCGGTGGCGGGCCTCTCCAGCTGCTCGGTCTGCACCGGCAACGGCGGCGCGGCCGAGACCGTCGAGGCCAACTGCGCCGACGGCAAGGACAACGACTGCGACGGCACCGCCGACTGCGCCGACCCGAGCTGCGCCGTCACGGCCGGGGTCTGCAGCGCCACCGGCAGGACCTGCACCGCCGCCGGCGCCTGCAGCTGCCCGTCCGGCCAGCTCACCGAGCAGGCCAGCCAGTGCGGCGACGGCAACGACAACGACTGCGACGGGCTCATCGACTGCGCCGACCCCGACTGCCGCACCCAGGCCTGCAACCCCTTCGGCTCCATTTGCTCCGCCGGCACGCCGAGCCTCTGCACCTGCACCGGCAACGGCGGCGCGGCCCAGGTCAGCGAGACCAGCTGCAATGACGGCAGGGACAACGACTGCGACGGCCCGATGGACTGCGCCGACACGGGCTGTCAGCCGGCCGGGGTGGGCCAGCTCGGCGCCCAGTGCGACGCGTCGCCCACCAAGGGACTGAAGTGCGACGTGTCCGGCACGTGCGCCTGCGGCGGCAACGGCGGCGTGGCCGAGGGCGCGGAGCAGGCCTGCGCCGACGGCTTCGACAACGACTGCGACGGGCTGGCGGACTGCGCCGACCCGACCTGTGCCGCCCGCGCCTGCAGCGCCTTCGGCATGTCCTGCGGCGCCGCGGCGTGCAGCGTCTGCTCCGGCAACGGCGGCCTGGCCCAGGTGGCCGAGACGCTCTGCAGCGACGCCGCCGACAACGACTGCGACGGCAGGGTCGACTGCGCCGACACCCAGTGCGGCAACCAGGCCTGCAACACGGCCGTCGCCACGGACGGCATCACCCTGACGAGCGGGCGCTGCAACGCCACCAGCTTCGCCTGCGTCTGCACCCAGGCGGCCGAGGGCACCGGCGCGGCCGGCACCTGCGGCGACGGCGTCGACAACGACTGCGATGGCAAGGCCGACTGCGCCGACGCCGGCTGCCAGCCGGTCGGCAACGCCCTCGGCGGCGCCTGCGACGCGCTCGGCAACCGCTGCTCGCCGCTGGTGGCCACGGTCTCCACCTGCACGGTCTGCGCCCCGGGCGGCGACGCCAACACGGCCGAGGCGGTCGAGACCCGCTGCGGCGACGGCCTCGACAACAACTGCGACGGCAAGGCCGACTGCCAGGACGCCAACTGCGCCTCCCAGGCGCTGGCCTGCGACGCCACCGGCAAGGCCTGCACGAGCGGGCTGCTCTGCCGCTGCCCGGACACCTCGGGCGTCGAGAACCTCTGCAGCGACGGCGGCGACAACGACTGCGACGGCTTCATCGACTGCAAGGATCTGAGCTGCAACGCCCGGGACTGCGCGCCCGACGGCTTCAGGTGCAGCACCACCGCCAACGGCGCCGGCACCTGCGTCTGCTCCGGCAACGGTGGCACGGCCCAGGCCAGCGAGACGAGCTGCGCCGACCGCTTCGACAACGACTGCGACGGCCAGGTCGACTGCGCCGACCCGGGCTGCCGCCCGGCCACCTCCGGCACCTTCGGCTCGGCCTGCGCCACCACGGCGCTGGTGGCCAACGCCAGGTGCGACTTCTTCGGGCAGTGCACCTGCCCCGGCGGCCAGACGCGTGAGACGAGCTGCGGCGACTCCACGGACAACGACTGCGACGGCCTCGCCGACTGCGCCGATCCGGACTGCGGCGGCCAGACCTGCGGCTCCAGCGGCCGGGTCTGCCAGGGCGGCGCCTGCAGCTGCCCTGGTGGCGCCGTCGAGACCTGCGACGACACCCTCGACAACAACTGCGACGGCAAGGCCGACTGCGACGACACCGCCTGCGGCAACCAGGCCTGCAACACGTCGGCGCCGACGTTCAAGTGCCTGCAGCTGAGCGGGGCCGGCGCCTACTTCTGCAAGGACACCAGCAACTTCATCATCACGCTGACGGCCGGCGCGACCAAGGTGGCGGCGGACGGCAAGGCCACCACCACGCTGACCGCCTTCCTGCAGGACGGCCAGACCGCCCCGCCGGTGCCGTTCGCCCCGGCCACCATCGGCTTCGCCGTGGTGGGCGGCGGCTCGCTCTCCTCATCTTCACTGGCGGTGGACAACACCGGACCGACCAAGGGCAAGGCCACGGTGACCTTCACCGCTCCGGCCACCTCGGGCACGGCCACCGTGACCGCCACCTACGTCGGCCCGACCACCATCACCGCCTCCGCCGCCATCGGCCTCCCGCTGCTCAGCCAGATCAACCTGGCGGCGCAGCAGTTCGCCGTCATGGGGGCGCGCGCCTCGGGCTTCCAGGAGTCCAACCAGCTCACCTTCCAGCTCATCGACTCCAGCAACCAGCCCTACCCGGCCGGCCTCGACGTGACCTTCGAGCACCAGCCGCTGGGCGGCTCGTACATCGGCGCGGCCCCAAGCTGCGTCACCGTGCCCACGCCGCTCTGCACCGCCACCGGCCAGACCGACGCCAGCGGCAAGGTGACGGTGCTGCTCCACTCCGGCTCCATCGCCGGCGTGGTGTCGGTGACCGCCAGGGCGCAGGCCGGCGGCAGCGGCCCGCGGACCTTCACGGCCCCCAACATCGCCATCGTCGGCGCCAAGGCGAGCGGCGCGCAGATCACGCTCACCTGCGGGCCGCGCAACATCCCGGCCTTCACCGACACCGACTGCACCAACTCCAACTACGCCGGCTCCGACGCCCTCACCACCTGCCGGGTCACGCTGGCCGACCGGTTCGGCAACGCGCTCGGCGTGCCCACGGTGGCCTCGTACCTGACCGAGGCCGGCATCGCGGGCCCGCCCGCCACCACCCCGGCCTACGACACGAGCAAGCCGCCCGGGCAGCAGACCACCCTCGGCACCGGGAGCAGCTTCGTCCGGGTCACCGGAGGGAAGCTGCCGGTGGACGTGGCGCCCTTCACCGACCCGCTGGCGCCCGCCGACTGGAGCCGCAGCGAGTACTCGCTCTCGCACAACTGGGACAGCTGCGGCACGCGCACCCACAACCCGCGCGACGGCCTGGTCACGGTCATCGTCGAGGTCCGCGGCGAGGAGGGCTTCGTGGACGGCTCACCGGCCGGCTGCCCGCGCGACGGCGTCTACACGCCGACGGGCACCCCGGGCTGCCTCACCGGCGAGTACTACATCGACATCGGCGATCCCTTCGTGGACGTGAACGACAACGGGCAGTGGGACGCCGGTGAGCCCTTCGACCCGGTGGCCAACGGCGTGAGCTTCGTGGGTCCGAACGGCGCCTGGGACGCCGACACCACCATCTGGGCCGAGACCCGCATCGTCTACACCGACTACCTGGACGGCGCGGTGGACGCGAGCTTCTTCGAGCTGGGCTCGCGCTTCCACGGCATGGCGCCCCCGGCGCCCACGGCGCCGGCCTCGGTCTTCGTCTTCGCCACCAAGACCGGTCCGCCTGCCGTCCCGGCCAGCTCGGACACCGCGCTGCTCTACGTCACCGACAAGAACTTCAACCTGCCCAACTCGAGGTACTCCTACACCGCCTCCAAGTCGGCGGGGACCTTCACGGTGGCCTTCCCCACCGGCGGCCAGCCCACCACCCTCGACGCCCTGGGCATGACCTTCCGGCAACTCTACTGCAGCACCCGGACACCGAGCGACGTGACGGCGCAGTGCTCGAGCGCCTGCACCTCCACGCCCTGCTACCCCGTCACCGACGTCTCCAACTTCAGCTACGGCGCCTACGGCGCACTCACCTTCACGGGCGGCAGCAGCCCCGACGGAGCCATCTGCGGCTTCGTCACCGGCTCGCTGCAGACGCAGACGGCCTCGGGCGGGACGCAGACGGTCAACACCACCGTCAGCGTCTGCGGCACCAGCGCCGCGCGCCCGTAGCAAGCAGGCCCAGGCGCCCGGGCCGGCCCATCGCGGCCGCCCGGGCGTCTTCGCGTCCGGGGTGTCACCGGTTCGCCCGATCGCGTCAGGCCGGGGGCGCCGCCGCCGAGGCCGGCGTGCGCAGCTCGGGGTGATCGGCGCAGGCGAGGCCGCAGGCCCGGCAGGACTCCACGGCGCACTTGGGCGTGATGCGCGCGCCCAGGCCGCGCCGCATCTCCCGCGCCAGGAAGGCCTTGGTGAGCCCGTGGTCCACGAAGTCCCAGGGCAGCACCTCGTCCACCCCGGCCTCGCGCCTGACGAAGAAGCCCGGGTCGTGCGGCCAGCGCGGCAGCGCCTTCCGGAGATCCCCGCCGGTCTCCAGGAACGCCAGCTCGAGCAGGTCGGCGCAGCGCCGGTCGCCGCGCGACAGCAGCGTCTGCAGCGCCGCCTCGCGGGTGGAGAGAAAATCGACCTCGACCCCCCGGGGCCGCAGCGTCTTCTCCAGCAGGCGCCGCTTGGCCTTCAAGCACCCCTCGTCCTCCATGGGCAGCCACTGGAACGGCGTCCACGGCTTGGGGATGAAGGGGTTCACCGAGAGCGTGATGCGCCCCATGCGGCCGGTGACCTTGGCCCTGGGCGCCATGACCTCGTCGCGGATGCGCAGCGCCAGGTGGGCCATGCCGAGCACGTCCTCCTCGGTCTCGGTGGGCAGGCCGCACATGAAGTAGAGCTTGACGTGCTGCATGCCCTGCGTGATCGCGTCGGCCGCCGCCTGCACCACCCGGTCGTCGGGGAAGTCCTTGTTGATGACCTGGCGGAGCCGGGGCGTGCCCGCCTCCGGCGCCAGGGTGATGGAGCGCTCCCCACCCGCCGCCATGCGGCCGGCCAGCGCGGGCGTGATGGCGTCCACCCGGAGCGAGGAGGGGCTGAAGGTGCCTCCCGCCTCGGTGATCTGGCAGGTGAGCGGGTCCAGCCCCGAGTGGTCGCTGGTGTCCGGCCCGACCAGGCCGATGCGCTGGCCGCGCGCCAGCCCCTTCCGCACCTCGCCGCGCAGCGTCTCGAGGTCCACCTCGCGGTAGGGGCGCTGCACGAAGCCGGCGGCGCAGAAGCGGCAGCCCCACAGGCAGCCGCGCGCCACCTCGGTGAGGAAGAGGTCTCCGAACTGGGCCGAGGGGGAGTCGAGGACGCGCGAGGTGGCCACCTTGGACAGGTCGGCCACGTACTGGCGCACCACCCGCGCCGGCGCGCCGCGCCTCGGCTCGAAGCGGGTGACCCAGCTCCCGGCCGGCGCGCGGGTGTCGGCGTACGTCACCTCGTAGAGCCCCGGCACGTAGCCGCCCGGCAGGCGCGAGAGGGCCTCGAGCAGGACCGGGCGAGGCCGCCCCGCCGCCGCGCGCAGGCAGGCCAGGAAGGGGGGCACCAGCACCTCCCCCTCCCCCACCAGCACCGCGTCGAGGAAGGGGGCCACCGGCTCGGGGTTGATCTGCATGGCCATGCCGCCCGCCACCACCAGCGGGTGGCCCTCGCCGCGATCGGCGGCGCGCAGCGGCAGGCCGGCGCGCGCCAGCAGGTCGAGCACGTGGCCGTAGTCCTCCTCGAAGGAGAGCGTGAAGGCGATGACGTCGAAGGCCGCCAGCGGCGTGCCCGACTCCACCGAGCGCGGCTCGCCCGGCCCCTCCGGCAGGAAGACCCGCTCGCAGCGCGCGCCGGGGTCGTCGTTGAGGAGCCGGTAGAGGGCGTGCAGGCCGAGGTTGGCCATGCCGACCCGCTCCGAGTTCGGATAGACGAGCGCCACCGAGAGGCGGCCGCCGGGGTCCTTGCGGATGGCGCCGCGGGTGGG
>JANNKC010000021.1:0-21787 GCA_031396105.1 Anaeromyxobacter sp.
GCGCGGGGCGCGGCGGCGGCAGGTCGCCGGTCAGGTCGTCGCCAGGCGGGGGCGGCGGGGGCAGGAGCTCCTGCGCCCCGGCCAGCGCGGGCGCCGCGAGCGCGAGGGCGAGGCCGAGGGCGGCGGCGGTCATCATGGCAGGGACCTCGGTGAAGGCGCGACGTGGGCGGTCATGGCCGGAAGGTGGCGCCGACCCGCACCAGCAGCGGGAGGCCGGCGCTGCCGGAGACCGGGAAGCCGGTGTCGGCCTCGAAGGTGAGGCCGAGGAAGGCGGTGAGCCGGACCTCCCAGGCCACCCCCACCAGAACCCATCGCCAGCGCGGATCCTTCCCGCGGGCGTTGGACCAGTCGCCGGCGGCGCGCAGCCAGAGCGGGGTCTCGGGGATGGAGAGGCGCACGCCGGGGCGCAGCGCCACGTGCGTGTCCGGCGCGGAGCCCAGGACCACCCCGAGCTCGGGCCGGATGATCAGGCCGGTCCGCGCCGCCGTGGCCGGGAT
This sequence comes from Anaeromyxobacter sp., assembly GCA_031396105.1. GTDB lineage: Bacteria > Myxococcota > Myxococcia > Myxococcales > Anaeromyxobacteraceae > JADKCZ01. Next base: position 498 of record JANNKC010000021.1, read on the forward strand.
CTCCCAGCCGGCCAGCAGCTCGAGCTCCAGCACGCCCGACCGGCCCGACTCGAGGCCGGGCTCGACGCCGCCGGCGAGCGAGGCGGCCAGGGCGAGCCCGGTCGGGGCGGGGGACGCGGCGGCGGACTGGGCCTGGACCGCCGCGGGGGCGGCCAGGGCCAGCGCGCCCGCGATGAGGGCGAGGGTGCGCACGGGAGGGGCAGACTACCCTCGCGACCCCAGGGGGGCAAGGCGACGCCCTCGCGAGGTTGCCCCCGCCCCGGGGAGCCGCTATGTGGGGCGCCGTGACGGCCAGCCCACCGCTCCCCGAGCCCACGCTCACGCTCGACACCTCGGGGCTCCTCTGCCCCATCCCCATCGTCAAGACGGCGGCGGCGGTGAAGGGGCTCGTCGATGGGGCGGTGCTGCTGGTCATCGCCACCGACCCGGGCATCGCCACCGACATGCCCATGTGGTGCCGGGCCACGCGCCACGAGCACCTGGCGACCTTCCGGGACGGGGCGAGCTGGAAGAGCTACGTGCGCAAGCGCGGGCGCGCCGCGGCGCGCTGAACGGAGCGAACACGGATGGCGAAGCAGGCGAAGGCGATCGGGATGATCTCCGGCGGGCTCGACTCCACGCTGGCGCTGGCCATGGTGCGAGCCCAGGGCGTGGAGGTGAAGGCCATCACCTTCTACACCGGCTTCTGCATCACCGAGACGCAGCGGCGCCGGGGCGGCCGGCAGGACGGCTCGATGCCGGAGAACGAGGCGCTGCGCGCCGCGGCCGACCTGCAGATCGAGGTCGAGTTCGTCGACATCTCCGGCGGCGCCTACCTCGACATGCTGCTCAACCCCCGCTACGGCTACGGCGCCAACGCCAACCCCTGCGTGGACTGCCGCATCTTCATGATGAGGAAGGCCAGGGAGATCATGGAGGCCGAGGGGGCCGACTTCATCTTCACCGGCGAGGTGCTGGGCCAGCGCCCCAAGAGCCAGCGGCGCGACACCCTCTGGGTCATCGAGCGCGAGGCGGGGCTGCAGGGGCGGCTGGTGCGGCCGCTCTCCGCCAGGCTCCTGCCGCCCTCCATCCCCGAGCAGGAGGGGCTGCTGGACCGGGCGCGCCTCGGCGACATCAGCGGGCGCGGCCGCGCCCGGCAGATCGCCATGGCCAACGAGATGGGGCTGCTGGAGTGGCCGCAGCCGGCCGGGGGCTGCTGCTTCCTGACCGACGAGGCCTTCTCCAGGAAGTTCTTCCACATCCTGGGGCAGCGCGAGGCGGCCGGCGAGCCGCGCACCATCGACCAGGACGACGTGGTGCTGCTCACCACCGGCCGCCACTTCGCGCTCGGCCCGAGGTGCACGCTCATCGTGGGGCGCACCGAGGTGGAGAACGGCGTGCTGCAGACCTACGCCGAGGGGCACGGCCGGCTCACGGCCACGAAGGTCACCGGGCCGGTCGGGCTGGTGGTGGGCGTGCCGACCTGGGAGGAGCGCCAGCTCGCGGCGGCCATCATCGCCCGCTACGGCAAGGGCAAGGACGCACCGGAGGTGGCGCTGGAGTGGCGCGACCCCGACGGGGGCACCGAGCTGCTGAGCGTGGCGCCGCTGGCCGACGAGGCGCGCCTGGAGGCGATGCGGATCTGAGGGGGCGCTCACCCCCCGGAACACCCGGCGTCCCCCGTTCCCAAGCCGCGCCGAAAGAGCCAGACTCACGGTGACGGCGCGACCGCGGCAGGCGCGGCGCGCCCTCGGCGCGAGGCGTGCCATGGGGAAGCGCATCTACTCGTTCGGCGGCGGCAAGGCGGACGGCAACCGGGCGATGAAGGAGCTGCTCGGCGGCAAGGGGGCCGGGCTCGCCGAGATGTCGAGCCTCGGCATCCCGGTGCCGCCGGGCTTCACCATCACCACCGAGGTCTGCGCCGCCTTCTACGCGGGCGGGAAGAGGCTGCCGAAGGGGCTCGAGGGCGAGCTCCGCGCCGCGCTGGCCCGGGTGGAGAGGCTCACCGGCAAGGGCTTCGGGCGGGCCGAGAACCCGCTCCTCGTCTCGGTCCGGTCCGGCGCCAGCGTCTCCATGCCCGGGATGATGGACACCGTCCTCAACCTCGGCCTCAACGACGAGACGGTGGCGGGGCTGGCGGCGGCCAGCGGCGACGAGCGCTTCGCCTGGGACAGCTACCGGCGCTTCTGCGCCATGTTCGGCGACGTGGTGCTCGGCCTCAAGCCGGAGCGGAAGGAGGACCGCGATCCCTTCGAGGCGCTGCTCCACGCCAAGAAGGTGAGGCTCGGGGTGAGGAGCGACGCCGACCTTCCGGTGGCGGCGCTGCGGGAGCTGGTGGCCGAGTTCAAGGCGGTCATCCACGAGCGGCGCGGCGTGCACCTGCCGGCCGACCCCTTCCGGCAGCTCCACCTGGCGGTGCAGGCGGTCTTCCAGTCCTGGGACAACGACCGGGCCGAGACCTACCGCAGGCTCAACGGCATCCCGTCCTCCTGGGGCACCGCCGTCAGCGTGCAGGCCATGGTCTTCGGCAACCTGGGCGAGGACTCCGGCACCGGCGTGGCCTTCACGCGAAACCCGGCCACCGGCGAGGACCAGTTCTACGGCGAGTTCCTGGTGAACGCGCAGGGTGAGGACGTGGTGGCGGGCATCCGCACGCCGCAGAAGATCGCCGAGCTGTCCGCGCGGTGGCCCGCCATCTCCCGGCAGCTCCTGGACGTGCGCAGGCGACTGGAGGGGCACTACCGCGAGATGCAGGACATCGAGTTCACCATCGAGCGCGGCACGCTCTACGTGCTGCAGACCCGCACCGGCAAGCGCACCGGCCTGGCGGCGGTGCGCATCGCCGTGGAGATGGCGGAGGCCCGGCTCATCACCCGGGCGGAGGCGCTGCGCCACGTCGAACCGGAGGCGCTCAACCACCTCCTGCGCCCGATCTTCGACGAGGCCGCCCGGGCGGAGGCGGTGGCGGCCGGGCGCCTGCTGGCCCACGGGCTGCCGGCCGGTCCTGGCGCGGCCTCCGGGCGGCTCGTCTTCTTCGCCGAGGACGCCGTCACCTGGCGCCACCACGGTGAGCAGGTCCTGCTGGCGCGCCACGAGACCAGCCCGGAGGACATCCGCGGCATGAACGCCGCGGAGGGCTTCCTCACCGCCTTCGGCGGGATGACCAGCCACGCCGCGCTGGTGGCGCGGCAGATGGGCAAGGTGGCCATCGTGGGCTGCGAGGCGCTCTCCTTCGACTACCAGGCGCGCACCATGACCATCGCCGGCGGCGACGGCGGGGCGAGGGTGCTCAGCGAGGGCGACTGGATCTCCATCGACGGCCTGACCGGCCAGGTCATGGAGGGCCGGCTCGCCACCAGCCCGTCGGAGGTGGCGCAGGTGCTGCTGGAGAAGACCCGCGCCCCGGCCGACGCGCCGACCTACCGCCGCTTCGCCAGGCTGCTCGGCTGGGCCGACCAGGCGCGGCGGCTCGGCGTGCGCGCCAACGCCGACCAGCCCGACCAGGCCGCGGCGGCGGTGGCCTTCGGCGCCGAGGGCATCGGCCTGTGCCGCACCGAGCACATGTTCTTCGGCGAGGGGAAGATCGGCCCGATGCGCGAGATGATCGTGGCCGAGACCACCGAGGCGCGGCGGGCCGCCCTGGCGCGCCTGCTGCCGCTCCAGCGGGCCGACTTCGCCGGGATCTTCCAGGCCATGGCGCCGCGGCCGGTCACCATCCGCACCATCGACCCGCCGCTCCACGAGTTCCTGCCGCACGACGAGGCGGGCATGGCCCAGCTGGCGAGGGCCACCGGCCGCACCCTGGCGCAGGTGCGCGGCCGGGTGGCGGAGCTCCACGAGGCCAACCCCATGCTGGGTCACCGCGGCTGCCGGCTCGGCATCTCCTACCCGGAGATCACCGAGATGCAGGCGCGCGCCATCTTCGAGGCGGCCTGCGACGTGGCCGCCACCGGGAAGAAGGTGCTGCCCGAGGTCATGATCCCGCTGGTGGGCGCCAGGGCGGAGCTGGACGACCAGGCCGCCATCGTGCGGCGGGTGGCCGCCGAGGTGTTCCGCGAGAAGGGGCGCAAGGTCCGCTTCCACGTGGGCACCATGATCGAGGTGCCGCGCGGCGCCATCACCGCCGCCGCCATCGCCGAGACCGCCGAGTTCTTCTCCTTCGGCACCAACGACCTCACCCAGACCACCTACGGCCTGTCGCGCGACGACACCGGCCCGGTGCTGGCCACCTACCTGGCGCGGGACCTCTGGCCGGTGGACCCGTTCGTCACCATCGACCGCGAGGGCGTGGGGGTGCTCATGCGGCTGGCGGTCGAGGGCGGCCGGCGCACCCGGCCCGGGCTGCAGGTGGGCCTCTGCGGCGAGCACGGCGGCGACCCCTCGTCGGTGGCCTTCTGCCACGAGCTCGGGCTGGACTACGTCTCCTGCTCGCCGTTCCGCCTGCCCATCGCGCGGCTGGCGGCGGCGCAGGCGGCGCTGCGGGAGGCCGAAGGGAAGGCCGAAGGGAAGGCCGGGGCCCGGTCGAAGGCGGCGGGTGGTCGCACCCGAGCAGGCGGCGCCGGACGCCGCTGAGACCGGCGGCCCCTGGCAGGCGGCCGCCGGTCCACTCCGCAGGCTACCGATCGCGGTCGGCGCCCTTCCGGTGGTTGCAGTCTCCAGGCGCGGCCGGCTCCTCCCACGCCTCGCCAGCTCCGTTGGTCCACCCGTCGAAGCGCAGCTCGGGGTCCACCTTGCGCTGGTCCCAGTACAGGTCGCTGGCGCGGACGTACTTGCGGAACGCCTCCAGGATGGTGACGAAGTCGCGCCGATCCGCCGCGCTCAAGGTGGCGTCGATGACCCTGGCGTTGAGGAACCGGATGGTGGCGGCGCTCAGCCGCTCCTGGTCGCGCTGCGGCCACTTCACCAGCACCATGTCGTTGGCCGGGTCGCCGTCGAGCCGGTTGGCGTCCAGGATGAACCGCAGCGACGTCCCCTGCTGCCGCATGTTCTCCCCGTACGACGAGACCAGGTGGTCGCGGGCCACGCTGAGGGCCAGGACCTGCTGGGCCTGGGTCAGGCCGCTCCAGACCTGCTTGTTGACGATCATCCAGGTGACGAGGAACTGCTGCTGCCAGCCGGGCAGGTGGACGTAGCGGACCCCGACGGTGCCCGGGTTGTCCGTGCCGGTGAAGAGCTGGGAGAGGTCGTCGAGCGGGGTGGCGAACTCGAAGCCCTGCAGCTGGCCGGTCTTGACCGCGTCCACGAGCGACCCGCCGCCCGGGATGGCGGCGATGAACTTGAGGTTCTTGGCCGCGATCTCGCCTTCGGCCACCAGGTCGTCGCAGGCCTGGTTGAGCACGTTCTCGCCCGGCGACAGGTAGCGCAGCGTCCAGGGATGCTCGCAGAGGCCGGCCAGCCCGATGCCGCGCTGGCCGCGCACGTGACCGAGGGGCAGGGGGAAGTAGCCGGAGAGCTGCTCGGTGCTGCCCACGATGGGGAGCACCACGACGTTGCGATCGTTGAGGTCGAGGATCGACTGGACCAGCTCGAGCCCGGTCTGCTGCCCGTCGATCGACTTGCCGTAGAGGAAGCCGAGGAACTCGTCGAAGCTGGGCCCGAAGGGGACCCCGGAGTTGTAGATGAAGCCCCAGGCCTTGTTGAGCTCGCTCCCGGAGTTGTAGGCGGCGTCGAAGCCGCCCCCCGCGGCGCCGGCGGCGACGGCGGAGATGATGTTGCCGCCGAACTTGCTCGGGATGGCGGGGGTGCCCGGCAGGCGGACGAACCGGACCTCGGCGGCCGGTCCGAGCACCGTGCTCGAGAGGCCCTGGAGCTTGGCGGCGTAGGCATCGGCCGGAGGGCCGATGGCGGCCGCGGCGCTGAAGTTCCGGTAGCTGATGTCCACCGCCAGGGCGTGACGTGGTGCCCCGGCGATGGCGAGCGCGACCAGGCCCAGGGTGGCGGCCAACGACCGTTCGTTGTGACGTCTCATGTCTCTCGACTCCCTCGATGGTGTTGCTGGTGAGCTGCAGCGGCTCCAACCTCGCCACCACCATAGGAGACGATCGGCCCTTCGCCGTGTGACCAATTGACGCCATCTGCGCGGCGCGCAGCTTGGCGACCTCGGCCTACATGTCCTCTTGGTGTAGTTCACTGTCGGACGTGTGACAGTGAGTGAGAGTTCGCTGGACTTCGGGGCGAAGGTCGCGCAGCCTGCGCCGACGCAGTGGACCTGAAGTGGGCTCACGGCGGCCTGGCCGACGCCGCCAGGACGCCTCCCCACCCACCCTGCGGCGAAACCCGAGCGACTCAACAGCCGAGGTCGAGAGCATGGATACGTCGGTGCGCATCTCAGGGTCGGAGGGGCCGGCCAGCCTGGTCGAGGCCAGGCCCGGAAGGCGGCTGCGGGTGGGCCTCAGCCTCAAGGTGGTCTTCATCGCGGCGGTGTCGACCGCGCTGGTGGCGATCATCCTGGCGCTCTCGTTCGCCGGTGAGACGCGGTCCATGCTGGAGCAGGAGCTGACCAGCCGTGGCCGGCTGGTGGCCCTCTCGCTGGCCAACACGTCCACCACCCTGGTCTTCGCCCAGGACCTGGCTGGCCTGGAGGGGCTGGTCACCGCCTCCCTGGCCGACGTGCCTGGGGCCGCCTACGTGATCGTCCGCGACGAGGGCGGCCAGGTCCTGGCCTCGGCGGCGCAGGCGTCCCTCGGTCAGGCGCGCCCCGACGCGGTGGACCTCGCCCAGCTCGACCTCGGGAGCCGCCTCCTGGAGCGATCCGTCCGCGTGGCCGGCCAGGACATGCTGCACATCGTGGCGCTCGTCACCTTCAAGGCGAAGGCGCAGGACCACTACCTCGATCCGCTGGGTCTGGGCCCGGACAGCGGGGCCGGCGCGGCCGGCGTGAAGGTGCTGGGCACGGCGGAGGTCGGCTTCTCGCGTGCCGAGCTGGTCCGGCAGATCGCGGCCGCCAGCCGGCGGTCGATGGGGCTGGCGGCCCTGGTCTTCGCGGCGTGCCTGCTGGTGATGCTCCCCGTGGCCAGGTTCACCACCCGGCCTCTCGCCGAGCTCTCCAGGGCCACGCTGGGGATCGCCCAGGGCGACCTGCGCCAGGAGGTCAAGCGCAGCGGGAACGACGAGGTGGCGGACCTCGGCCGGAACTTCTCGCACATGGTGACGGAGCTGCAGGCCCTCCTGGCCGATCTGAAGGAGTCGGCCGGCGCGCTGGCGCAGGAGTCCGATGCCATCCTCGGCGGTGCGACCCGCCAGGCGGAGAGCGCCACCCAGCAGTCGGCCTCGATCGCCCAGATGAACGCCGCCATCCGGGAGATCGCCCAGACCTCCGGCACCGCCATCGACCAGGCCGACCGGGTCATCGCGGTGACGCAGACGGCCGAGGAGTCCTCCCGCGCGGGCGAGCAGATCGTCGAGCAGGCCGTCGAGAGCACCACCCAGGTGGAGCAGCACGTCTCGGCCATCGGGGCGCGCCTGGGCGACCTGTCGAGCCGGGTGGGTGAGATCGGCGACATCATCGGCAAGGTCAAGGACCTGGCGCTGCGCTCGAACGTGCTCGCGCTCAACGCGGCCATCCAGGCGACCCGCACCGGCGAGTCCGGAGCGGGCTTCTCGGTCATCGCCCGCGAGATGGGCATCCTGGCGGAGCAGTCGAGCGGCACCGCCGGCGAGGTCCCGAAGCTCCTCGGCCAGATCGTGGAGAGCACGGTGGCCGCCTCGGTGGCCACGCAGCAGGGGTCGGAGCGGGCCCGCTCCACGGCCGCGCTGGCCAGGCGCGCCGGCTCGACCATCGGCAACCTGGCCAACGTCTGCCGGGAGTCGGCCGCGGCGGCGCGCCAGATCGCGGAGAGCTCCCAGCAGCAGGCCACGGGCGTCAACGAGATCGTGTCGGCCCTGGCCCAGCTCGGCCAGTCCGCCGAAGGCACCGTGGAGCGCAGCGAGGAGCTGAGGCGGGTGGCGCAGCGGCTCAAGTCCATCTCGAGCAGGCTCACCAGCCTCACGGAACGTTACCGCAGCTGAACGAACGCTGGAGAAAAGGAGACACCCATGACCCGCACGATGAGGTTCCTGACCCGAGGGCTCGGCGCGCTGCTCGCCGCCGCGCTCTCCTCCCCGGTCTCCCCCGCCCGCGCCGAGGAGCCCACCTACGAGTTCGGCGTGCTGCCCCAGGTGGCCACGGCGAAGCTGGCCGAATCCTGGGTGCCGTTCCTGGCCCGGCTCAGCGAGGGCTCGGGCGTGAAGCTCCGCTTCGTCACGGCGCCCAACATCTCGGACTTCGGGAAGCGCGCGGCCGCGGGCTCCTACGCGTTCTACTACCACAACACCCTTGCGTACGTTCAGTCCGATGGGCTCTACACCGCCTTCGCCAGGGAGGTCGGCGCCAAGACGGTGGGCGTGCTCATCGTCGCCAAGGACGCCAAGCTGTCGCGGCTCTCGGACCTCAAGGGCGGCACGGTCGCCATCCCGAGCGCCGGCTCCTTCGGCGCCGCGGTGCTGCCGCTCTTCGCCATCCAGCAGGAGGGGGGGCTCGATCTCCAGAAGGACCTGAAGGTGGTGATCTCGGGCTCCCATGAGGGCGGCTACCAGGCCGTCCTGGCGGGCAAGGCCACCGCGGCCGGCGGCCTGACGCGGACCTTCGGCCTGCTGCCCCCCGAGTCCCGCGATCGGCTGCGCGTCCTCTACACCACCCGGGAGTACTCCCCGCTCCCGTTCGCCGCCCGCAAGGACGTGCCGCCGGAGGTGGTCGCCCGTGTCCAGAAGGCGCTGGTGGCGTTCAGCAAGGACCCCGCCAACGCCCCCCTCCTCGAGGCCCTCAACATGAAGACGGGCTTCGAGGCCGCCAAGCCGGCCGACTGGGACGACGTGCGCCGGGCCCGGGACGACCTGGTCCGGGTGTCGAAGTCCATCTCGGCCAAGTGAGGCCTCCGGTGCGCAGCGCCGACGCCGCCGAGCCCGGCGCAAGCCGCAGCGCGCTCCTCGAGGCGCTGCGCGCCAACGAGCAAGAGCACCAGCGCCTGCGCGCCGGGCTGGTGGCTCTCGGGCCGGGGCAGCGCCTGCCGGGGTCGTACCTCGTGGTGGGCGTCGCCGGCGGCCGGGTCCTGGTTCCCGGCGCGCGCGTCGCCGAGGTCGCGCTGCGCGTGGCGTTCGAGCCCGTGCCGGGCGGACCGCCCTGGCTGAAGGGCAGCTTCCTGTGGCGAGGGCGACCCGCGCTCGCCGCCGACCTGGGCGCACGGCTCGGCGGCTCCGCCTGCGCCGCCCGTGACGCCATGCTGGTCGTGCTCGACGGCGAGCCCACGGTCGCCCTGCTGGTGGAGAAGGTCCTCTGCCTGGTGGAGCAGCCGCTCCTCGCCGACGCCGCCGAGGGGGCCGATCCGGCCTCCCGGCTCTTCCTCGGGTCATGCCGCGTGGAGGCCGAGGCCATCCCGCTCCTCGCCCCGGAGGCGGTGGAGCGCGACGTACGGGAGGCCGCGTGACCTGGCGGCTTCCCCTGCCCGGCCGGCGCTCACCGCCGGGTCGTCCCCCGCACCCTTCGATGGAGGTGTCCACGTGAAGTCGACCGAGGGGTCCGCCTGGGCCCAGCGCGACGAACCAGCGAGCGCGGCGCTCCCGCTGCGCTGGGGAATCCTCCTGGTGGGCTGGGGCGCCCTGGCCATCGGCGCGGTCGCCACCCATCTCCCTGGCGCGCTCGCGCTCGGACTCGCCCTCGGCGCCGGCGCGGTGGCGGTCCTGCTGGCGGCGGGGCTCCTGGCCCGCTCGGCCGAGCGGCTCGGGCGCGCCTCCCGGGCCGTGGCTGGCGGGCACCTCGGGGCGCGGCTCGAGCTCGAAGGTCCCAGCGAGATGCGGGTGGCCACCCGCCACCTCGATGGGCTGCGCCGCGCCCTGGCCGAGCTCTTCGGCGAGGTCTCGGGCGCCTCGGCGCAGCTCGCCGTCGACGCCCGCACGCTGCTGGACGGGGTCTCGCAGCAGTCCGCCATGGCCTCGAGGCAGGCGGCCGCCGTCGTGGAGACCGGCACCACGGCGACCGAGATCGCCCAGACCGCCAAGGCCGCCACGCTCCAGGCCGAGGAGGTCCTGCGGGTGGCCCAGCGGGCCGACGAGCTCTCCTCCGAGGGGCAGCAGGTGCTGGAGCGGACGGTGGAGACCATCCGGACCCTGGCCGACGAGGTCCGCCGGCTCTCGACGGCCATCGCCGAGTCCGCCCAGCGCTCCCGCCACGTCGGCGAGATCGTCGGAGGGCTCAAGGACCTCGCCGAGAGCACCAACCTGCTGGCCGTGAACGCCTCGCTCGAGGCCGTCAAGGCGGGCGAGGAAGGGCGCGGCTTCGCGGTGGTGGCCGCCGAGATGGGCCACCTGGCGGAGCAGTCGCTCTCGGCGGCGACGGAGGTCCGCGGCATCCTGCTGGAGATCGAGAAGGGGACGAGGGCGGCCATGGCCGTGGCCGAGCAAGGTACGCTCCGGGCGCGCGGCGCCATGGAGCTCGCCGCAGAGGCCGGCCACGCCATCGCGGGCCTGACCACCGCGCTCCGTGACTCCTCGGTGGCCGCCCGGCAGATCGCCAACAACACGCGGCAGCAGGGCATCGGCGTCGAGCAGATCGTGGCGGCGCTCGCGGAGATGTCCGCGGCGGCGGGCGAGGCCGTGGCGGGGACCCTGGCCGTGGAACGAGCCACCTCGAGCATCTCGGACCTCTCCCGCCGGCTCGACGGGACGGTGGTCCGCTTCCAGGTCAAGGAGTCCACGTGAAGGTCCTCATCGTCGACGACACCGAGACCCTGCGGTCGCTCGTCCAGGTCTACCTGCTCGCCCACGGATGGGAGTTCCACGAGGCGCGCGACGGCGCCGAGGCGCTCGACAAGGTGCGCGCGCTCCGGCCCGACGTGGTCATCTCCGACGTGACCATGCCGGTGATGGATGGCTTCGAGCTCTGCGCGGCCATCCGCACGGACCCGAGCCTGCGGAACACCCCGGTGGTGCTCCTCACCATGCTGGGCGACGACGCTTCGCGGCAGCGCGGGCAGCTGGTGGGGGCCAGCGCCTTCCTCACCAAGCCGGTCTCCCCGGCGCAGCTGAAGGCGGCCATCCAGACCGCCACCGGCCCGAGGCTCGCCCCATGAGCCTTCCGGGGCGCCCTCCCGCGGTCGATCCCGTGGCCGCTGGCCTTCCCGGCGACCACGACGAGGAGGTCCTGCGGGAGCGCGCCCGCCACCTCGGGCAGGCGCGGGAGGAGGAGCGCACCGACGGCGTGCGCGTCATCCTGCCCTTCGAGATCGGCGGCCACGGCTACGCCGTGGAGGCGCTGCACGTCCACCAGGTCCTCGACGCCAAGGGCCTGGACCCGTTGCTGGGGGCGCCGCCTGGCGTCATCGGGGCGATCATGTCCCGGACACGCCCGGTGGCCGTGCTCGATCTTCGCCGGCTGCTCGGGCTGGGGGAGGGGAACCTCACGGACCTTCAGCGGGTGGTGGTGGTCGAGGACGGCGACGACCTCTTCGGCCTCGCGGTGGAGCGGGTCCTTCGCCGCGTCGAGGTGGCGCCCTCGGAGGTGCGGCCGCCGCCGGCCGGCCCGTTCCGCTGGATGGCGCCACCGCGGCTGGCGGTCCTCGACGTCTCGGCCCTCGGCGTGGTCGACCACCAGGAGGCCTGAGCGTGCCCGACATGGTCGAGCAGGTGTGGCCGATCTACGAGGCCGAGACGAGGGACCAGATCCAGGTGCTGGCCGCCGGCATCATGGAGCTCGAGGCGGCCGCGGCGCCCGACTCGGTGGTCGGCCTCCGCCGGGTGGCCCACAGCCTGAAGGGCTCGGCCGCCGCGCTCGGCTTGAACCAGATCGAGCAGGTGGCCCACGCCGTCGAGGACGTCCTGGCGCTGGCAGACGGCGTTCACCGGTCCGGAGGGGCCGTGCAGGCCATGCTGGGCGCGGTCCGCGCCATCGGCGAGGCGCTGTCGGCGACGCCCCGCGGCCACATCGACGAGCTCGCGGAGGTGCTGGCGCGGCTCGGCGCGGTGATGGGCCGGCCGGCGGGGCGCCCGCCGGAGCGAGGCGAGGTGGTGGCCGTGCCCGACGGGGTGCTCGAGGCGCTGGCCGCCACCGTCGCCGCGCTCTGCACGGCGGACGAGGCGGCGCGCTCCGGACTCGCGGCGCGGGCGCGGACGGCCGCCGATCACCTGGCGTCGACGCTCTCGGGCCGCGCCGCGGAGCGGGCTGGAGGCCTGGCCAGGGCCGCCGCCGAGCTCGAGGGTCCTGGCGCCGACGTCCCGCGGGCCATCGCCCGGGCTGGCGCAGAGCTGGTCGCGCTGCGCGCCGAGCTGGCTCGGACACCGGCTCCCGGTCGGTCCGGAGAAGGGCCCACCCCCGAGTCGACCAGCCCTCCCGCCACCCCGCGGGACGAGCGGCTGGTCCGCGTCCAGGCGGCGCGGCTGGACACCGTGGCGAACGACGTCGATCAGCTGGTGGTCGGGGTCAGCCGGCGGGAGCGCCGCAGCCGCGAGGTGCAGCGGCTGGAGAAGGCGCTCCGGGAGACGCTGCGGCTGCTGGAGCGGGGGGTCGCCGAGTGCCAGCTCCACGATGACCCGCGGGCCCGCCCCCTGACGGACGGCCTGGAGCGGCTCCGGGCCCTCGGCCTCCAGCTCGGGCGCCACGCCCGCGAGGGCCGCCGGGACTCCGAGCAGGAGCGCCTGCTGGCCCATGGGCTGCGCGGGGCCCTGCAGTCCCTCCGGATGGTGCCGGCGGGGACCGGGCTGGCGGCGCTTCGCCCCGCGGTGCGTGAGCTGGCCGCGCAGCTCGGCAAGGACGTCGCGCTCCGCATCACCGGGGGGGAACTGCGCCTCGACCGCAGGGTCCTGGAGGAGCTCAAGTCGCCTCTCTTGCACCTGGTGCGCAACGCGCTGGACCACGGCATCGAGACCCCGGCCCTCCGGCGCGCCGCCGGCAAGCCCGAGCAGGCGGTCCTGGAGATCCGGGTGGAGGCGCGCGGGGACCGCGTGCTCCTCAGCGTGCGCGACGACGGCGCCGGGCTCTCGCCCGACCGCCTCCGGGCCGCCGCGGTCCAGCGCGGCCTGGCGCGGCCAGACGAGGTGGGACGCCTCTCCGACGCCGAGGCGGCCCGGCTCGCCTTCCGGCCCGGCCTCTCCACCGCGGCCCAGGTCACGGCGGTGTCCGGCCGCGGCGTGGGGCTCGACGTCGTCGCCGAGACCGTGCGCCGCCTCGGCGGCGACGTGGACGTCACCTTCGAGGTCGGCCGCGGCACCACCTTCGTGATGGAGGTGCCGCTCACCGTCTCGGGCGCGACGGGGCTGCTCTTCCGCGCGGCCGGCGGCACCGGCCTCCTCCCGGTGGACGCCGTGGAGCGCGTCCTCCTGGTGGAACCGGCGGACCTCACCTCCTTTGGCGGCCAGGCCGCGGTCGTGGTCGATGGTGAGGCGGTCCCGTTCACCTCCATGGCGCAGGCGCTCGGGGCCGGCGATCCACCGGCGCCGCGGGGCCCCCTGGTGGCCCTGCTGGTGGCCGCCGGAGGCCAGCGCGTGGCCTTCGCGGTCGACGAGCTGCTGGGCGCTCACGCCATCAGCGTCAGCCCGCTCGGGCGGCGCCTCGCCAGCGCCCGCCACGTCGCGGGCGCGACGGTGCTCGACGACGGCCGCGTGGTGGCCGTGCTCCAGCCCGCGCTCCTGGTCGGCGGCCGGCGACTCACCGGGGGCACCGGCGAGCCGGCGCGCGCCCGCATCATCGTCGCCGACGACTCGTTGAGCACGCGCATGACGGTGACGCACCTCCTGGAGGTCGCGGGCTACACCGTGCTGCCCGTCGCCGACGGCGAGGCCGCGCTGGCGCTGGCGCGCCAGGCAGGCTGCGACCTCGTGGTCAGCGACGTGCAGATGCCACGCCTGGATGGCCTGGGCCTGCTGCGGCGGCTCAAGGCGGACCCCGGGCTGGCCAGCGTCCCGGTGATCCTGGTGACCTCGCTCGACGCCCCCGAGGACCGCGCGGCCGGCCTGGAGGCGGGCGCCGACGGCTACCTCGTGAAGCGCGACGTCCAGCGGGGCCGGCTGCTCGAGCTCGTTCGCCAGCTGCTCCCGGCATGATCCGCTGCCTGGTGGCCGACGACGCGCGAGCCTTCCGGGCCGTGCTCCGCCACATCCTCTCGTCCGCGCCGGGGGTGGAGGTGGTCGGCGAGGCGGCCGACGGCCTCGAGGCCGTGGCGCTCGTCAAGGCGCTGCGACCGGACGTCGTCACCATGGACGTGCGCATGCCCAACCTCGATGGGCTCGCGGCGCTCGAGGAGATCATGCGGGTGGCGCCGACGCCGCTGATCGTGGTGAGCGCCGAGGCGGGCGCCGAGGCCCAGCAGCTCTCGTTCCGCGCGCTCCAGCTGGGCGCCATCGAGGTCCTGGCCAAGCCGCGGTACCCCGGGACCCCGCAGTTCGAGCGGCAGGCCGAGGCCATTCGCCAGGCGGTCAGGGCCGTGGCCGGGCTGGTGCTGGTTGGTCGTGGCCGGCCCCTCCCGGTCCGGTCCTCCCCGGAGCCTCTGGTCCGGGCCGCCCGGAAGGTCCCTGGGCGCGCCTGGGAGGAGGAGGACGGCTCGACGGGCACGGCCCAGGTCCCCGAGATCCTCGCGCTGGCGGCCTCCACCGGAGGGCCCACGGCGCTGGCCGCCATCCTGGCGCAGCTGCCGGCGGACCTTCCCATCCCGCTGCTGGTGGTCCAGCACCTCGCGGCGGGCTTCGAGCTGGGGCTGGTGAGGTGGCTCTCGTCGGTGACCCGGCTCGACGTGCGTCTCGCCGAGGACGGCGCGGTGCTGGCGCCCGCCACCGTCTTCGTCGCCGCCGAGGGGCGGCACCTCGGCGTGCGCGCCCGCCGGGTCCGGCTCAGCGACGAGCCCCCGGTGGACGGCTTCCGCCCCGCCGGCACCAGGCTCTTCGCCTCCATCGCGGCCGAGTACGGGCCGCGGGGTGCCGGGATCGTCCTGACCGGCATGGGGCGGGACGGCGCCGCGGGTCTCGCCCTGCTGCGGCGAGCGGGCGGCTATACCGCCGCCCAGGGCGCCTCCTCCTCGGTGGTCTTCGGCATGCCCCGCGAGGCCCTCGAGTGCGGCGCGGCGGCGCGCGAGCTCGAGCTGGACGAGATCCCGGGGGAGGTCCTGCGACTGGTCGGGCGCGCCAGGAGCGCACCCGGACCGTGAGGCCGTCGCCGCGCCACGCCCCGCCACGCCGGCCAGCTCGGCCCTGGCCGGAGGCCGCGCCATGTGATCCAAGGTGCGACCTCGCGGCGGCCGGACTTTTTGATCCCGACCCCCGCTTCGGGCACACTGCCGCCCGACGCATGGACCTGCGCCTCCGCCCCACCGCCCTCGCTGCCGCCCTCTCGCTCATCCTCGCGAGCGCCGGGCCCGCGCGCGCCCAGGGACCCTCGTCGCCGCCCGCGCCGGCGCCCGCCCTGGCCACCAGCGCCACAGCCAATTCCTCGGCCGCGACGTCGCCCGCCCCCATGGCCCCGGTCCTCGGCCCGCGCCGCCTCGACCCACGGAGCGGCCGCTTCGTGGCCCCCTACGGCGGCGGCACGGCGCTCCTCACCCTCGACCCCCGCCTCCAGGCCCGGCTGGAGCGGACCCTGGCCGAGTCGGCCGCGCCCTACGCCGTCACCGTGCTGCTCGACCCGCGCACCGGCCGCATCCTGGCCATGGCGGAGTACTCCCGGGCCGAGCCGCACCGGGCGCCGGGCCTGGCCCTCCGGGCCATCTCGCCGGCCGCCTCCATCTTCAAGATCGTCACCGCCGCGGCGCTGCTGGAGCAGGGCTACTCGCCGGAGGAGCCGGTCTGCTACCACGGCGGCCTGCACCGGCTGGCGCCGCGCCTGCTGGAGAACGACGCGCGGCGCGACCGCGCCTGCCTGCCCCTCGCCGCCGCCTTCGGCCACTCCGCCAACGTGGTCTTCGCCAAGCTGGCCGACCGCGGGCTCACCGCCGACCTGCTCCGGGCCGAGGCGGAGC
Source organism: Anaeromyxobacter sp. (assembly GCA_031396105.1). Taxonomy (GTDB): domain Bacteria; phylum Myxococcota; class Myxococcia; order Myxococcales; family Anaeromyxobacteraceae; genus JADKCZ01. The sequence continues at coordinate 16,448 of JANNKC010000021.1, forward strand.
GCTTCCTCTTCAACACGGCCATCCCCTTCGCCACGCCGGTCGAGCCCTCCCGCGCCGCCATCCCGGCCGACCGCTTCGGCCTGGCCAATGCCGCCGCCGGCTTCGGCGAGGTGCGCCTCTCGCCGCTCCACGCGGCGCTGCTGGCCGCGGTGGTGGCCAACCGCGGCGTGCTGGTGCCGCCCTGGATGGTGGAGCTGGTGGATGGGGGCGAGGCGCCGCCGGTGCTCGAGCCGGTGCGCGTCGTCGACGAGAAGGTGGCGGAGCAGCTGGCTGGCATGATGCGCGAGACGGTGGCGCACGGCACGGCCTCGCGCGCCTTCGCCCGCCCGCCCCGCGAGCTGCGCGGCGTCGCGGTGGCCGGCAAGACCGGCTCGCTGCACGAGCAGCGCCCCTTCCGCGACCACAGCTGGTTCGTGGGCTACGCGCCGGCGGACGAGCCGCAGGTGGTGGTGGCCACGGTGGTGGTGAACGGCCCGCTCTGGCGGGTGCGCGCGCCCTGGGTGGCTCGCGAGGCCCTGGCCGCCTACTTCGCCGATCACCTGGCCGGCGCCGTGGCGCCGGACGCGCCGCTCCGCCTGGCCCGCCGCGCGCCGCTGGCGCGCTGACCGCCGCGCCGTCAGGGGCCGGGGCGTGGCCTCAGGCGACGCGCTCCTTGAGCCGCACCACCTCGCCGTCGGCGAGCCGGCGCAGCGCCTTCAGCACGTCCAGCTCCTTGAGCGGGGCGATCTGGACGAGCTGCCGGATGGTGCGCGTCCCGTCGCAGCGCGACAGCAGGTACTTGTCGGAGCTGGAGAGCCTGAGCCCGGAGATCTCGGCCTGCCGCACCAGCAGCACCGGCACTCGCGGCTCACCCAGGAGCTCGGCCCGCAGCCGCTCGCCGAGCTGGGCCTCGGCCTGGGCCAGCAGCGCGAGCGCCGGCTCCGAGCCCGGGGCCAGCTCCACGGCGCGGGCCGCCACGAGCTCGGCGGCGTCGGCCCGTCCGTCGGCCAGCAGGCCGCGCGCCCGGTCGACCAGGTCGGCCGCCTCCTCGACGGCGTCGGTCAGGTCGACGTCCTCCGGCGCCGCCTTGACCAGCCCCTGGCGCGCCAGCGCGTAGAGCCGCTGGTAGAGGTGGAAGTCGGTGGCGTGGAGCGCCAGGCCGAGCTCGTCGATGGTCTTGCCGTCGCGCGCCAGCCTCAGGAGCCGCCCGTCCACGGTGGCCGGGCCCATGGCGGCGGGCAGCAGGGCCTCCTCCACCAGCAGCGTGGCCGCGCCGGTGGGGAACTCGCCGCGGAAGGCGTTCCAGGCGGTGGCGCGGAACTCGGCCTCGCGCACGATGTCGACCAGGGGCACCGAGGTGTCCAGCTCGTCCACCGCCGCCGGCGGCGCGTCGTCGAAGTAGAAGAGCCCCGAGTCCCACAGGAAGGCGTCCAGGATGGTCTCGCGGATCTTGATGGCGAGGACCTCCTTGACCGTCTCGCCGCTCACCAGCCCGACCATGGTGAGCACCTTGCCGAGCCGGACCTTGGTCTCCTCCTGCGTCTGGAAGGCCTTCTGGAGCTGCTCCTCGCTGAGGTGGCCGAAGTTGATGAGGAGCTGGCCCAGGTACTCGCGCGGGTCGTTGGAGGAGGCCCCCACCGCGGCGCCGGCGGAGAGGTGGAGCGTCTTGCGCACCGTGCCGCGCTCGCAGGTGAGGGAGCCCGCCACCCGGCGGCGCCCGAGCAGCTCGAGCAGCTCCGGGAGCGGGAGGACCGCGAAGCTGCCCATCAGGCCGCGCATCGGCGGGCGAGTGTCGCAAGGATGTGCCGCGTCGGCAAGGCGGGCGAAGGCGTGCCAAGGTGCGATATACCGCCGCCATGGCCAACCACGTCCCCCCGCAGCAGGGCCCGCGGCCGTTGCTCGCCATCGCGGCCTTCGCCGGCGCCGCGCTCATCGGCGCGCTGGCCTGGTACGCCTGGCGGATCACCGCGGAGGGCGGCCGGCCCGGCGCCAGGCCGATGGCCGCCGCGCCGGCCGTGCCCGGTCCCGCGCCGGCGGGCGCCCCGCCGCCGGCGCCCGAGGTCCCGTACCAGCAGCTCATCACCGAGCCCGTGCCGGTGCCCGCGCCCGCCATCGAGCTGCCCACCGCCGACGGCAAGCGCTTCTCGCTGGCGGCCCTGCGCGGGCAGGTCGTGGTGGTGAACTTCTGGGCCACCTGGTGCCCGCCCTGCGCCAAGGAGATGCCGAGCATGGTGAAGCTCGGCCAGGAGCTGGCGCGCCGGCACCCCGGGAAGTTCCGCATGGTGGCCGTCTCGGTCGACGAGCACCCGGACGCGGTGAAGCAGTTCTTCTCGGCGCCGGCCTACGGCGGCCTGCCGCGCGACGTGGTGGTGGCCCTCGAGCCGGGCGCCGGCGAGGTGACCCGCGGGTTCTTCTGCCGGGGGCGGGGCGCCTGCCGCCCGGACGAGGTGAAGTTCCCGGAGACCTACATCGTGGACCGCGAAGGGCGCATCGTGGCCCTGGTGGTCGGCGACATCGACTGGTCGACGCCGGGCCCGCGCCAGTACCTCGAGGCGCTGATCTCGGGCTGACGGCAGGGTCGACGACCCGTATTCAGCCAGCAAATACAGCCAGTTGACGCGCTGCGGTGCGGCGAACGGCCGGCTGTCACGGTCCGTGCGCGCCCGTCGGTCCCGCCGGGTCGTATCATCTTGAATTCTTGATAGGTCTTTACGCCCTGTCTTATAAAGGCGCGTGAACCTTCGGAGATCCCGAAAGAATCGGCGTTTTCGAAGACCGCTCCGGAGGACGCGTGGCTGAGAGCAGCATCCCGGTCGTGGTCATCGGGCTCGGTGAGGTGGGTCGGGCCATCTCCCGCCGCGTCCTCGCGCGTCCGGAGCTGAGCCTCGTCGGCGCCGTGGACCCGGCCAAGGGGATCGCGGGTCGAAGGCTCGACGAGCTGCTCGGCGTGCCCGCCGGCGGACTTCTCGTGGCCGCCGATCCGGCCGCCGCGCTCAAGGTCGCCCGGGGCGGCGTCGCCATCCTGGCCACCACCTCCTCCTTCGAGAAGGCGCTGCCCCAGATCCAGCAGGCGGTCCGCGCCGGCTGCTCGGTGGTCTCCACCTGCGAGGAGCTGGCCTGGCCCTGGCTCCACCACGAGGCCGCCGCCGACGCGCTCGACGAGCTCTGCGAGGCCAACGACGTGGCGGTGGTGGGCACCGGCGTCAACCCGGGCTTCTCGCTGGATCGGCTGCCCGCCTTCCTGGCGCAGGTGGCGGGCGAGGTGCGCCACGTGCGCGGCCTGCGGGTGGTCGACCTGGCCAAGCGGCGCGACGCCCTGCGCAGGAAGGCCGGCGTGGGGCTCACCGAGGCCGCCTTCGAGCAGGCCGACGAGCGGGGCGAGCTGGGCCACGTCGGGCTGGCCGAGTCGGCGGCGCTGGCCGCGGCCGGCTGCGGGCTCGAGGTGGACGAGGTGGAGGAGGAGCTGGTGCCGCTCATCGCCGAGGAGGACGCGCACGGCGTGCAGCGCGGCCAGGTGGCCGGCGTGCACCAGGTGGCCCGCGCCTTCTCGGAGGGCCGGGAGGTGGTCCGGCTCGAGCTCATCATCGCCCTCGGCGTGGATCACCCGCGCGACGAGGTGGAGATCGACGCCGACCCGCCGCTGCGGGCGGTGGTGCCCGGAGGGATCCCGGGCGAGGCGGCCACCGTGCACGCGGTGGTCCATGCGGCGCTGGCGGTGACCGAGCGCCACGGCCTCATCACCGTGCTGGACCTGCCGGCGGGGCGCTAGGGACGGGGAAGACCATGCTCGACAGAACCCTCATCGGCCGCGAGAGCGAGCCCAACGTCGTGGAGGTCGAGAAGGGGGCCATCCGGCGCTTCGCCGAGGCCCTCGGGGACCCCAACCCGCTGGCGCTCGACGAGGCCGCGGCGCGCGCCGCCGGCCACGCCGGCCTGGTGGCGCCGCCCACCTTCGCCGTGACGCTGGGCTGGAGCGAGCGCTTCCGCCACTCGCTCGACCTTGGCACCCGCTCGGTGCTGCACGGGGAGCAGTCCTTCGAGTACGCCCGGCCCATCGTGGCGGGCGACCGGCTGACCATCCGCAGCAAGGTGGCCGACGTGCAGGAGCGGGCCGGCGCCAGCGGCCCCATGGACGTCATCGTCATCGAGGACGAGGGCCGTGACGACAAGGGCGGTCTGGTGTTCAAGGCGCGCGCCACCATGATCTTGCGGCGGGGGTGACCTTCCGATGACGCTCACGGCACGGCAGCTCTACTTCGAGGCGGTCAAGGTCGGCGACGAGCTTCCGCCGCTCGTCAAGCCGCCGGTGGACCGGCTGCAGATCGCCCGCTACGTCGGCGCGGCCGGCGACTGGAACCCGCTCTACATCGACGAGCCGCACGCCAAGTCGGCCGGCTTCCCGAGCGCCTTCGCGCCGGGGATGCTGGCGCTCGGGTTCCTGGGCGAGCTCACCACCGACTGGGTCCGCGGTGCGCGGCTGCGCAAGCTGCAGGGGCGGTTCGTCAAGATCGTCTGGCCCCACGACGTGCTCACGGCGCGTGGCCGGGTCAACGACCGGCGCTTCGAGCCGGGCGGCGTCTACACCATCGACATCGAGGTCTGGGCGGAGAACCAGCGCGGCGAGCTCCTGACGCGCGGCCTGGCCACCTACCAGCTCTACTACTCGGCCGAGGACGAGGCCAGGCAGCGCGCCGGCCATGCGCCGCTCCTGGTGACGCCCGAGGAGGAGGAGGCGCGACTGGCCAGGCTCTCGCGTGCCCAGCCGTCACGCCCGCCGCTGGCGCCGCGTCCGCTGCAGCCGGCCCGCCCCATCGCGACCCTGGCGCCGCCGCCGCCGTCGGTGGCGGTCAAGGCTCCGGGTGCGCCGGCCCGGACGGCGCAGCCCGCCCGCCCGGCGGCCACGACCGCCGCCGCCAGGCCCGCGCCGAAGTCCGCGCCGAGGCTCGCCCCGAAGGCTCCGGCCAGCCAGGCTGCGGCGAAGCCGGCCGCGGCGCGGAAGGTGGCCTCGAGGAAGCCCACGCCGAGGAAGCCGACCAGGAAGCCCGATTCGAGGAAGGCGGCCAAGGCCGCCAAGGCCGCCGCCAAGGCGACCAGGAAGGCGCCCAGGAAGGGCGCCACGAAGAACGGGAAGAAGAAGCGCTGACCGTGGCCCGCCGCGGCGCCGCCTTCCCGCGCCACCTCGCGCTGCTCGCGGCGCTCGCCTCGTCGGCCTGCGCCCGCCCGGCCGCCGACCGCGCCGCGGCGCCGCTCACGCCCTTCGCCGCCGCCCTCGCCGAGGGAGAGGCGGCCTGGCCACCTACCAGCTCTACTACTCGGCCGAGGACGAGGCCAGGCAGCGCGCCGGCCATGCGCCGCTCCTGG
>JANNKC010000033.1:0-5217 GCA_031396105.1 Anaeromyxobacter sp.
TGACCGTGGCCTGCGCGCCCCGCAGCAGGACCTGGGCGTGGCGCGGTGACATGGTGGGATCGGCGAACGCCTCGTCGAACACCATCTCCCCGCGCCCGAGCAGGAGCCCCTCGCGCGGGATGGGGCGGCTCTGCGACGGGCCGCTGCCCGCCCTGGGAAATGGGAGCTGGAGGACCCGGGGCTGCAACGCGACTGAATTCAGGGGTGAGGCGTCGGCGGCCGCTGTCATGTCGTGCTCCCCCGCAGCGCCTCAACCGGATGGCCCGGCGTGTCCGCGCGGTGGAGACAATGTACGCATCTGGCGCCGGCGCGGCCCAGGACGTTTGGGGCGCGGCCGAACGTTCACCATCCCGGCAGGGGGGGAGCGGCCGCGAGCGACGACCTGCCAGCTGCATTTCTCGAACGTTCGCGAACGCGCCCTGCGGCCCGGCCGATCCGCGAAGCGGCCGGGTTCACTGGGGGTCGGCGGCGTCACCTCCCCGGCACGGTCGATGCTCTCCAGGTGAACAACTTCGAAGGGAACCTCCATGCTCTGGACCATCGCCGTCATCCTGTTCGTGCTCTGGGCGCTCGGCCTCGTCACCTCCACCACCATGGGCGGGTTCCTCCACGTCCTGCTCGTGCTGGCCGTCGTCATGGTGCTGGTGCGGGTCATCCAGGGCCGCCGCCTCAACTAGCCCCTTCGGTCGCGCCGTGGGCTGCCACGCCAGAGGTCACGTTGCCGTCCGCCTTCGCCATCGACCACGTGCAGACCGGCGCGGAGCACGGCGAGCTCCGCCTCAGCGGCAGCCTGCGCCTGGCGGAGGCGGCGGGCCTCTGGACCGCGCTGCGCGACCTGCAGGCCGGCGCCTCCTCCGGGCAGACCCTCGACTTCGAGATGTCGGCCGTGCAGGAGGTGGACGGCGCCGCCATGGCGCTCCTGGCCTCGGTGCGCTCGGAGCTGCACCGCCGCGGCGTGAACTCGGAGTTCGTGGCGGCCGACCCCGGCCTCCAGCGGATCATCCACCTCTACGGCGGCGACCTGGAGGTGACCAGGCTGCGGCGCCGCCGGGCGCTGGGGACCTTGAATCAGCTGGGCCGGGCCACCCTGGTCATCGTGCACGAGGTGAAGCTGGCGCTGGCCTTCTTCGGGCAGATGGTGGTCTCGGCCGCCCGGCTGGTCCGCGCGCCCGGCTCGGCCAACTGGCGCGAGCTGCCGTCCACCATGGAGCGCTCGGGCGCCGACGCCGTGCCCATCATCGTCCTCATCAACTTCCTGGTCGGCCTGGCCATGGCGTACCAGGCGGCCGCGCAGCTCAGGCGCTTCGGCGCCGACATCCTGGTGGCCGACCTGATCGGCATCTCCATCACGCGGGAGCTCGGCCCGCTGATGACCGCCATCGTGGTGTGCGGCCGCTCGGGGGCGGCCTTCGCGGCCGAGCTCGGCTTCATGCAGGTGAACGGGGAGATCGACGCCCTGCGCACCATGGGGTTCGGCCCCATGCGGTACCTGGTCCTGCCGCGCACCCTGGCCCTGCTCCTGGTCCTGCCGCTGCTGGTCCTGCTGGCCGACCTGGCGGGCGTGGCCGGCGGCCTGGTGGTGGGGGTCTGGAGCCTCGACCTGACGCCGCGCGCCTACTTCAACGAGACGGTGCGCGTCGTCACGCTCTGGGACGTCGGCTCCGGGCTCCTGAAGAGCATGGTCTTCGCGCTGGTCATCGGCCTCATCGCCTGCCAGCAGGGGCTCGCCACCAGCGGCGGCGCCGAGGGCGTGGGGCGCCGCACCACCTCGGCGGTGGTCTACACGCTGTTCACCCTGATCCTGGCCGACGCCATCCTCACCGTCGCCTTCCGGACGGCGGCCCCATGAGCGAGCCCCTGGTCAAGGTGGTCGACCTCACCGTCGGCTGGGGCCGGACCGTCCTGCAGGAGGGCGCCACCTTCGACGTGGAGCGCGGCTCCATCTTCGTCATCCTCGGCGGCAGCGGGTGCGGCAAGTCCACCATGCTGCGCTCCCTGGTGGGGCTCGACGAGCCGAGCGTGGGCAGCGTCACCGTCGACGGCGTGGCGCCAGGCCCCGGCCTGCGGGGCCGGCCGCGCTTCGGCGTGACGTTCCAGTCGGGCGCCCTGCTGGGGTCGCTCACGGTGGCGGAGAACGTGGCGCTGCCGCTGCAGGAGTGGACCGACCTCCCGCTCGACGCCATCGGCGCCATCGTCTCGGCCAGGCTGCGCCTGGTGGGCCTGCAGGGGGCGGAGGGCAAGCTGCCGAGCGAGCTGTCGGGCGGGATGCGCAAGCGGGCCGGCATCGCGCGGGCCATGGCGCTGGAGCCGGCCCTGCTCTTCCTCGACGAGCCCTCGGCCGGCCTGGACCCGGTCACGGCGGCCGAGTTCGACGGGCTGATCCTCAGCCTCAACGCGGAGCTGGGCCTCACCGTCGTGGTGGTGACCCATGACCTCGAGAGCATCTTCAAGGTCGGGAAGACCTGCATCATGCTCGACCTGGAGAGCCGGAGCATCATCGCCCGCGGCGATCCGCGGGACCTGAGGGACACCAGCCAGGACCCGCGGGTCCGCGCCTTCTTCAACCGCACGCCGCAGGAGGCGACCCCATGAGCGCGCCCACCAACCACTGGAAGCTCGGGTTCTTCGTGGTGGTCGCGGCCCTGGTCGGCCTGGCCGCGGCCGTGGTGATCACGGCGCGGGCGGTGCAACTCGTCAGCGTCAGCTACACCTCCTACTTCGACGAGGCGGTGACCGGCCTCGAGCTGGGCTCGCCGGTGCGCTTCCGTGGGGTGCCGCTCGGCAACGTCTCGGCCATCGAGGTGGCGCCCGACCGCCGGCACGTCGAGGTCACCTACTCGCTCGGCGTCAAGGTGCTGGAGCGGCTCGGGCTGGCCTCCGGGGCCAAGGACCAGGAGACCAAGCTCTCGGTGCCGCCGGACCTGCGGGTGCAGATCGGCACCACCGGCCTGACCGGCACCAAGTTCCTGCAGCTCGACTTCTTCGACGCCAAGGGCACGCCCCTGCCCGTGCTGCCGTTCCCCGTGCCGGCCAACCACATCCCCGCCACGGCCTCGATGATGAAGAACCTGGAGGACTCGGTGGTGCGGGCGGTCGACCAGCTCCCCGTCCTGGCGCAGGAGCTGGGCAGCGTGGTGGCCCGGATGAACCTGATCCTCGAGGACGTGCACGGGCGCCGGCTGCCGGGCAAGGCGGTGGCCACGCTGGAGGGCGCCGATCGGCTGGTCGCCAGCATGCAGCGCAAGCTCGACCAGCTCCCGGTCGACCAGCTCTCCGGCCAGCTCTCCACCACGCTGGTGCGGCTGGACAAGGTGCTGCAGCGCCTGGACGGCGACGACGGCGTGCTCGCCAGCGCGCAGCGGGCCACCGACTCGGTGGGCGACCTGGCCGGCCCGCAGCTGGGCGGGAGCCTGGAGGCCGCCCTGCGCGACCTGCGGGAGGGCGCGGTGGCGGTGCGGCAGCTCGTCGACGCGCTGCAGCGGGATCCCGACATGCTCCTCAAGGGAAAGGCCGAGGTGAGCCGATGAGGGCCGCACTGGTGCTGGTGGTGGGAGCGCTGGCGCTCCCGGGCTGCGCGCTGCTCGGCAAGGGCGAGCCGGTCGTGCCGCGCTACTTCACGGCCGAGTACGACGGCGAGGCGGCGGCGGCGCCGGTCCGCTCTCCGCTCCGGCTCCGGCTGGGCCGGGTGGAGGGCTCGACCCACCTGCGGGAGCGGGTGGCGTCGCGCAGCGCCGCCCGGGAGTACTCCTACTACGAGACGCTGCGCTGGACCGAGCGGCCCGAGGTCTACCTGCGCCGGGCCCTGGCGCGCACGCTCTTCGAGGAGCGCGGCCTGGTCGAGGCGCTCTCCGGCCGCGGCGTCACGCTGGACCTGGAGCTCATCGCCTTCGAGGAGGTCGAGGCGCCGCGCCGGGCGCGCTTGCAGGTGCGCCTGCTCTTGCGCGGAGACCGCCACGGCCTGCTCGAGGAGACCATCACGGTGGAGCAGCCGGTGGCCGCGGACGCCGGGCCCGACCGGGCGGCGGCGCTGGTCGAGGCGCTCTCGCTGGCGCTGCGGGCGGGCGTGAACCGCATCGCCGACCAGGTGGTGGCGCGCCTGGCCGAGCAGGCGGCGGCCGGCGGGCTGGCCCAGGACGGGGGGCCCTGATCGAACGGCCGGACCCGAACCGCGCCACCCGCCGGCTGGTCCCGGTGGTGCCGCCCGGGCCCGAGACCCCGGCGGAGGGCGCCGCTACCGTGCCCGGAGGCCGGGCGAGCGGCGCCGCCGCCGCCGGCTCGCCACCACGCGGCTGACGACGCCGGCCAGGCCCACCACCAGCTGGCCCAGCGGCTCCAGCAGCCAGCGGTGCAGGCGCGAGCTGGCCTCCACCGCGGTGACCTGGCGCGCCCTCGCCTGGTGGTCGGCGATCCAGGCCTCGCCCTGGCCCACCACCGGGCTGTCGCTCACCGTCACCAGGGTCTCCATGTTGGCGAGCGAGAAGGGGTCCAGGTTGAAGCTGCCCACCAGGAGCTGCCTCCCGTCGACGCTGGCGACCTTGGCGTGCAGCACCGAGTCGCTCCATTCGTGGATGGAGACGCCCGCCGCCAGGAGCCGCCGGTAGAGGCTCCGGGTGGCCGCGCGGGCGAACGGGATGTCGCTGCGGCCGGCCAGGAGCAGGCGCACCTCGACGCCGCGGCGCGCCGCCCGGGTGAGCGCGCGGACGATCCCGCCGTCGGGCAGGAAGTAGCCATGCGCGACGTGGATGCGCAGCCGGGCGCCGCTGAACGCCTCCAGGTAGCGCCGGCGCAGGCGCCACCCGCCGCCCAGTCCAGAGAGCTCGATGCGCAGCGCGCTCCCCGCCTCCGGGCGGCGCGGCTCGCGGCGGAGACGCCTCCCCAGGTGGGCACTCTGCGGCCCGCGGATCTCGAGCGCCAGGTCGGCCCACCCGGGCCGGTCGCCCTGGTCCAGGTTCTCGTCGCCGATGTTGATGCCTCCGAGGATGACCACCTCGTCGTCGACCAGGAGGAGCTTGCGGTGGTTTCGGCCGAAGCGGCCCAGCAGCAGGGCCAGCAACCGGTGGTAGATGCGGACCTGGCAGCCGGCCTCACGGAGGGCCGCCGCCACGGCTCGCCCGCCGCGGGCGGAGCCCCAGCCATCCACCACCACCTGGACCGCCACGCCCCGGCCCGCCGCGGCGGCCAGCGCCTCGATGAAGCGAGCCCCGATGCCCGTGGGCT
>JANNKC010000042.1:0-4791 GCA_031396105.1 Anaeromyxobacter sp.
GCCCGCGCCGTGGTCACCATCAAGCTCGCCACGCTGGCGCCCTCCGGCTCCGCCTGGCACGACCTCCTGAAGGAGCTCGGGCAGGAGTGGGAGCGCACCTCCGGCGGCCAGGTAAAGGTGCGCGTCTATGCCGGCGGCGCCCAGGGGAGCGAGGGGGAGATGATCCGCAAGCTCGGCATCGGCCAGCTCCAGGCCGCCGCCCTCTCCAACGTGGGGCTCCACGACGTGGTGACCGAGCCGCAGGCGCTCTCGGCGCCGCTCCTCTTCCGCGGCGAGGCCGAGCTCGCCTGCACCTTCGACCGGGTCAAGCCGGCCCTGGAAGCGGCCTTCCAGCGGAAGGGGCTGGTGGTGCTGCAGTGGAGCCTGGTGGGGCCGGTCTCCTTCTTCTGCACCTCGCCGGTCCGCACGCCGGCCGAGCTGGCCCAGAAGAAGCTCTTCGCCTGGGAGGGCGATCCGGGCACGGTGGAGGCCTGGCGGCGCGCCGGCTTCCAGCCGGTGGTGCTCTCCTCCACCGACCTCGTGCCGGCGCTGCAGACGGGGATGATCGACTGCGTGGGCAACGTGCCGCTCTACGCGCTGACGGCCCACCTCTTCGAGCGGGCCCGCTACCTCGTCGACCTCCAGTGGAGCTTCCTGACCGGCGCCACCGTGATCCGCCGGGACGCCTGGGAGAAGATCCCCGCGGAGCTGCGCCCCCGCCTGCTCGAGTCGGCGCGTCGGCTCTCGGCGCGGGTGGACGGCGAGGTGCAGCGGCTCAACGCCGACGCGGTGGAGGCCATGCGCAAGCTGGGGCTGCAGGTGGTGCCGGTGGATCCGGCCGCCTGGCGCCCCGCGCTGGAGCGGAGCTGGCCCGCCCTGCGCGGGCCGGTGGTGCCGGCCCCGTTCTTCGACGAGGTGGTGGCGGCGCGCGACGCCTGCCGCGCCCAGGCGGCGCGCTGAGTGGCGGGCTGGGCGGCGCGGTTCGCCCGATGGCCGCCCGCCTTTCAAGGCGCCGGCTGGAGCAGCGCCAGCCGCTCCAGCAGCAGGCCGAGCTCGCCGCCGAGGAGCCGGGCCACCTGCCCCGCGTCGTGGCGCATCTTGAGGTGCGGCACCTCGGCCACCACGGACCAGCCCGGCGGCGGCGGCGCGCCGAGCTCGAGCCAGGCCAGCGCCGCGGCGGCCTGACCGGGCGGCGGCGGCCGGCAGGGCCCGGGTCCGCGGGGGCACTCGTAGCGTCGCAGCGCCGCCCCGGGCAGCCGGAAGCGCAGCAGCTCCTGGTCCTCGGCGAAGCGGTCGGGCGCGTCCACGGTCGCGCCAGCCAGGCGCAGGGCGGCCACGGCGGGGAGGGGCCGGTTGAAAGGGGCCATGAACCCGGTGGCCAGCGGCAGGGCCAGCACCGCCAGCAGGGGCAGGAGGCGGCGCGACCAGGCCGCCGACCAGGCGCCCAGCAGCGCCGCGCCGCCCAGCGCCAGCGAGCCCGCCGCCAGCCAGCCGGAGTGGAGCGGGCCGCCCGCGGCTCGCCCGACCGCCACCAGGACCACCGGCAGGGCCAGGCCGGCCAGGCCGAGCAGCAGGAGCGGCGCCCGCAGCCACCAGGCGGCGAGCGCCTCCCAGCGGAGCGCCAGCAGGGCCGCCAGGGCCGCGCCGGCGGGGAGCAGGTAGTTCTCCTGCCGCTGCGTCGGCAGCGAGTAGACGATCAAGAAGCCGGCGATCCACCACCAGAGCGCCGCCTCCTCGTCCGGCAGGTCGCGGCGCCGGCGCCAGGCGTCGAGCAGCAGCCCGAGGAGCGGCGGCGCGAGCAGCCCGGCGTTGAGCAGCGGGCCGAGCCAGATGCGCCAGAGCGGCCAGGGGCCACTGTGGAGCCCGGCCAGGAGGCGGCCCGGGGCGAACTTGGCGGCATGCTCCCGAAGCAGGAACTGCGAGACGATCAGGTCGGGGCGGGGGTCGAGGAGCGGCCAGAGGGCGAAGACGCCGAGGCCGAGCGCGGCGGCGCCGACGAGGAAGGGCGCGTGGCGGCGCCAGAGCGAGGAGCGGCCATCGCGGCGGGCCAGGAAGAGGGCCAGCGCCACGGTCCCCGGCACGACCAGGAAGAACGACTTCACCAGCGCGGCGGCGCCGAGGAGGAGGCCGCAGGCCAGCGTCAGGGCCGGGCCGGTGCGACGCCAGGCGATGACCAGCAGGAGCGGTGCGAAGAGGAAGAGCGTCTCGCCGGCGTTGGTGAGGAAGGGGCGGCCGTGCTGGATGGTGGCGCGGAAGCCGAGGAAGAGGAGGGCCGCCAGCCAGCCGGTCCTCGCCTGGCGCGCCAGGCGCGCCGCCAGCCAGCCCACCAGCGCCGCGGTGAGGAAGGTGAGCCCGACCACCGGCAGCCGCAGCCGCCAGAGCGACCACTCGGTGCCGCCCGCCGTGGCGGCCATTCCGGTCCAGAAGAGGAGCGGCGGCTTGGTGTCGAGGATGCCGCGCTCGGCCGTGAGCGGCAGCCAGCGGCCGGTGGCCGCGGTGACGCGGGCGATCTGCAGGTAGAGAGGCTCGTCGCCGATGCCCGGGATGTCCGGGGCGTCGAGGCCGTAGAGGTAGGCCGCCAGCGCCAGCAGGAGCGCGGCCCAGCCGCCGCGGTCGGCCCACCACGGCGGGAGGCTCGCCTCCGCTCCTGCCACGCCGTCGCGCAAGCCCGGCCTAGGTGACCGGCAGGCGCGCCTTGCCCGCCGAGAGCCGCGGCTCGCGCCCGCGCAGGAGCAGGGCGGTGGCCAGGCCGACCGCTGCGCCGAGCGCCCACCCGGCTGCCACGTCGGCGGCCCAGTGGGCGCCCACGTAGACCCGCGAGAGGCCGCCCAGCGCAGCCAGCAGCCAGAGCCAGGCCACCTGGCCGCGGTAGCGGACGCTGAGCGCGGCGGCCAGCGCGGCGGCGGCGGCGGCGTGGCCGCTGGGGAAGGCGTTGGCCAGCAGCGGCTCCAGCACCACGTGAACCCTGCTGGCGCCCAGCACCGTGAGCGGGCGGGCGGAGGCCACCAGCCGCTTCACCAGCTGCACCAGCAGGCCGGAGGCGAGCAGCGCGGCCAGCGCGGGGAGGACGCGCGCCGCGGTCCGGCCGGCGTGGCGCTCCAGCGACCAGACCAGCGCCACGGCCAGGAGGGCCAGCGCCCAGCCCTCGCAGCCGGTGGAGAGGACGGCCATGGGCAGGTCGAGCCAGGGCGTCACCAGGGCGGCCTGCAGGGCCAGGAAGGGATCGTGGGCGTAGAGGGGTGGCACCCGCACACGCTAGGCGGCCTCCGCGACGGCGACGGCACGGCCAGGTCACGACCCGGCGACGACGCTATGGTTTACGCGCTGGTCACGCGGCCGCCACGCCGTGTGACGGACGCGGGGGTAGCGTGTCGCCATGGCACCCACCCCTGCTCCGGCGCCGGCCCCGTGGGTCGCGGTCCTCGGCTGGCTGCGCCAGCACCCGGTGGCCACCGTGGTGCTCCTGGGCGTCGCGGCGCGGCTCGCGCTGGCGGCGTCGGTCCCGCTCACCACCGACGAGGCCTACTACGTCGACTGGGCGCGCCACCTCCAGCCCGGCTACCTGGACCACCCGCCCGCGGTGGCCTGGCTGCTGGCGGCGGGGCTGCGCCTGCTCGGCGACACCAGCCTGGCGGTGCGCCTGCCGGCGGTGCTGCTCCAGGCCGGCACCGCGCTGCTGGCGGCCTCGCTGGCCCGGGCACGCGGGGGCGAGCGGGCGGCCATCGCGGCCACCCTGCTGCTCCAGGCGGCGCCGGTCTTCTCGCTCGGCGCGGTCCTCATGACCCCGGACGCGCCGCTGGCCTTCTCCTGGGTGGGGACGCTCTGGGCGCTGGAGCGGGCCTTCTCGCGCGGACCGCGCTGGCTCCTGGCCGCGGGCGCCTTCCTCGGCCTGGGGCTCCTCTCCAAGCTGACGGCCGGGCTGCTCGGCGTGGCCGTGCTCCTGGCCCTGCTCTCCGCGGCGCGGGGCCGCGCGCTGCTCGCCACCCCATGGCCCTGGGCCGGCGTGCTGATGGCCGCCGCCGTGGCCTCCCCCATGCTCTGGTGGAACGCGGCCCACGGCTGGCCCTCGCTGGCCTTCCAGGCCGAGCACGGGCTCCGCGGTGGCGGCCTCTCCCCGCTCAGGCTGACCGCCTCGGTGGGAGCGCAGGCGGCCTACGTCTCGCCGCTGCTCCTGCTGGCGGCCGCCGGCGCAGGCTGGCGGGCGCTGCGCGGGGCGCCCGAGGACCGGGCGCTGGCCTTCTCGGCGCTGCCGGTGGCGGCCTTCTTCACGGCGGCGGCCGCCTTCACGCCGGGTGCGCTGCCCCACTGGCCCGCCCCCGGCTGGCTCTCCGCCACGCTGCTCCTCGCCGTGGCCGGCTCGCGCTGGCTCCGGCCGGCGCTCCTCTCGGGAGCCGTCCTCTCCGCCCTGCTGCTCCTGGCGCTGGCCTTGCCGCTGCCGCGCGGGCCGCTCGACGAGCTGCGCGGCTGGCGTGAGGGGGCCGCGGCGGCGCGGCTGGCGGCCGCGGGGCGGCCGCTCGCCACCACCCACTGGATGGCGCTCGGCCACCTCGGCTGGGCCGGCGGCACGCCGCTGGACTACCTGGGGGCACGGCGCAGCGGTCCGACGTACTACGCACCCGATCCGGTGGCGGCCCGCCAGCCGCTCCTGGTGGTGGTGGTGCAGGGGTTGGGCGAGGACCGCGCCGCGCTGGAGGCCAGGCTCGGGCCGCTCGAGCCGGCGGGCCAGGCCGAGGCGCTCCGGGGCGGCCGCCTCCTGCGCCGCTACCTCTTCTACCGCTGGCCCGCCTCGCCGTGATCAAGCCGGCCGAGGCG
>JANNKC010000084.1:0-23661 GCA_031396105.1 Anaeromyxobacter sp.
GGCCTGCGCCACCTGCCACAGCGGCCCCGAGTTCACCGACGCCAACGTCCGGCTGCATCCCGTCAGCGACGCCATGGGTGAGCCGGAGCCGGGCGGCGCCCCGAGCTACGCGTCGCGCAGCGCGACCAAGCAGTATCGGACGGCGCCGCTGCGGGGCGTCTGGCAGCATCCTCCCTACTTCCACAGCGGCTCGGCCGCCACGCTGGACGACGTCGTGAACGCCTACGACACGCGCCGGTCGCTGGGTCTCACGGCCCCCGAGAAGGCCGACCTGGTCCAGTACCTCAAGTCGCTGTAGGTCTGGAGGAGGTCGTCCCGATCCCGAACAACACAAAGGGGGCGTGTCTGCGCGGGCGACGCTCGGCGAGGCGATCCGGTTCGCCTTCGCGAATGCGGCCCCTCCGCGGTCCTTCACCTCGCGGAGGCGCTCCAGCAGCGCGCCCCGTGCCGTGCCTGGGCAGTGGCGTTTGACCCACCGGGGAGCCGGGTCTATAGGTCGCGCATGGCGGGGACGCGGCGGCGGCGCGCGAAGAGGCGGGCGGCGAAGCCGGTCCGGCCCGTGCTCGGGAACGATCCGTTCCAGCGCGGGGCGGCGGTGCGAGTGGTCTCGACCACGACCTCGCCGCGCACCGCGAGCACCAGGGCCGCCCATCCCGAGCCCTTCGACTCCGCCTCGCGGCCGCGAGGCGACGCTCAGGACGGGCTCCGGGACGGCACTGCCGGCCCGGGGTCGAGCGAGACCCCGACCGGATCACCCGACGCCCCGAGCGTGGAGCCGCAGGCCCGTCGTCGATCGGCCGCCGCCCTCGACGCGCTCCAGGCCCGGCTCGACGCGGCCATCGACGACGCCGAGGCGCGGCTCGCGGCGGCCGCTGGCGAGGGAGACGCCGCGGTGGCCCGGGCTCGCGAGGACCTCCGGGCCGTGCTCGCCACGCTGTGGCCCAAGCTGCGAAGCCGCCTGGCGGCGGTGGGCGACCTGGTGCGGTTGCTCGAGCCACCCGAGCGGCTGGAGCGCTTCGGCATGGACCCGCGGCTGGTCGAGCGCGCCACGCCGGTCGTCGAGGCCCTCTACGCCACCTGGTGGCGTGTCGAGGCGCGCGCCATCGAGCAGGTCCCGGCCGCCGGCCCGGCCGTGGTGGTGGCCAACCACGCCGGGCTCCTGCCGTGGGATGCGCTGGTGTTGCGCCACGCGCTGCGGCGCGATCACCCGGCGCACCGGGACCTCCGGCCGCTCCTCGACGACGCGGCCTGCGATCGGCCGGTGTCGGGCGGCATCGCGGTGCGGCTCGGCGCGGTCCGGGCCAGCCCCGAGGCGGCCCACCGACTCCTGTCCGGCGGCGACCTGGTGGGCGTCTTCCCGGAGGGCTCGCTGGCCGAGGCCCGCCCCTGGCGAGAGCGCTACCGGCTGGGGCACTTCGGCCGTGGCGGCTTCGTGAAGGTGGCCCTGCGAGCGGGCGCGCCCATCGTGCCGTGCGCCATCGTGGGGAGCGAGGAGGCCACCCCGGCCATCGCCCGCACCGGGTGGCTGGCCGACCTGCTCCGCCTGCCCCTGCTCGCCGCCCAGCCCTCCTTCCGGCTCGCCTCCGCCGGCCTGGTCCCCATGCCCTCGCGCTGGTCGCTCCGCTTCGGCCCCCCCATCGACCTCGGTGGCGCGTCGCCCGCCGCGGCCGACGACGCCGCCTTCGTGGCCGACGCGACCTCGCGCACCCGCGCCGCCGTCCAGGCCATGCTGGACGAGGACGTGGCGGCCCGCCGCTCCATCTTCCTGTGAGCCCGCCGGTCGCCGCCCCTCCCGGGGTCCCGCCGGGTCAGGCCGCTTCGTCCACCACCGCCGTGGCCTGGGGTGGCCCGCCTACCGGCCGCAGGTGTGCGTACTGGACATGGGGAGGCGGCGTGCGCAGGTCGCTCACGAGCCTGGCGCGGGCCAGCAGGCGCAGCACCGCGTAGGAGATGTCCAGCTCCCACCAGAACCAGCCCTGGTTGGCGGTGGAGGCGTAGAAGTGATGGTTGTTGTGCCACCCCTCGCCGAGGGTGACGACCGCGAGCAGCAGGCTGTTTCGCGACTCGTCGCCCGTCTCGTAGCGGCGCCGCCCCATGACGTGCGCCAGCGAGTTGATGACGAAGGTGCCGTGCCAGAGCACGGCCGTGGAGACGAAGAAGCCCCACAGGAGCCAGGGCAGCCCGCCCAGGGCCAGGAGCACCGCGGCGAGCGCCACGGGCGGTACGAGGTGCCAGCGGTCCAGCCAGCGCAGCTCAGGGTAGCGGGCGAAGTCGCCGATCTTCTCCAGCTTGGTCCGCTCGTGGCGGCGCACCAGGAACCAGCCGACATGGCTCCAGAGGAAGCCCTGGCGAACAGGAGAGTGGATGTCCTCCGGCGTGTCGGACCAGCGGTGGTGATCCCGGTGGTGGGCGGCCCACCAGAGCGCGCCCTTCTGGGCCGACATGCCGCCCATCCAGGCCAGCCCGAACTGGACCAACCGGCCGGCCTTGAAGGCCCGGTGAGCGAAGTAGCGGTGGTAACCGGCCGTGATGCCGAACATCCGGAGCAGGTAGAGCGCGACCGCCAGCCCCACCAGCCCCGTCGAGGCGGGCACGATGAACGGGGTGGCGATGGCCACGGCGTGCACCAGCAGGAACGGGAGCGAACCGGTCCAGTCGATCCGATCGGGGTCGAGCGCGACGGCCATGGCACCAGATCTGCTCCCTCACCGTCATGGGGGCGTCATCGCGAGGCAGTCACGTGGAGGAGGGGCCGAGTGTTACCTCTGCATGGCGGTCACACTCGACAGGTCGGCGCGGTCGGCAGAGGTCCTGGAGCGCGGTCGGGAGCAGTTCGCCAGCGGGCGGTTCTTCGAGGCCCATGAGGTCTGGGAGGAGGCCTGGCGGGAGGAGACGGGGTCGACGCGCCGCCTCCTGCAGGGGCTCATCCTGGCGGCCGCCGCCTACCACAAGATGGCGCACCAGCGGCAGCCGCTCGGCATGACCCGCCTGCTCGAGAAGGCGCTGGAGCGGCTGGCGCCGCTGCCCGACGGCTTCGCCGGACTGGAGCTCGCCCGCTTCCGGGCTGGCCTGGAGCGGTCGCTGCTGGAGGGCCGGGCCTGGCTGGCGGGCGCGCCGGCTCCCGCCGGCCCAGCACCGCTCGGCGCCGTGCTCAGTAGCCCGGGCGGCGCACCGGCCTCGGCGGCGGGGGCTTGACGGTCTCCTCGACGGGCTGGACCCCGGTGAGGTCCGACGCCGAGAGGAAGGCCGCCACCTGGCCGGCCACGTCGTCGCCGGGCACCAGCTCCGCCCCGACCCGCGCTGGCCAGCCGGGGTGGCGCTGCACGGCCGTCGCGAAGGCGGCCAGCCCCATCCGCCCGACCGTGCCGTCGAGGGGCGGGCCGCGCTGGCCTCCCACCCCGTGAAGCCGGTGGCAGCTGGCGCAGCGCAGCGAGTACTGTCCAGCGCCGAGCCGGGCCGGGTCGGAGCTGCCGGGCGGCGGGCGAAGGGCCCTCCCCCAGGTCCGGTCCCAGGCCACCACCTCCACCGCCACCACCGGCCCGGTCCACCAGAGCGCGGCGCGCGGGTCGGCGTCGAGGCCGCGCTGGTCCAGGTTGGGCCAGGCGAGCTGCGGCGGCACGGGCTTCCCGTCCACCTGGTCCGCCAGGATGGGCCTGTACTGGCGGACGAGCGCCCCGGTGACCGGTAGGGCCAGGCCGTCCCTGGTCACGAACACGAGCGTGTCGGCCCTCTCGATGGGCTGCAGGTGCCACTCCAGGAGCTTCTGCAGCGCCACGCCGTCGTACCGGGCGTCGGCCGCCGCGCCGTTCGCCCGGGCGCGAAAGCCGGCGCGCGGCAGGCCCGCCAGGTCGGAGCGCTGCAGGAAGTAGGGCCCGTCCTTCACCTGGCCGCGCACGGTCAGGACGGTCTCGCCGATGGCCCTGGTCGGCAGCCGGGCCCCGCTGCAGCCCGCCGCCGGGCCGGTGCCGGCCAGGGCGATCAACACCTTCAGCCATCGCTTTGTCATCGGCCACCTTTGGGCTATCTTCCGTGCGCCCTCGCATCAATAACCTGGAGAACCGAAATGGCGCGAGCCTTCATCGGAGCCGTGGAGTGCCGGGTCACCGTGGACAAGGATCTCGGCGACAGCTGGGCCGTGGCCGTCATCCCGACCGGCGGGACCAAGGCCTCCCCGCAGGTGGTCAAGCTCCAGGGGAACGACAAGGAGACGGTCACCCGGGGCGCGCTGGAGATCCTGAAGAAGCAGGGGCTCATCGACCGCTTCGAGCTGTGACACCGGTCTCTCCGCCGTCCTCCCACCCATGACCGACCGGGCGCCGCCCACCTGGGATTCCGCGCCGGCCCCTGCTCACGATGACTCCATCGCCGGGCAGCTGGCGAGCCGCATCTCGTCGCCCCCCGGCGGGCCCGGCGGGCCGCTCGAGTGGGCGGCCACGGCGGCCGGGTTCGAGCGCGAGGCCGTGGCGCGGGGCCCGGGCGTGGAGGCGGCGGCGCTCCTCACCGAGTCCGCGGTCATCCACGAGGCGAGGTTGCGAGATCCCGCCGATGCGCTGGCGTTGCTGCGGCGCGCGGTGGCGGCCGATCCAACCTTCCGGCCGGCCCTGAGGGCCGCGCGCCGCCTGGCCGCCGATCTCGGGGACCTCCCCTTCCTCGCCGAGTTGCTGGCCGCGGAGGAACGGCTGGCGACCAGTCCCGGCGAGCGGTCCGAGCTCGCCACCTGTCTCGCCCGCGTGCTCGGCGCCCTGGGGCGTGGTGAGGCCGGCCAGGAGGCCCTGGGGCGCGCTGGCGAGGCCGACCCCGGCAGCTTCGGAGTCGCCGAGGAGCGGGCCCTGCGCGCCGCCGCGGCCGGCGACCGCCACGCCCTCGCCGAGGCCTGGCTGGCCTGCGCCGCGGCTGCCGGCGACCCGCGGCTGGAGGCCGACTTCCTCACCGCCGCCGCCGGCCTGCTGGAGGACGCCCTCGGGGACCTCGACCGGGCCGGGGCCATCGCGCTGCGCGCCTTCCAGCTCCACGGGGCCGATCCGCTGGTGCGCGCCACCGCCCGCCGGCACGCCGACCGGCTGGGGCGCCCGGAGCTGCTCGCCACCATCCTCCGCGCCGACGCCGAGGCCGCCTCCAGCGGTGAAGCCGCCCTGGCCTGGCTGGAGCTCTCCCGCGTCCTCGCCGAGCGGCTGGGGCGCCCGGAGGAGGCCCTGGAGGCATTGGAGCAGGGCCGCGCCGAGGCGCCGGCCGAGCCGCTGCTCCTCTCGGAGCTGGCGCGCCTGCGCGAGCGGCGCGGCGAATGGGCCGAGGCCTCGACCGCGCTCAAGGACCTGGCCGGAGCCCACCTGGACCGACAGGACCCGGCCCACCTGCGCGAGGCGGTGGCCGCCTGGCTGCGCCGCGCCGAGATCGAGGAGGAGCGGCTCGGCCAGACCGCCGAGGCCATCGCCTGCTGCGGCGCGGTCCTGGCCCTCGAGCCAGGCCACCGGGCCGCCCTCTCCACCCTGGGGCGGCTCTGCGCGCGGGCCGGCGACTGGGACGGGCTGCTGGAGGCCTTCATGGGCGAGGCCCTGGCCTCCCGCGACCCGCGCGAGCGGGCCCAGAAGACCTTCAAGGCGGCCGAGGTGGTGGAGGAGCGGCTCGGCGAGCCGGCCCGCGCCCTGGCCCTCTACCGCGAGGCGCTGGCCATCGACCCCACGCTGCTGGCGGCGCGCTCGGCGCTGGAGCGGCTCCACGAGTCCGAGGGGAACTGGGCCGAGCTGGTCGGCCTGCTGGAGGCCGACCTCGGCGAGCTGGCCGAGGCCCCCGAGGCGGCCGCCCAGCGGCTGCGCCTCTCGCTGCTTCAGCGGCGCGCCGAGCTCCTGGAGGAGCACCTCGAGGACCCCGAGCGCGCCCGGCTGGCCTGGGACGAGGTGCTGGCGCTGGCGCCGTCGCACCTGCCGGCGCTGCGCGCCCTCGGCAGGCTCCACGCCGCCAACGGGCAGTGGGAGGCCCTCATCGGCCTCTTCCGCTCGGAGGCCGATGCCGTGGGCGACGCCGGTGTCGCGGCCGAGTACGTCCTCCGCATCGCCGAGATCCTGGACCGGCGGCTGGGGAGCGCCGACGAGGCCACCGCCGCCTACCGGGAGGTGCTCACGCTCGCGCCGACCCACCTGCCGGCCATGGCCGCGCTGGCCCGGCTCTACCGGGAGCGCGGCGACCACGAGAGCCTGGTGGAGGTGCTGCGGGCCGAGGTGTCGGTGCGCGCCGCGCCGGTGGAGCGGGCCGCGCTCCTCGCCGAGGTGGGGCGGCTCTGGGAGGGGCCGCTGGGCCAGCCGGCCCAGGCGGTGGAGAGCTTCGAGGAGGCGCTCCGGGCCTCCCCCTGCTTCCCCACGGCCTGCCGGGCGCTGGACCGGCTCTACGCCTCGCTGGGGCGCTGGAGCGACCTCGGCGACCTGCGTCGCGAGGAGGCGGCGCACGCCGTCGACGCGACGCCGGCGCTGCTGGGCCTGGCCCGCCTGGCCCTCGACCGGGATGGCGACCCGGCCGCCGCCCGCCGCCTGGCCGGCCAGGCCACCGAGTCCGCCCCCGGTCACCCCGGTCCGCTCCTCTTCGACCTCAGGCTGGACGCCGGGGTGCCGGCCCGCCGCGCCACGCTCAGGATGGCCCTGGCCGACGCCGCGCCGCCCGCCGCCGCCGCCGCGCTCCTCCTGGCTGCCGCCGCGGACCTGCCGCGCCGCACCCCGGACGGCTCGCCGCTGGCACGCGCCGCGGCCCTGGCCCCGGCCAGCGCCGCCCTCGCCCCCGAGGTGGATCGGCTCGCCGCCGCCGGCCCGCCCGACGTGGCGGCGCGCCACGCCGAGGCCCGCGCTGGCCAGGCGCTCGGACCGGCCGAGCAGGCCGTCTGGTGCCTGCGCGCGGCCGAGGCGTGGCTGGCGGCCGGCGACGAGCCCCGCGGCGTCGAGGCGGTGACCGCCGCGCTCGCTGCCCTGCCCACCTTCCTGCCGGCCCTGCAGGCCGCCAGGACCCAGGCCCTGCGCCGCGGCGACCTCCCGCGCGCCCGCGAGCTCCTCCGCATCGAGGCCGGCAGCCAGCGCGGGGCCCACGGCGCCTCCTCCGCCTTCCTGGAGGCCGGCGCCCTCTCCGAGCAGCTCGGCGACGCCGAGGACGCGGCGCTCGACTACCGCCTCGCCGCGGAGCTCGACCCGCTCGCCCCGGCGCCGCTGGAGCGGCTGGAGCGGCTCCTGGCCGGCAGGGGCGCCCAGGAGCTCCTGGTGGCGCGCCAGGCCCGCGCCCGCGCCGAGCGCGAGCCGGCCCGGGCCGCCGACGCCTGGCTGGCGGTGGCCCGCGCGGCGCTGGCGGGGACGGGCGGCCTGGAGCTGGCCCGCAGCGCGCTGGAGCACGCCCTGGCGGCCCGCCCCGGCAACGCCTCGGCCCTGGAGCTCCGCGCCCGGCTCAGGGCCGAGGCCGGCGAGGCGGCCGAGGCCGTGATCGACTACGAGGCCGCGCTGGCGGCTGGCGGCGATCCCGCTTCGCGCCTGCTCGGCCACCTCGCCGCGGCGGCGCTCTGCCAGGACCAGCTGGGCGATGCGGGGCGCGCCCGGGCCCACCTCGAGGCGGCCCTGCAGCTCCAGCCGGAGCAGCTCGAAGCGCTGGCGAGGCTGGCGCGCCTCCACGAGGCGGATGGGCGGCTCCAGGTGGCGGCCGACGTGCTGCGCCGGCTGCTGGCGCTCCAGGGGCTCACCCCATCCGAGGCGGCGGCCCACCACGTGGCGCTGGCGCGGCTCGATGCGCGGCAGGGAGACGAGCAGCGCGCCCTGGCCCACGCCGCCCGCGCCCAGGAGCTGGTGCCGGGCCACGCCGAGGCGCTCCGGCTCATGGTCGAGCTGGAGCGGAAGCGCGCCGATCCGCGGGCGCTCGCCGCCGCGCTGGAGGCAGCGGCTGCCGCGGCCACCGACCCGGCCTTCCGGGCCGAGCTCAGGCTCGAGGCGGCCCGCCTCCACAACGGGCCGCTCCGGCAGCGCACCCTCGCCGTCGAGCAGCTCAAGGCGGCGCTGGCCGACGATCCCGGGCGGGACGACGCGCGGGCCCTGCTGGCGCTGGCCTACGAGGAGAGCGCCCCGGCCCTCGCGGTGGAGGAGCACCGCCGGCTGCTGGAGCGCGAGCCGCTGCGGGCCGAGAGCTGGACCGCGCTCTACCGGCTCTTCGAGCGGCTGCGGGCCCACGACCGCGCCTACGTGGCCGCCAGCGTGCTGCGCTGGCTGGGGGCGCCCACGCCGGGCCCGACCGCCGAGCGGCTGCTGCAGGAGGGCGATCGCCAGGCGCTCCCCCCGCCGCCGGTCCTCTCCGACGCCGACTTCGACCTGCTGCGGCCGCCCGAGGACCGCGGACCGCTCTCAGCCCTCTTCGAGGCGGTGGGCGACGTGCTGGGCGAGGCGCTGCGCGCCGAGGCCGGCCAGGCCGGCGAGCCGGCCCGCGGGGACCATCCCTTCCGCCGCCCGCTGGGCGAGGCGTGCAAGGCGCTCGGCGCGGGAGACGGGTGGGAGCTCTATCCCTCCACCGTCGGGCAGCTCCTGGTGGAGGCGGGCGAGCGGCCTGCCGTGCGCTGCGGCCCGGACCTGGCCCGGCGCACCACGGCGCGCGAGCAGCGCTTCTTGCTCGGGCGGGTGGCGGCCCGCCTGCGCACCCGCAGCGGCCTCGCCGAGACGGCCGACGACGCGTCGCTGGGCGAGGCGGTGGCGGCCGCGGTCCGCCAGGTGGTGCCGGCCTGGTCCATCAGCGGAGCCCCCTCCGAGGAGCTGGTGCGGCGGGTGGGGAAGCTCACCGGCCGGCGCATCCGCAAGGCGCTCGACCCGGCCGCCCGCGCCCTGGCCGAGGCCGCTCCGCCCGACCTGAAGGCCTGGCGTGCCGCCAGCGGTGCCACGGCCGACCGGGCCGGGCTGGTGCTCTGCGGCGACGTGCCCACCGCCGTCTCGCTGCTGGTGCGCGGCGGGCCAGGCCACACGCCGGCCGACGGGCCGGCCCTGCTGGCGGCGGTCTGGGAGCACCCGCAGGCCCTGGCGCTGCTGGCCTTCGCGGCCAGCGAGGCCCACTTCGCCCTGCGCCAGAAGCTGCGCGTCGCCATCGCCTGACGGTCACCAGCGTGGAGGCGCCGGCTGCCTCGGCTCGAACAGCGGGCGCCCCCTCACCCCGCGATGAGCGCGATGGCCCCCAGCACCACCGCGATGCCGGCCCGCTGCGGGAGGCTCACCCGCTCGCGCAGCAGCGCGGCGGCGAGCAGCACGGTGCTGGCCGGGTACATCGACGAGGTCACCGCGGCCACGTCGAGCCGCCCGGCCTGGCTGGCCAGGACGAACAGGGCGTTCCCGCCCGCGTCGAGCGCGCCGGAGAGGAGGACCAGCGGCAGCGCCGCGCGCGAGGGCACCCAGGCGCCGCCCCTGGCCAGCGCCGACGCGAGCACCAGCAGGAAGGCGGTGGCTCGCGCCGCGGCGAGCGGCCAGAAGGTGCCGCCCCGTGCGCCCAGGCTCATGAACACCAGGAAGCCGCCGAAGCCGGCCCCGGCCACCACGGCGAGGAGCAGCCCCTGGCGGCCAACGCTTGGCGCGCCGGCCTCGCCCGAGCGGGCCACCAGCCAGATCCCGCCGAGCGCCAGCGCGAAGCCGGCCAGCTTGGCCGAGGGCGGCAGCCCCTCCGAGACCGCGCCCCACGCCACCGGGAGGGCCGCGCAGAGCACCGCCGAGACCGGCGCCACCACCGCCATGCGGCCGATGGCGAGACCGCGATAGAGCGCCGCCAGGCCGACGGTTCCCACCGCGCCGGCGGCCACCGCCCAGGCGAGCGCCGCGGCCGTCGGCGGCGCCTCGCGCGTGAGGAGCGCCGTCAGCGCGATGAGCGTGGCGCCGGCCGCCTGCCCCAGCACCAGCACGCCGAGCAGCGGCGAGCGCTTCGAGGCGAGCCCGCCGCTGAAGTCCCCCGCGCCCCACGACGCCGCGGAGGCGAGCCCCAGCAGCGCGGCGGCGAGATCGGAAGGCATGGCGGGGGAAGGTAACCCGGAAAGCTGGGGATGGCTCAGGTCGAGGCGAGCATCGTTCGCCGACCTACGGCCCCTCGACCCGCAGCACCGACCCCTCCGGCAGCGCGCCCAGCAGCGCCGCCACGGCCGTCTGCACCGCCGCCAGGTCGCGGGACTCCACCGTGACCCGCACCAGGTGATCCCCGTCGTCGAACTGCGGGTAGCTGCCCACCTCGACGAGCGGATGGGCGCGAGCCACCGCGTCGAGCGCCGCCGCGATCCGCTCCTCGCGCACCGAGAGGTAGGCCACCGCCAGCTGGAAGGGCGCGCCCCCCAGCAGGGTGGCCACCCGGTCGAACTGGTAGCGGAAGAAGCGGGGCACGCCCGGCAGCATGACCACGTTGGCGCAGACCAGCGTGGGGTACCCCTCGTCGCCCTTGAGCTCGGTGCCGGCCGGCACCACGGCCATGCGCAGCGCCGCCACGGGCGCCGGCTCGCCGGCGTGCAGGCGCCGGTGCAGCGCCTCGATGGCCTCCACCAGCCCGGCGTGGCGAACCAGCGGCCGGCCCAGCGCGCGCGCCACCGCCGCCACGGTCACGTCGTCATGGGTGGGGCCCACGCCGCCCGAGGTGAGGAGCCAGCCGGCGCGGCGCCGCTCCCGGTCCACCGCCTCGACGATGTCGTCGACGCGGTCGGCCACGGTGGTGACCGAGCGCAGCTCCACCCCGAGCTCCCGCAGCCGGCGCGCCAGCCAGGGGCCGTTCTCGTCCGGGACCTTGGCCGAGAGCACCTCGCTGCCGACGACGACCAGCGAGGCGGTGGAGGCGGACATGGCGACGAACCTAGCGCCGCCGGAGCCGCTCCACCAGCCCGGCCACCTCGGCCGCGACCCGCTCGACCGGGGCCTCGCCGTCGAGCACCTCGACGCGCTGGCCGCGCCGCCGCAGCAGCTGGAGCGAGCGCTGGTAGCTCCGGGCCACCCGCGCCTGGAAGTCGGCCACCTCGTAGAGCTCGGGGGTGGTGCCGGCCGCCTGGCGCCGCCCCAGCGCCAGTCCGGCCCGCACGCGCAGGAAGACGGTGAGGTCGGGCGCCGGGGCACGCCGGTTGATCGCCTCCACCCAGGCGAGCTCGCCGGTGGTGAGCCCCTGGTAGGCCAGCGAGGAGAGCGTATAGCGGTCGGAGACCACGTCGCACCCCTCGGCCAGCCTCGGCTCGATCTCGGCGGCCACGTGGTCCAGCCGATCGGCCGCGAAGAGGAGCGCCAGCGCCTGGGCGTCGAAGTCGCCGCCGCGCCCCCCGGTGACCCGCCGCTGCAGGACCTGGCGCACCAGCGCGCCGACCGGCCCGCCGGAGGGCTCGGCGGTGAGGTGGGCCGCCCGCCCGGCCGCCCGGAGCCGCTCGACCAGCAGGCGCGCCTGGGTGGTCGTGCCGGCGCCGTCCAGCCCCTCGATCGCGACGAAGCGGCCTCGCCGGCGGCTCACGGGTCGAGCTCCAGCCGCGCCCGGAGCGCGCGGAAGTGGGCGAAGAGAGCCGCCTCCTCCTGTCGCAGCCGGTGGGCCATGACGTACCGCTTCACGGCCACCCCCAGCAGGACCAGCGTGAGGAGCGCTCCCAGCAGGAACCACAAGGGGTAGATGCCCTCCGGCCTGGGCCTGTCGACCGGCAGCCAGCCCCAGCGATCCCAGCCGAGCTTGCAGGTCATGCCCAGGCTGATGACGGTGAAGAAGGTGAGGACGCCGCCCTCCTTCATCCGGTCGACCGAGGCGCGGGTGGCCAGCCGCTCGGCCAGCGCGTCGTGCTCGGCCCGCAGGGCGACGAGGTCGTCGCTGGTCGGCGCGGTGGGCGGCGCGGTGGACACGTCGGCCCCCCTCAAGCCCGGCCGAAGCGGGCCGTGATGGCGTCCTGCACCGCCCCCAGCGAGGCGGGCAGCTGCACGCCCGGGTTGCGCAGCGGCGAGGCGAGGCCGGGCAGCGTGCCGTCGTGGTAGCCGACCTTGAAGTCGGAGAACTTGAGGCCGTGGGCCGTGGAGATGACCACCACCCGCTGTCCCTTGCGGATCTCGCCGCGGGCCGCCAGCTTCTCCAGCGCGGCCAGCGCCACGCCGGTGTGCGGGCAGGTGAAGAGCCCGGCCCGGTCGGCGCGGGCGCAGGCGTCGGCCAGCTCCTGCTCGGAGGCCTGCTCCACCAGGCCGTCCATGGCGGCCAGCGCCCGCAGCGCCCGGCCCGCCGAGACCGGCGCGCCGATCTGGATGGCCGAGGCGAGCGTGCGCCGCGCGGTCATGGGCTTCACCGTGAGGCCCGGCGTGGGCTTCAGGCCCGCCGCGGTGGTGGCCCGGAAGAGCGGGTTGGCGTGCTCCGCCTGCGCCACCACCAGCCGGGGCAGGCGGTCCACCACGCCCAGCGCCTTCATGAGCTGGAAGCCCTTGGCCACCGCGCTGGCGTTCCCCAGGTTGCCGCCCGGGATGACGATCCAGTCGGGCGCCGTCCAGCCGAGCTGCTGGGCGATCTCGATGGAGGCGGTCTTCTGCCCCTCGATGCGCAGCGAGTTCATCGAGTTGGCGAGGTAGATGTCCTTGGTCTCGGAGAGCTGCTGCACCACCTGCATGCAGCCGTCGAAGTCGGTGTCCAGCTCCAGCACCAGCGCGCCGCTGGAGATGGGCTGCACCAGCTGGGCGGTGGAGATCTTGCCGCGCGGCAGCAGCACCACGCTGGGGATGCCGGCCGCGGCGCAGTAGGCGGAGAGGGCCGCCGAGGTGTCGCCGGTGGAGGCGCATGCCACGGCGCGGATGGAGGTGCCGCGGGACTGCATCTCCTTCACCGCCGAGACCAGCACCGTCATGCCCAGGTCCTTGAAGGACCCGGTGTGGGAGACGCCGCACTCCTTGACCCAGACGTCGTCGAGCCCCAGCTCCCGGGCGTAGCGGTCCACCTTGAGGAGCGGGCTGCCTCCCTCGTACATGGAGACCACGCTGGGCAGCGCCAGCTGCGGGTAGACCCACTCCTTCTTGCCCCACACGCCGGAGCCGAGTGGCCACGGGCCGACCTTGAAGCGGCTGTCGAAGAGCGACTTCCAGTCGTCCCCCGAGCGGGTCCCGAGCGCGGCGAGGTCGTGCTCGACCTCCAGCAGCCCGCCGCAGCGCGGGCAGCGGTAGACGACCTCGGTCAGCTCGGCGCGGACGTCGCAGCCCTCGCCGCAGCGGTAGACGGCCCGGAAGCTCATCGGTGGCCCTGAGGGTGGTGGAGCGGGGTCATGGAGGGGCCGACACTGTGCGATCCCCGGCCCGCATTTTCAAGGGCGGCGCGCAGGGCCCGCGGGGCGGCGGCGCGGTCAGGGGCTGCTGTTGCGCGCGCCGCAGGCGGGGCAGCGGGGTCGCGTCACCGGGGTGCCGCAGCTGCAGAGCCGCGGGCCGGCCGCGGCGGTCGTCGCCGGTGCGGCGTCGAGCTCCAGCTTCATGCCGCAGCGGCCGCAGAGACGCTCGCCCGGCCCCGCCTCGGTCCGGCAGTAGCGACAGGTCACCACCATGGAGAGCGGCGTCGGGCCGTCCTCCGGCAGACCGGCCTGCACCCGTTCCAGGTCGGGCGTGGGGTCGGACGTGACCTCCACCGGCTCGGCCCGGGTCTGCTCCAGGTCCGGCACGATCTCGGCGAGGAGCGGGGCCTCGGCCGGCTCGAAGCGGGTGAGCTCCAGATCGACCATGAGGTCGGCGGTGGTGGCCGCGGCGCCGGCCGTGTCGAGCGCGGTCTGCTCCAGCCCGTCCATCGGCGCCACCGGCGGGTCGGTGGCGCGCCCCTCCTCGAGGCGGCGCCCGCACTGCTCGCACTCGGAACCGGTCACCTGCGGGTGCTCGCAGACAGGGCAGACGATCATGCCCGGCACTCTACCAGGGGGCGCCCTCAGCCGACCTGCGCCAGCGAGAGGCGCGACGCCCAGCGGCCGCGCAGCGCCTCGGCGGCGGCGGCGTGCTCCGGGCGCGCCAGGTCGGGGTCCGCGGCCACCAGGGCGAAGGCCTCCTCCCGCGCCTCCTCCAGGATGGCCTCGTCGCGGTAGAGGTCGGCCACCTCGAGCAGCGCCTGGCCGGATTGGCGCGTGCCCAGCAGCTCCCCGGGGCCGCGCAGCTTCAGGTCCACCCGGGCCAGCTCGAAGCCGTCCTGGGTGGCCGCCAGCGCCTCCAGCCGCTGGCGCGCCTCGGGGCCCGCCTTGCGGAAGTGGGCGATGAGCAGGCAGCAGCTCCTGGCGGCGCCGCGCCCGACCCGGCCCCGCAGCTGGTGGAGCTGGGAGAGGCCGAAGCGCTCGGCGTGCTCCACGATCATGACGCTGGCGTTGGGCACGTCCACGCCCACCTCGATGACGGTGGTGGCCACCAGCGCCTTCAGCGCGCCCTGGCGGAAGGCCTCCATGACGGCCTGCTTCTCCTCGCCCTTCATCTGGCCGTGCAGCAGCCCCACCGCGTGCGGCGCGAAGGCCTTGCGGAGCTGGTCGGCGCCGCTGGTGGCGTCGGCGAGATCGGTCTTCTCCGACTCGGCCACCAGCGGGTAGACCACGTAGACCTGCCGCCCGGCGTCCAGCTCGGCCTGGGCCACCTGGTAGGCCTTCTTGCGCTGCGAGTCGCCGAAGATCCGGGTCTCCACCGGCGTCCGACCGGGCGGCAGCTCGGTGATCTTGGACTGGTCCAGGTCGCCGTAGAAGGCCAGCGCCAGCGTGCGCGGGATGGGGGTGGCGGTCATGACCAGCACGTCGGGCCGCCGCCCCTTGCCGATGAGCGCGGCCCGCTGCAGCACGCCGAAGCGGTGCTGCTCGTCCACCACCACCAGGCCGAGCCGCTCGAAGCCCACCTCCTGCTCGAGCAGGGCGTGCGTGCCCACCACCAGGCGGGCCGCGCCGCTGCGCACCGCCTGGCGCGCCTCCTTCTGGCCCTTGCCGCGAGCCGCGTTGGCCACCAGGGCCACCGTCACCGGCGAGCCCTGCAGCCACCGGGAGAGGGTGCGAGCGTGCTGCTCGGCCAGGATCTCGGTGGGGGCCATGAGGGCCGCCTGCC
Source organism: Anaeromyxobacter sp. (assembly GCA_031396105.1). Lineage (GTDB taxonomy): Bacteria > Myxococcota > Myxococcia > Myxococcales > Anaeromyxobacteraceae > JADKCZ01. Next base: position 15,009 of record JANNKC010000084.1, read on the forward strand.
AGCCGGACTGGACCGCCAGCAGCATGGCGGCGAAGGCCACCGCGGTCTTGCCGGAGCCCACGTCGCCCTGCAGCAGCCGGTTCATGGGCTCCGGGCGGGCCATGTCGCTGGCGATCTCGCCGAGCACCTTCTGCTGCGAGCCGGTCAGCGCGAAGGGCAGGCGCGAGAGCGCCTGGTCGAGCGCCTCCGGCCCGGCCTCGAAGGCGATGCCCTCCTCCACCTTGATGCCCTGGCGGCGGCGCGCCAGGGCGAGCTGCAGGAAGAAGAGCTCCTCGAAGACCAGGCGGCGGAAGGGCGGCGTGGCCCGGGCCGCCGCCGCCGCGAGGTCGGTGCCAGGCGGAGGGAAGTGAGCCTGCCGCAGGGCCTCTCCACGGTCCAGCAGGCCGCGCCGAGCCCGCAGCGGGGCAGGCAGCTCGTCCACGGTGAGCGGCGCCAGCTCGTCGCAGAGCCGCTTCATGAGCTTGCGCAGCGCCGGGTGCTGCCAGTCGGCCGGGCCCGGGTAGATGGGGACGATGCGGCCGAAGTTGGCCGAGTCACCCGGCTGGTGGCTCTCCACCTGCGGCTGCGTCATCTGGCGGCGGCCGCCGAACCCCTCGGTCACCTTGCCGGAGACCAGCAGCGAGGCGCCGAGCGGCAGCTGCTTCTCCTTCCAGGGTGGGGCGTTGAAGAAGACCAGCCCCAGCCCGCCCGTCGCGTCGGCCACCGACACGTCGAGCACGCCGCGCCCGTTCCGCGCGCGCCGCGAGCGGACCGCCTTGACGGTGGCGAGGACGATGGCCTCCTCGCCGAAGCGCAGGTCGGCGACCCGGCGCAGCGTGGTCCGGTCCTGCCAGGCGCGCGGCCAGAGCTCCAGGGCCTGCTCCACGGTGGACCGGCCCCGCTCCTCGAGGAGGCCGCGTGGCGCGGGGTGGGCGCGCGGCAGGCTGGCCAGCGGCGCGGCCAGGGCCGCGCGGCGGATGGTCCGCTCGGCGGCCGTGCGGGGCTCGGGGGGCGGGGTCCCCCTCGACGCCGGGCCTTCGGCCCGGAGCCTGTCCTGGGCGTGGCCTGGCGCTGGCGAGGCGGAGTCGAAGGGCTCGGGGTGCGCGGCCACGTCGCGGGTGGGGCTGGCCGGTGCCGGGGCCGCCATGGGCGCCCCCCTCCCCCCCATGAGCCCGGCCCGCGCCGCCCTCGCCACCTCGGCGATCTCCGGCGGGACCGGGACGAGCGTGGCCAGGTGCACCGCCACCCGACCGGCCGCGCGCCGACGCTCCGCGGGCGGGAGCGCGTCGAAGCCGGCCCCCTCGGCGGCCAGCGCCCGGAGCGCCGCGCTGTCGGCCGCGCCGGCCGAGCGGGCCCGGCGCACCGCGCCGGAGATGGTCTCGCCGAAGCCCGCCAGGCGGGAGAGCCCGGCGAAGCCGTCCTTCACCGCGAAGCGGAGCGGCGCCACCAGGGCCGAGAGGGCCTGGGCCGCCGCGTCGGACGCTGCGCTGGGCGGTCGACCGTCTCCGGGGCTCACCCGGCCAGCCTACCGCATCACTCCGACTCCTCGACCTCGTCGTCCACGAACGCGATGGCCTGGATCTCGTACTCGCGGGCGCCGCCGGGGCTGAGCACCGTCACGCTGTCCCCCTCGCTCCGGCCGATGAGGGCCCGGGCGATGGGCGAGGTGATGGAGATCTTCCCTTGCTTCAGGTCGGCCTCCAGCTCCCCCACGATGCGGTACTTCACCTCGTCACCCGAGTCGCCGTCCGAGAGCGTCACGGTGGCGCCGAAGATCACCTTGTCGCCGGCGTGCTTGGTCACGTCGATGACCTCGGCCGAGGCGATCCAGTGCTCCACCTGGAGGAGCCGCCCCTCCACGTGCGACTGCTTCTCCTTGGCCGCGTGGTACTCGGCGTTCTCGGAGAGGTCCCCGTGCGCCCGGGCCTCCGCGATCTCCTTCACGATCTTGGGGCGCTCCACGGTCTTGAGCCGCTTCAGCTCTTCCTTGAGCCGGACCAGCCCTGACTTCGTCATCGGAACGCGGTCTGACACGACACACCCCTCGGAAAAAGCCGGCGGCCGGCCCGGGGACCCGGGGCGGCCGCGCTGACACCGGTGATTGTTGGTGAAGCCGCGGCTCCTGTCAATTCCCCGGGGTCATGCCGTGATACTCCTGCAGCGAGCGCACGCCCAGCGGACCGCCGCGCGCCGCCTCCATGGCCGCCACGCCGGCGCGGGCGCCGGTCATGGTGGTGAAGTAGGGCAGCGCCTTCATGAGCGTCTCGCGGCGGATGGAGAAGCTGTCGGAGACCTCGCGCTTCCCGTCGGTGGTGTTGACCACGAAGTGGACGTCGCCGTCCTTGATGCGGTCCACGATGGAGGGACGCCCCTCCTTCACCTTGCGCACCGGGGTGGTGGGCACGCCGCGGGCCGCCAGGAAGCCGTGCGTGCCGGCGGTGGAGAGGACCTCGAAGCCCAGCCCCACCAGGCGCCGGGCCACCTCGACCACCGCCTCCTTGTCGCGGTCGCGCACCGAGACGAAGGCCCGCTTGCCCGGGCCGCCCGTGGGCAGCGTGTTGCCGGCCGCCGCCTGGGCCTTGTAGAAGGCGCGGGCGAAGTCCTGGTCCACCCCCATGACCTCGCCGGTGGAGCGCATCTCCGGGCCGAGCATGGTGTCCACGCCGCGGAAGCGGGCGAAGGGGAAGACCGCCTCCTTGACCGAGACGTGGCTGGGCCGGAGCGGACCGGTCACGCCGGCCTGGGCCAGCGTCTTGCCCACCATGCAGAGGGCGCCGGCCTTGGCCAGCGGCAGGCCGGTGGCCTTGCCCACGAAGGGGACGGTGCGGCTGGCGCGCGGGTTCACCTCCAGGACGTAGACGTCCTGGCCCTGGATGGCGAACTGCACGTTCATGAGGCCGATGACCCCCAGCTCCATGGCCATGACCACCGACTGCCGCTCGATCTCGGCGATGAGCTCGGGCGCCAGGCTGAAGGGCGGCAGCGAGCAGGCCGAGTCGCCGGAGTGGATGCCGGCCTCCTCGATGTGCTCCATGACGCCGCCCACCACCACGTCCTTGCCGTCGGAGACCACGTCCACGTCGACCTCGGACGCGTCCTTGAGGAAGCGGTCGATGAGCACCGGCCGCTCGTTGGAGGCCTGCACCGCGTCGGTCAGGTAGCCCTTGAGGTCGGCGTCGTCGTAGACCACCTCCATGGCCCGCCCGCCCAGCACGTAGGAGGGGCGCACCATGACCGGGTAGCCGATGCGGTGCGCCACGGCGAAGGCCTCCTCGGGGCTGCGGGCCATGCCGTTCTCGGGCTGGCGCAGGCCGAGCTTCTCGATCATGGCGGCGAACCGCTCGCGGTCCTCGGCCCGGTCGATGGCGTCCGGGGTGGTGCCGAAGATGGGCACGCCCAGCTCGTGGAGCGGCACCGCCAGCTTGAGGGGCGTCTGGCCGCCGTACTGCACGATGAGCCCCTTGGGCTTCTCCTTGTGGACGATCTCCAGCACGTCCTCCAGCGTGAGCGGCTCGAAGTAGAGCCGGTCGCTGGTGTCGTAGTCGGTGGAGACCGTCTCCGGGTTGCAGTTGACCATGATGGTCTCGAACCCGGCCTGCGTCAGCGAGAAGGCGGCGTGGACGCAGCAGTAGTCGAACTCGATGCCCTGCCCGATGCGGTTCGGCCCGCCGCCCAGGATCATCACCTTGGGCCGGTCGGTGGGGGCCGCCTCGCACTCCTCCTCGTAGGTCGAGTAGAGGTAGGGCGTGTGCGCCTCGAACTCGGCGGCGCAGGTGTCGACCCGCTTGAAGACCGGCCGCACCCCGGCGGCCCAGCGCGCCTCGCGGGCCACCCGCTCGGTGGTGAGGGCCAGCTGGGCGATGCGCCTGTCCGAGAAGCCCAGGCGCTTCACGCCGTACCAGGCGTCGCGCCCCTGCGGCAGCCCGGCCGCCAGGGTGGCCTCGGTGGCCACGATCTCCTCGATGGCGCGCAGGAACCAGGGGTCGATGGCGCTGGCGGCGTGGACCTCGTCCACCGTCATGCCGGCGCGGAAGGCGTCGCCCAGCCAGAAGAGGCGGTGGGCGCGCGGCACGCGGATCTCGGCGTCCACCCGCCCGGCCTCGGCGGCGGTGAAGGGCTCGCCGGGGCGCTTCTGGAGCGGCGACTCGAAGCCGCAGCGGTCGATCTCCAGGCCGCGGATGGCCTTCTGCAGCGACTCCTGGAAGGTGCGCCCCATGGCCATGACCTCGCCCACCGACTTCATGGCGGTGGTGAGGACGTCGTCGGCGCCCTTGAACTTCTCGAAGGCGAAGCGGGGGATCTTGGTGACGACGTAGTCGATGGTCGGCTCGAAGGAGGCCGGCGTGTAGCGGGTGATGTCGTTCTTGAGCTCGTCGAGCGTGTAGCCCACCGCCAGCTTGGCGGCGATCTTGGCGATGGGGAACCCGGTGGCCTTGGAGGCCAGCGCCGAGGAGCGCGAGACGCGCGGGTTCATCTCGATCACCACCAGCCGGCCGGTGCGCGGGTCGGTGCCGAACTGGATGTTGGACCCGCCGGTGTCGACGCCGATCTCCCGGATGATGCGGACCGCGGCGTCCCGCATCACCTGGTACTCCTTGTCGGTGAGGGTCTGGGCCGGGGCCACCGTGATGGAGTCGCCGGTGTGCACGCCCATGGGGTCGAAGTTCTCGATGGAGCAGATGATGACGACGTTGTCGTTCTTGTCGCGCATCACCTCCAGCTCGTACTCCTTCCACCCGATGATCGACTCCTCGCAGAGGATGGTGTGGGTGGGCGAGAGCGTCAGGGCGCGCCGCGCCATGGGCTCGAACTCCTCGCGGTTGTAGGCGACGCCGCCCCCCTCCCCGCCCATGGTGTAGCTGGGACGGATGATGACCGGGAAGCCGATGTCGTCGGCGATGACGGAGGCCTCCTCCCACGAGGTGGCGTAGCCGGACCTGGGCATCTCCACGCCCACCCGCTTCATGGCCTGCTTGAAGAGGAGCCGATCCTCGGCCATCTCGATGGCCTCGAGCGACGCGCCGATGAGCTCCACGCCGTGGCGAGCCAGGGCCCCGTTCTTGGCCAGCGCCACCGCCAGGTTGAGCGCGGTCTGGCCGCCCAGGGTGGGCAGGAGAACGTCCGGCTTCTCGCGTTCGATGATCCGCTCGGCCACCTCGGGCGTCATCGGCTCGACGTAGGTCCGGTCGGCGAAGCCCGGGTCGGTCATGATGGTGGCCGGGTTCGAGTTGAGCAGGACGATCTGGTAGCCCTCTTCCTTGAGGGCCTTGCAGGCCTGCGTCCCGGAGTAGTCGAACTCGCAGGCCTGCCCGATGACGATGGGACCAGACCCGCAGATCATGATCTTCTTGATGTCGGTGCGGCGCGGCATATGGGCCGGGGAACCTAGCACAAAACGAGCCGTCTCCGCCGCCGGGTCCGCGCCCGCGCCAGCAGCCCCGGGGCGGCGGGATTCCCCTGTGACGGCGAGGTCTTGCTACCCGTCCAGCCGCTGCGCGGCGTCCCTGTCCCGGGCCGCCTTGACCGCCTCCAGCAGCTTCTTCACCCTGGGGAATCGCTCGGCCAGCGCGGCCATCACCGGCGCCGGGAAGGTCACCACCGCGAGGTCGGTGCGCGCCAGCAGCGCGCCGGCCACCGGGGTGCCCAGCACGCGCCCCTCGCCGAAGAAGGCCCCCGGCGCGAGGTGGGCCACCTCGACGGCCGCTCCGCCCTTGTCCAGCATGACCGCGGCGCTCCCGTCGCGGATCAGGTAGAGCCGCTCGTCGTCCGCGTCGGCGGCCACCAGCTGGCCCGCCTCGTAGTCCTCCTGGGTGGCGAGCTGCAGCAGGTCCTGGCGCGCCTCGGCGTCGAGCGAGCGGAAGAGGACGTTGGCCTCGACGAAGGCGGTGGCGGCGAGGTCGCCCCAGACCTCACGGGGTGGGCTGGACATGCTGCGGCGAGGCTAGCACGGCGCCGCGCTGGCCACCCGCCCGATGGGCCGCGGCGTGGCGCGGGACGGTGGCTACCTCGGCGCCTGCGGCAGCTTCGTCCTCAGGGCCGCCGCCACGTTGGCCGGCACCATCCCCGTGACGTCGCCGCCGAAGGTGGCCACCTCGCGCACCAGCCCGGAGGAGACGTAGAAGTAGTCCTCGCCGGTCATGACGAAGACCGACTCGAACTCAGGCATGAGCTTGCGGTTCATGTTGGCGAGCTGGAACTCGTACTCGAAGTCGGAGACGGCCCGCAGGCCGCGCAGCACGGTGTGGACGCCGCGGCTCTGCGCGTAGTGCACCATCAGCCCGTCGAACGAGTCGACCTCGACGCGCGGGTCGTGGCCCACCGCCTCGAGGATGAACGCCTTGCGCTCCTCCACCGTGAAGAGCGGCGACTTCTGCGGGTTGTTGGCGACCGCCACCACCAGCCGGTCGAAGAGGTTGAGGCCGCGCTGGATGATGGCGACGTGGCCGTTGGTGAGCGGGTCGAAGCTGCCGGGGTAGATGGCGCGACGTGCCATGGAGTCCGCGCAGTATCGCTCAGTCGCGTCGGTAGATCGAGATCCCGGTGCCGCCGTAGGCGCGCCGGTCCAGCAGGACCAGCGGCCCCACCCGCTCCGGCGGCGGCGACCTCACGTCGTGCTCCGCCACGGCCCGCCCTCCCGCCGCCAGCAGCGGCCCCAGCAGCGCCAGGGCCACGCCGGGGCCGTCCGCGTACGGAGGGTCCACGAAGGCCAGCGCGTAGCCGCCGGCCAGGCGGGCGGCCAGGTCCTCGACGCGCCCGTGGCGCACCTCGACGCGCTCGGTCCAGCCCAGCGCCGCGGCGTTCCTGCGGAGGACCTCGACGGCGCGCCGATCGGCCTCCACGCAGGTGGCCCGGGCACAGCCGCGCGACAGCGCCTCCAGCGCCAGCGCGCCGGAGCCGGCGTAGAGGTCCAGCACGGCGCCGCCGTCGAAGAACTGGCCCAGCAGGTTGAAGACGGCCGCGCGCACCTTCTCGCCGGTGGGGCGGGTCCCGAGGCCGGCCGGCACCTCGAGCCGCCGCCCCCGGGCCGTGCCGGCGACGATGCGGGTCACGCGCCCGGCTCGGCCAGCTTCCGCTCCAGCACGCGGGCCAGCCGGAGCGCGCTGCCGCCGGCGCCGAGCCGCTCCAGGAAGTCCAGCACCTCGAGGTAGGCCTTGGTCTCGAGCCGGGCCCGGCCCGCCTCGGAGAGCTCGGCCTCGGCCTTCTCCAGCGCGCCCGCGCCCCGCCCCTCGTCGGGTGGCCGCGGCGCGTAGGGGATCACCAGCACGGCCGCGGCCGCCGCCGCGCCGCCGTCCTCGCAGCCGGCCACCGGCGAGCCCTTGAGCGAGCCGAGCAGCTCCGGCGTGACCGGACCGCGGCGCAGGACCGGCGTGCCCGCCAGCGAGGCGCACAGGGTGAGGAGATCCTTCACCTGGCCACGGGCCTCGGCCGCGCCCCCCGGCGCTTCGCAGCGCAGGCTGGCCATGTCCGGGGCGGAGGCGCGGCGCGCCAGCTCGGCGAAGAGCGGACGGGCGGCGGCCTCCTCCCCGGGGGAGACCACGAAGTCGAGCCCGAGCCCGCGCTCCAGCGCCGGCGCGGCGACCCGCTCCAGCACCTCGGCGCGCCCTTCGGGGGGCACCGCCGACAGGTCCACCGTGAGGTGGGTCAGGCCGGCGTCGGCCAGGCGCCAGGCCGCCTTGAAGGCCGCCTCCACCTCGGCCTCGCGCCGGCCCGCCACCGCCACCTCCCCCACCAGGAAGATGGGCAGGCCCGCCGCGATCTCGTCGGCGGCGGTCGTCACCGAGGCGAACCAGCCCTCCGGCTCGAGGCCAGGGGGCATGGCCAGCCCGAGCACGCTCTGCGCCTGCTTGGCCGCCACCAGGGCGGCCCGGGCGATGCCGGGCGTGGGGGCGCGCACCAGGGGCAGGATGAGGCGCAGCGCCGCGGCCGCGGCCAGCAGGTCCTTGGAGGAGAGCGGGCAGGCCGCGCTGCGTGCCTCGAGCCGCTCCACGACGCGCGCGGGGCGGAAGGCGAGGACGGGCGAGAGCACGGGTGGACTGTAGACCACCCGGCGCGAATCGGCATCACCCCGGTCGCGCCCAGCAGCCAAGGAATGAAAGGGCCGGGTGACCCCGCGTGCAGGGTCACCCGGCCGCCCGATGCGCCAGCCGCTGGAGGGCGGAGCCCGCCGGTCCGTCGAGCGTCCGCACGCCGGCCAGGACCGCGGCCGCCGAGCGAATCCGGGCCCTTGGGTCGCATGGGTCCGTCCCGGCTCCGTCACCTTGGTGCAGCCGCTCATCCAATACGGTGAGCCGGGCAACCCGGCGCGCGGCACCCACGGTGGGGCGCGCTGAACGAGCTGCACCGAGAACTAGGAGCCCGTAGGGCGTAGAAGGCTTCCGGCCGTCGTCGCTTCGCTGCGGGCGGCCGGAAGCGGCTGCGGCTGCGGTCCCGGCTGCGGTCCCGGCTGCGGTCCCGGCTGCGGTCCCGGCTGCGGTCCCGGCTGCGGTCCCGGCTGCGGTTCCGGCTGCGGTTGGGGTCCCGGTTGCGGAAGCCGCTGCCGCCTGCGGAAGCGCCCGCGGCAGCGGCCCCGGGGTGTCATCGGGTGAGCCGCCAGGTCATGGCGAGGATGCGGTCGCACAGGGCAAGTGGCTGGGCGATGGCGGCGGCATCGACGTGGCCCCAGGCTTCGGCGACC
>JANNKC010000163.1:0-7917 GCA_031396105.1 Anaeromyxobacter sp.
CCGTTCCGCCAGGCGCATCCTGGCTCGTAGCGCTTGCCGAAGTCGCGCCCCTGCGGATCGAGAAACGTCGGGTTCGCGGCCGTTCCGACGATACGGATCGAGCCAAGATCGAAAAGCTCGTGGTGGAAACCGCACACCGAGGCCGACCGCCTGGCCCAGGAGCTCGGCGCGGCCCGCGTGGCGGCGGAGCACGACGCCGCGCGGCGCGCCGCGCTGGAGGCGGAGGTGGCGCGGCTGGCCCCGCTGGAGGCGGTGGCGCAGGAGGCGGTCCGGCTCAAGAAGGAGGTCCCGGCCCTGAAGGAGCTGGTGCAGCAGCGCACCCAGGCCGCGGAGGCCTCGTCCCGGTCGGCCTCCTCGGCGGCCAGCGAGCGGGCCAAGCTGGCCGAGCGGCTCGCCATCGAGACGGGGCAGCTCCAGTCCACGGCGCAGCGGCTGGAGTCGGAGCTCGCCCAGGCGAGGCGCCGGCTGGCCGAGGCGGAGGCGGCCTCCGGGGCGGGGCAGCAGGAGCTGCAGAAGCTCCGGCTGGCCGCGCAGGAGGAGCAGGCGCGCGCCAAGGCCGCCGCGGAGGCGCAGCTCGCCCAGCTCAGGAAGCAGGCCGAGACGGCGATGGCGCGCGAGCGGCAGGCCACCGAGCAGGCGCGCGCCGAGGCGGGCGAGGCCACCGCGGCGTCGGCCGCCGCCACCGCGCAGGCGGGCCAGCGACACGCCGCCGAGGTGCAGCGGCTGCGCGCCACGCTGCAGGACCTGGAGAGCCGGCTCGAGTCGCGCGCCCGCGCCGAGCTCCAGTTCAAGCGGAAGATCCAGGAGCTGGAGCAGCTGGCGGCCCGGGCGGCCACGGCTCCGGCCCTCGCCCCGGCGGAGGCCGCGTCCCTCACGGCGATGAACGCCCTGCAGGCCCGCGTCGACGAGCTCGCCGGCGAGCTCGAGGACCTGCGCGGCGAGAACGACTTCCTCAACGGCGAGGTGGCCCGGTACACGCAGAAGAACCGCGACCTGGCGGCCCGGCTCGGCGTCAAGGGCTAGCGCGCGGGGCTCGCTCCGCCGCCGGACGCCGCCGCCGCGACAGGGCGTAGGCGCCCAGCCCCACCGCCAGCACCGCCGAGATGCCGAGCAGCCGCTGGCCCGGCGTGCCGGCCACGAAGGGGTTGGTGAGGGCGCTGTAGAAGAGCCAGCTGGCGATGAGGACGTAGGCCACCGCCGCGCCGACCGCCAGGTTCGACGGCCGCGGCGCGCGCCCCTGGAGCCGCGCCACCACCAGGCCGGCGGCGGTCAGCGCCGCGAAGAGCATGAGCACGCCGCCCACCAGCGCCAGCGCCGACTGCAGCTCCTGCGTCAGCACGATGAGGAGCGCCAGCGCCCCCTGCAGCACCACCGCGGCGCGCGGCGGGTGCTCCCCCTTCCCGGCCAGGAAGCCGGGCAGGAAGCCATCGCGCGCCATGGCCGCGTAGACGCGCGGGCCGAGGAAGATCATGGCGCTCATGGCCGAGAGGAAGACCACCACGGTGGCGGCGGACCAGAGGGCGCCGGCCGCCGGACCGGCCAGGCGGGCCATGACGGCGTGGCCGAGGGTGACGTGACCGCCGCCGGCCGCGGCCCCCCTGGTGAAGTCGTCGTACCCGAAGACCACCGTGGCGTCGCCCGGCGTCAGGTTGGCCACGAAGATCCAGTTCACCGCCAGGTAGAGCCCCGCCACCAGCACGGTGCCGATGATCATGGCGCGCGGCACGGTGCGGGCCGGCGCCTCGAACTCCTCGGCGGCGTAGACCGCGGCGTTCCAGCCGGAGAAGGCGAAGGCGATGAAGAGCAGGTTGATGGCGAAGGCGTCGAGCGGGAAGGCGGCGCCGGCGGCGGGCTGGGTCCAGTCGGCCGGCCACTGGCGCGCGCCCAGGGTGAGGCCGACCAGCACGAAGGCGGCCAGCAGCAGGACCTTGACCAGGATGAGCAGGTTCTGGAAGCGGAAGCTGGCCTTGAAGCCGGTGGCGTGCAGGCCGGTGAGCAGCACCACGAAGGCGGCGGCGGTGGCGCGGTGCGGCAGGGCGGGGATGACGGTGGCGGCGAAGGCGCTGGCCGCCAGGGCGTCCACCGCGATGGGGGCCGAGAAGCCCACCAGCAGCGAGGCCCAGCCGGCCAGGAAGCCGGCCGCCGGGTGGAGCAGCTCGGAGAGGTAGCGGTACTCGCCGCCGGAGCGCGGCACCAGCCGGGCCACCGCGCCGTAGGCGGCCGCGCCGCACAGGGCCAGCAGCGCGCCGGCGATCCAGGCCAGCAGGATGGGGCCGGGGCCCATCTTCTGGGCCATGAAGCCGGTGGAGAGGAAGACTCCGGACCCGATCATGTTGGCGGCGACGAGACCGACGCCGGAGGCGAGCCGGAGCTTGGGGACAGGGGATTGCGATGGCACCGCGGCATGGTACATGAGGCCGATGCCCGCTGCCCCCTCCCGTCTCGCCCTCGTCGCGATCGCCCTCCCTGCCCTGGCGCTGGCCCAGTCGCTGGCCAAGGCGCCGGTCGACGGCCCGGCCGCGACGCCCGCACCGTCCGCCCTGCCCGCTCCGGCCGCCGAGGCGCCGGCCGACTTCGTCGCGGAGGCCCGCGCCCTCTCACGGGTGGTCGCCTGCCAGGGCGCCGGGTCCTTGCCGGCCGGCTTCGACGAGGTGACGCACGCCGCCTTCTGCAAGAGGCAGCTGAAGTCCATCGCGTCCTACCGGGACACCTACCTGCCGGTGGCCGCGAGGTTCCTGGCCAGGCTCCGGCCGGCCGGGCTGCCCACCTCGGTGGTCTACCCGTTCGGCGGCGGCGATCTCCTCTCGGCGCTCACCACCTTCCCGGACGCCACCGACATCACCACCCTCTCGCTGGAGCACGCCGGCGATCCGCGCCGGCTCGGCGCCATCTCGTCGAAGGAGCAGCTGGCCGACTCGCTCGAGCTGATCCGCTACACCTCCTGGGGCCTGCTCAACGCCAACGACTCCAAGACCGAGAACCTCATGAAGGGGCAGCGCGGGGAGATCCCGGGCCAGCTGGCCTTCTTCCTGACCGCGCTGGCGGTGCACGGCTACGAGCCGGTCGGCCTGCGCTTCTTCCGCATCCAGAAGGACGGCACGCTCCACTACTTCACGCCCACCGAGATCGCGTCGGTGGAGCGGGAGGACGCCAAGCTGCTGCGCGGCAAGTGGACCGAGCCCGACTTCTCGGTGGCCTTCTCCAACTCGGAGCTCACCTTCGTGAAGAAGGGCGGGGACCCGAAGGCGGCGGCGCGGGTGCACCGCCACATCGCCTGGGACCTCTCGGACGCGGCGGTCCGGAAGACCGGCATCATCAGGTGGCTGGAGGCGAAGGGGCCGGTCAGCGCCATGACCAAGGCGGCCAGCTACCTGCTCTGGCGCGACGACTTCACCCGCATGCGCGGCTACCTGCTCTCGCACATGGCGCTCATGATCTCCGACTCCACCGGCATCCCGCCGAAGTACGCCACCAGGGCGGGCTTCGTGCAGGAGACCTACGGCACCTTCGAGGTCTCCTTCCTGGAGGCCAGCCCGAGCATCAACGCCGACTTCGTGGCCCTCTGGACCGGCCAGCCCCACCGCAAGCTCCCCATCCGCTACGGCTACATCGACGGGGCCAAGCCGGAGGGGCACGTCCACCTGGTGGTGACCAGGAAGGGTCCGGCCGCGAGGAGGTGATGCGGCGCCCGGCCCAGGGCCGCGGGGCGCCGCTCGCCGCGCCCCTCCTCGCGCTGCTCCTGGCCGCTTGCGCCGCGGGCTGGCCCGGCCACGGAGCGCCCGCCGCCTCGCAGGCGGACGCCGCGCCGCCCGCCGTCCAGCCCGCCGCCTCGCGGCAGGGCCAGGGCCAGACGCAGGCCCCCGGTGCCACTCCGGCGCCCGACCGGACGCAGCTCCCCTGGTCGCGCACGCCCGTGCCGCTCCTCGCCATCGGCGAGGTGGAGACCGGCCAGGCCTCGGGCGGCGCCTGGTGGCGCCTGGGCACGCCGCGCGGCGTGGTGGTGGCCTGGCGCCCGGCCGGCTACCACCCGAGGGAGGCCGGCGTGGTGGTCTACCTGCACGGCTACTTCACCACCGTGGACCAGGCGGTGGCGGACCACCGGCTCTTCGAGCAGTTCCAGCGGAGCGGCAAGAGCGCCCTCTTCATCGCGCCGGAGGCCCCCGCCTGGAACGGCGAAGACTCGGTCTGGCCCGACCTCGCCGCGCTGGTGGGCGAGGTGTGCCGCCGCACCGGCCTGACGCCGCCCAGGGGGCCGCTGGTGGTGGCGGCCCACTCCGGCGGCTTCCGGACCACGCTGCTCTGGCTCGGCGACGAGCGGCTCGAGGAGATCCTGCTGCTGGACGGGCTCTACCGCGGCGAGGAGCAGCTGCGCGGCTGGCTGGAGGCGCCCTCGCAGGTGGCGCGCCGGCTGGTGCTGGTGAGCGACGAGACCCGCGACCGCGCGGAGTCCCTGGCCGCCGCCACGCCCGGCGCCGTCTCGCTGCCGCGGGTCCCGCCGCTCCGCCAGGGGCTGGAGGGGGCGGCGCGCTCGGCGCGGCTGGTGGCCATCCGCTCGCAGCACCCGCACATGGCCATCGTCGAGCGGGGCGAGGTGCTGCCGGTGCTGCTGCGCGCCACCCGCCTCGCGCCGGTGCGGTAGGGCGGCCGCCATGCCGCGCCCCTTCGGCGTCTACGTCCACTTCCCCTACTGCGCGCACCGCTGCCCGTACTGCGACTTCGCCGTCACCACCGCGCCGGTGCCGGCCGGCGGGCGCTACGCCAGGGCCGTGCTCGCCGAGCTGGCGCTGCGCGCCGCCCCCTTCGAGCCGCTCCAGCTCGTCAGCCTCTACCTGGGCGGTGGCACGCCGTCCCGCTGGGCCGTGGAGGAGGTGGCCGAGGTGATCGCCAGGCTCCGGCTGCGCTTCGGCGCCGGCGCGCTCCGCGAGGTGACCATCGAGGCCAACCCGGAGTCGTGCGACCGGGCGCGGCTGCTCGCCTGGCGCGAGGCCGGCGTGAGCCGGGTCTCCATCGGCGTGCAGTCGTTCGACCCGGGCGTGCTGGCGCAGCTCGGCCGGCGGCACGACGGCGAGGCGGCGGCGCGGGCCATCGCGGCGGCCGCGGCCGTCATCCCGAACGTGAGCGTGGACCTGATCTACGCGGCCCGCCGCTCCTCGCCGGCCATCGCCGCGGCCGACGCGGCCCGGGCGGTGGCCTGCGGGGCGGCGCACGTCTCGGCCTACGCCCTCACGCTCGACCCCGAGATCATGGCCGAGGAGGTGCCGCTGGCCCGCGCGGCGCGCACCGGCCGGCTCACCTTCCCTGGCGACGACGAGGCGGTGGCGCAGGCGCGTGCCATCGAGAGGACGCTGCGGCGCGCCGGCCTGCGCCGCTACGAGATCTCCAACTTCGCGCGCTCCGGCCGGGAGTCGGTGCACAACCGGCTCTACTGGGCGGGCGAGAGCTACCTGGGACTGGGCGCGGGGGCGGCCGGCTGCCTCCGCGGCGAGGCGGGCCCCCTCCCGGGAGGGGCTGGATCGGTCCGCTGGCAGAACCTCCGCGACGCCGACGCCTGGCTCGCGGCGGTGGAGGCGGACAGGCTCCCCACCGGCGAGGAGGACCAGATCTCGCCGACGGCGGATCGGAACGAGCGGCTCATGCTCGGGCTGCGGACGCGCGACGGGGTGGCGCTGCAGGGCTTCACCCCAGCGCAGCGGCGGGAGGTGGCCGAGCTCCTGCGGCGGCGGCTGGCGGTGGCGCGCGGCGGCCGGCTCGTGCTGACCAGCCGGGGGCTGCTGCTCGAGAGCGCCGTCGCCGAGCGGCTCTTCGAGGCGCGCCGAGGCGCCCTCACCTCGGAAACGTGACCGGGCCCGACTGGATGGCGTCCACCGCGCCGCAGAAGGCCGCGAAGGCCGGGTAGTCGCCCGGCGCCACCCGCCCACGGCGCAGCTCCAGCCGCTCCTCGCGCAGCAGCGTCCCCGCCTCCACCCGTTCACTCCTGGTGTAGTGGCCGAACGGCGTCTCCAGCCGCACCGGCTCGCCAGCCCGCGCCGCCGCCCCCGGCGGAGGCCTCACCACCAGGCGGAAGGTGGCCCGCTCGGTGGCCTCCACCAGGAGCGGCGTGGTGCGGGCCGCCAGCTGCACGTGGCGGGCGCCCAGCCTGGCCTGCAGCAGCGGCGCCTCCACCACCACCGCCCCGCCGGCGTCGCGCGCCAGTCCGGCCACGGCGCCGCGCCAGCGGATGGCGAGCGGCGCCTCCGGGTCCCCTTCCCCCTCCACGGAGAGCTCGGCGAGGATCAGGCCGCGGAAGGCCCGCGACAGGAGCTGCTCCACCGCCTGCCGGCGCGAGGTCTCGTCGAGCCGCTCGATGCCGGCCTTGGCGCCGGCCCCCAGGGCCCCGTGGTAGCGGTCCACGCCCCGCACCTCGGCCGAGCCGTCGGCGGCCAGCGTCACGTCGAGCTCGAGCTCGCGCCCCTCGGGCCGCCCGTTCGAGGCGGGCGTGCGGGTCACCTCCGGCGCCTCGCCCGGCGCCGGCAGGACCAGCGCCTCGCCGTCGAGCGCCCGCTCCGAGAGCGCGCCGAAGGGCTGCTGGCGCAGCGAGGGATCGAGCCAGCGCGGGCCGCCCGGCAGGTCCAGGCGGAGCACCGCCTGGCTCCAGCGCCCCGGACCGGGGAAGCGGTCGTCGCTCTGGTCGGCCGCCTGTGGCCGCACCAGCGCCAGCCGGGACGTCAGCCCGAGCGCCTCGAACAGCGCCTGGAGCAGCACGAGGCGGCTGCCGCGCCCACGCGAGAGGACCCGGCTGGCCTCCTCGCCGAGCGAGCTGCCGGTGCCCACCACCAGCTGCCGGACCCGGTCATAGGCGGCGCGCGCCAGCGCCTCCGGACCGGCCTGCGCCCCGGCCGCGACGCGGACCTCGGCGGCCAGCGCGCGCAGCTCGAGCGTGGGCGCGACGCGCTCCACCACGGCGTCGGCCAGCGCCAGCTGCACCGCCCGGCGCCCGCCGCCCACGCCCACGTGGAGGTAGGGGACGAACTCCTGGGCCGGCGGCGCGGCCGGCTCCGGCACCAGCGCCGCCACCCGGGTCCGCTCCACCCGCACGACGTCGAAGCGCCCCTCGCGCCGCACCTCGGGGGGCGGCAGGCCGTGAGCGTCGGCGAGCAGCCCGAGCCCGGCCGGCGCGCGCACCAGGTAGGTGGAGCGGAACATGCTCGCGCCCGGCGTGGCGAAGTAGAAGGGATCCGCGGCCACCCCCTGGCTGGCGCTGGCACCTCGGGTGGAGCGCAGGTAGGCGAGCTCCACGAAGTCGCCGGGCTCCAGCCCGGAGAGCGAGGCGTTCCCCTTGCCGTCGCCCCCCTCCGGCTCGAGCACCCGCCCGTCGGCCTTGAGCGTGCGCAGGGCCAGGAGCTGCGCCCCGGCCGGCGCGGAGAGCTCGCCGTACCGGTCCACCGCCTCCTGGTCGAGGACGCGGATGATCTGGTGCACCCGCTCCGTCAGGGCGCCGCCCGGGTGGAGCTCCACCGCCGCCGCGTCGAGCACCAGGGCCGCCCCGGCCACCTCGCGGACCCCCGCGGCCCGGTACGCCGCCAGCGCGGCCCGGCCGTCCTCCGCCACGTCGGCCAGGAGATCGGTGCCGTCGGCCAGCGCCAGCGCCCGCCGCAGCCCGAGGTCGCTGCCGTCCACGCCCAGCGCCCGCTCGCGCAGCGCGCGCGCCCCGGCGGCGTCGCCGGCCCACTCCGCCTGGTCGGCGGCCGCCTTGAGGAGCGCGGCCGAGCGCGGCCAGGCCGCCAGCAGCGGCTCCAGCGAGTGCCCCATTACGACAGCCTGCGTATCTGGCGTAAGCTCAAGGAAGACACGGCTGGCCTGACTGGCCAAGATGGAGAAGTCTACGGTACTTACTTCTTGGAGAACGAAGTCTCCAAGTCTTTTAACCCCTATACCCAC
>JANNKC010000209.1:0-2237 GCA_031396105.1 Anaeromyxobacter sp.
CAGCCTGGTGCGCTTCAGCAGCAGCGCATTGATCGCGACCACCAGCGTGCTGCCGGACATGGACAGCGCCGCCACCTCGGGGCTGAGCACGAAGGGGTAGAGGACACCCGCGGCGAGCGGGAAGGCGATCACGTTGTAGCCCACCGCCCACCAGAGGTTCTGGTGCATCTTCCGCAAGGTGGCGCGCGACAGCTCGATGGCGGCGACGATGTCGAAGGGGTCGCTCTTCATCAACACCACGTCGGCGCTCTCCATGGCGACGTCGGTCCCGGCGCCGATGGCGAAGCCCACGTCGGCCTGGGTCAGCGCCGGCGCGTCGTTCACGCCATCGCCCACCATGCCGACCTTCTTCCCGGTGGCCTGGAGCTCCTTCACCTTCTCGGCCTTCTGGGCCGGAAGCACCTCGGCCAGGACGCTGTCGATGCCGAGATCCGCGGCGACCCGCCTGGCGGTGGCCGCGTTGTCGCCGGTCAGCATCACCACCTGGATGTTGCGCTGGCGCAGCCTGGCCACCGCCGCCTTCGAGCTCGGGCGGATGGCGTCGGCGATGGCGATGAGCCCTATCACGCGGGCGGCCTGGGCCACGTGGACCACGGTGCGTCCATCCACCTGGAGGCGCGTGGCCTCGACCTCCAGCCGACCGAGGTCGAGCTGGTGCGCGTCCATGAGCGCCCGGTTGCCGAGGAACACCGTTCCGCCCCCGGTCTCGGCGCGGGCGCCCAGGCCGTCGATGCTCTGGAACCCGGTGGGCGCCGGAACGGTGAGGTTCGCGGCCCGGCGGAGGATGGCCTGGGCCAGCGGATGCTGCGAGCCCTGCTCCACGGCGGCGGCGGCGGCCAGCAGCGCGTCGTCGGTGATGCCGTCCGCCGTCACCACCTCCACGACCTCAGGCTGGCCGACGGTGAGCGTGCCGGTCTTGTCGAAGACGATGATGTCGAGCTTGGTCGCCTCCTCCAGCGCCGAGGCGTTCTTGAAGAGGATGCCGTTGGTCGCGCCCAGCCCGGTGCTCACCATGACCGCCATGGGCGTCGCGAGTCCCAGCGCATCCGGGCAGGCGATGACGAAGACCGTGATGGTCATGGTGACGGCGAAGAGCAGCGGTTGCCCGATCACCCAGAACCAGACCCCGAAGGTCGCGAGACCGATCAGGATGGCGACGACCACCAGCCACTGCGCCGCCCGGTCCGCCAGGAGCTGGGCCGGCGCCTTCGAGTTCTGGGCCTCCTGCACCAGCTTGACGATCTGCGCCAGCGCCGAGTCGGCCCCGACCTTGGTCGCCCTGAAGCGGAAGCTGCCGCTCTTGTTGATGGTCGCGCCGATGACCGTGGCCCCCGGCTTCTTCTGCACCGGCATCGACTCGCCGGTGAGCATGGACTCGTCGACCAGTGACTCACCGGTCTCCACCGTGCCATCGACCGGGATCTTGCCGCCCGGCCGGATCACGATGACCTCGCCCGCCACCACCTCCGCCGTCGGGACCTCGACCTCGGCTCCACCGCGGACGACCGTGGCCATCGGTGGAGCCAGGTTCATCAGCGCCTGGATGGCCGACGAGGCACCCGCCCGGGCACGCATCTCCAGCCAGTGGCCCAGGAGGATGAAGACCAGCAGGACGGCCGCGGCCTCGAAGAACTGTCCGCCCTCCTTGAAGAAGAACGTGGTGGCGACGCTGAAGAGATAGCCGGTGCCGACGCTCAACACGATCAACGCTGCCATGCCCAGGATGCCCTTCCTGAGCTGTCGCCAGGCGGAGACGAAGAACGGCCAGCTCGGGTAGAGGATCGCGGCGCTGGCGAGGAAGAAGAGCCAGAGGCTGAGGTCGAGCCCGAGCGGCGGCGCCGGCGGCTCGAAGAAGCCCCCCATCGGTGCGTAGACGACGATCGGCACGGTGAAGGCCAGGCAGATCCAGAAGCGGTTGCGCATGTCGCGGACCATGGCCGGCAGGTCCTTGCCGGCATGGCCCATCTCGTGCGCCATGTCCGCCGACGTGGCGGGCGGCGCGCCGGGCGCCGCATGACCCTGGTGGCCCTCGTGGCCCTTGCGGGCGGGAGGTGCGGGTTCGACGGCACGTGGCACGGTCTTCATTGGCCTTCCTCGCGCGGACCCCGCCGCAGCTCCCTCCACCGCAGCACCGCCGGCAGCGCCACCAGCGCCGCCGCCAGGCAGGCCACCTCACCCAGGTCGGCCAGCAGGCCGAAGGAGTTGAGCGCCTGGTTGCGGGCGATGAGGAGCGACGA
>JANNKC010000219.1:0-12386 GCA_031396105.1 Anaeromyxobacter sp.
CTCAAGGCCGTCTACCAGTGCGAGACCCAGGCCAGCATCGAAGGCGAGGACACCCGGGCCATCTGCGGCCGCAACAGCCGGGTCGGCCTCTCCGGCGACTTCGGCACCCTCTTCTACGGAAACTGGGACACGCCGTACAAGGCGGGGACCTACGGCACGAACGCCGACGACCCGTTCGGCAACACGGATGTCTTCGGGTTCCAGGGCCTCATGGGGAGCCCCGGCTACGGCGTCCGCAGCACCGCCATGGGGACCGCGGCGGTCACGGCCACGGCCGGCCACAACGCCGGCTTCGACGCGCGCGCCGGCAACAGCGTGGCCTACTGGTCGCCGAAGTTCTCCGGCGTGAGCGGCAAGGTGCAGGTCTCGGTGGACGAGTTCGCGAACGCGAGCGGCAGCATTCGCCCGATCCTGGCCTCCGGCGTCCTCAACTTCGACATGGGCGGGCTCTCGGTCGTCGGGCAGGTCGAGTACCACGAGGACTACTTCGGCATGCGCGCGATCAACGCCGCGAACGCCGGAACCACCGCCTCCAAGGACATGGCCTTCCGCCTCAGCGCCGGCTACGCGCTCCCGCTGGGAGACAGCACCCTCACGGTGCTCGGCATGTTCGAGCAGCTCTCCTACGGCCAGGACGACGCCATCGCCGGCTTCAAGAGCTACAGCCGCCCCGCCTACCTCCTCGGCGCGAAGTACCGCATGGGTGACCACGAGCTCCGCGCCCGCTACAGCGGGGCGATGAAGCCGAGCATCAAGGCCGCCACGGGCACGACGCTCGCAGCGGGCGCGGAGGACCAGCTCGGCGCCCAGAACCTCGCGCTCGGTTACGCGTACCACTTCGCCAAGACCACGCAGGTGTTCCTCTACTACACCCAGATCATGAACGAGGACGCCGCCAAGTACACCTTCGGCGTCAGCGGTGCGGCGACCGTCGTCGGCGCCAACACGCCGGTCGGCTCCGACCCGTCCGCCTTCGGCCTCGGCATCCGCCAGGCGTTCTAGTCGAGTCGAACGGCCCACACCGGACCGAGTTCGTGAGAGGGCGCCTCCGGGCGCCCTCTCCTTTTTCGCCGGGAGCGACGGCCTACCGCGCGGCCTTCGAGAGGCGCTGCACCAGCTCCACCGCCGAGCGGACGCCCATCTTCTCGAAGAGGCGCGCCCGGTGGACCTCCACGGTGCGCATGACGAGGCCGAGCTCGTCGGCGATGGCCTTGTTGGGGAGGCCCCGCAGCACGCCCTCCATCACCTCCCGCTCGCGCGCCGTGAGCTGGGCGAGGCGCGCCTCCAGGCTCGCCTCGGCCGCCCGCTCGCCGCGCCTGGTCTGGTCGCGCCGCAGGGCCTCGATGACCAGGTCGACCAGCTGGTTGTCGTTGAAGGGCTTCTCCACGAAGTCGAAGGCCCCCTTCTTGAGGGCCGCCACCGCCAGCGGGACGTCGCCGTGGCCGGTCAGGAAGATGACCGGCAGGATCGATCCCGCCGCCTGCAGGGCGTCGAAGAGCTCGATGCCGCTCATCCCCTCCATGCGGATGTCGAGCACCAGGCAACCGGGCCGGCCCGCGTCGTGGCCGGCCAGGAAGGCCTCGGCCGACGCCCAGCTGCGGGTGGTGAGCCCCCGTGAGCCGAGCAGCCAGGCCAGCGAGTCGCGGATGGCGGCGTCGTCGTCCACCAGGTGCACCGCGGCCGCGCTGCCGGCCGGCGGCGTGGCCGGCGGCGTGGCCGGCGGCGGGCTGCTCACGCCTCCTCCACCGGCAGCGAGAAGGCGAAGACGGCCCCGCCGCCCGGGTTGGGCTCGGCCCAGACCCGGCCGCCGTGGGTCTCCATGATGGAGCGGCAGATGTGGAGCCCCATGCCCATGCCGCCCGGCTTGGTGGTGAAGAAGGGCTGGAACATCTGCTCGCGCACCTCGGGGCTGAGGCCGCAGCCGCGGTCCGCCACCGCCACCGTGACGGCCGGGCCGGCGCGCGTCACCGAGACGGCCAGGCTCCGCTCCCCCGCCGGCGTGGCGGCCATGGCGTCCATGCCGTTGCGCACCAGGTTGAGCAGCACCTGCTGCAGCAGCACCGGGTCGGCCTGCAGCTCGGGGTCGCCCTCGGCCAGCGCCACCGAGATGCGCACCTGGCGCGTGCGCGCCTCGGCCTCGGCGAAGCCCACCGCCTCCTCGACCGTGGCGTTGAGGCGCACCGCGACGCGGGTGGGGGCCCGCTGGCGCACGAACTCGTGGACCCGCCGGATGATCTGGCCGGCCCGCTGCGCCTGCTGGGCGGTCTTGCGCAGGGCCTCCTCGATGCCGCCCACGGCGGGGCCGCCCGCGGCCGGGCCGCCCGCGGCCAGGAGGTTGAGGCTGCCGGCGGTGTAGCCGGCGATGGCCGCCAGCGGCTGGTTGAGCTCATGGGCCAGCGCCGAGGCCATCTCGCCCATGGTGATGAGGCGGGCGGTGGCGGCCAGCTTCTCCTCCTGCTGCCGGGAGCGCTCACGCGCCTGCTTGCGCTCGGTGATGTCGAGCACCGAGCCCATCCAGCCGGTCTGCCTCCCGTCCGCGTCGATGAGCGGCGCCTCGAAGAGCAGCGCGTCGAAGCGGGCGCCGTCGCGGCGCATCAGCTGGAGCTCGATGCCGGTGGGCGAGGTGCCGCCCGCGCGCGCCTCCCGCAGCGCCTCCACGATGCGCGCCTCCTCGTCGGGCGGCCAGTAGGGGCGGGAGGCGCCACCCTGGCCGATGAGCTCGCCCGCCTGGTAGCCCACCATGCGGCAGAAGGCCGGGTTCACGTAGACCACCCGCCCCTCGAGGTCCACCGCGCGCATGCCGGTGTGGAGCGAGTCCTCCATGGCCTTGCGGAAGGCGTGCTCGGCCCGCAGCGCCTGCTCGGTGGCGAGCCGCCGCTGGATGTGGCGGCGCAGCGCCCACAGGTTCCAGAACATGGCCCCGGCCAGCCCCACCAGCGCCGCCGTGATGAGGCTGGGCAGGAGCTGCGTCACCGTGGGGTAGGAGGCGAGGTGGAGCACCAGCCCCTGCCCGGGCGGCTCGAGCGGCACCTGGTGGGTCCGCTCCTCGGCGACGCGCGCCTCCACGTTGGACTTGGCGGCCACCACCGCCCCCGCGGCGTCGCGCACGGTGACCCGGTGCTTCTCGGCCAGCCACCAGGGGACCAGCCCGGCCAGCAGCCCATCCAGCGCGTGAACGCCCACCACGGCGCCGGCGCGCTGGCCGCCGCGGAAGCGGGGGACGTAGAGCTCGAAGTGGTGCCCCTTCCCCGCGGCGAAGGCCGGGCCCCAGGCCGGGTGACCGGTGCCGAGGGCGAGCCGAAAGGCGGTCTCCCGACCGTCGCGCTCCTCCCCCTCGAAGGCGAAGGGCGCGCCTGGCGCGACCGGCTGCGGCGTCCCGGCCACCACCTCCCCCCGCTCGTCGAGCACCACCACCTGCACCAGGCCAGGGCTGGTGGGGAGCAGGTGCGAGACCAGGAGCTCGAGTCCGGCCTGGTCCAGCGGGCGCCCCCCCAGCCCGCGATCGAGCTGCTGCAGCTGCTCCACCTCGCGGTCCAGGTTGAAGCGGATGTTCTGCTCCACCCAGAGGATGTCGCGCACCAGCGCGTCGCGCGCCTCGTCCGACTCCTGCCGGTGCTGGAACCAGAGCAGCCCCAGGAAGGCGACCACGAAGAGGGCGATGGAGACGCGGGGGGCGTGCCAGAGCCAGTGCGGACGGGCGCGTTCGGGGGGATGGCGCGGTGAAGGGAGGAGGAGGGAGGACATCGGGAGGCGGCCGGAGCCGAGGTGCCATCCTGCCCGCCCGGGCATGGGCGGCGCAACACCTCGACTCCGGCCCGAACTCCGACCCCATCCGTCCCCGGCCCCGTACCCGTCACCGACCCCGGCCGCGCTTCACGACCTTGGCCGCGGCACGCCCCGCCGGCCCTGACCTGGACCGGGAGGCGGGCGGCTACCGACGATCAGTGGCGATAGCCGCCATGGCGGTCGCGCCCGTAGTAGTGCCGGTCACCCCGGTGGCGTCCGCGGTAGTCGCGGAGGTACCTGGGCTCGTCACGGTACTGGCGCCAGGCCCGCCCCTCCCGGTAGTGCCAGCGATTCCCATACCAGTACGACGGGCGGCCCTCGTAGTAGACGGGGCGGTTCGTGGCGATGTACCAGGCGGGGGGGGACGAGAAGCGGATTTCAACCTGCGCCTGGGCCGGGCTCGACGCCAGGCACCCGGCGATCGCGCCGGCCAGCAGCGCGCCCTTCGACAGCTGCACGAGAGTTCGAGTCATGGGGTCCTCAGTTGGCTGAGACGTCGGGGTGATGGCCCGCGTGCTGCCGGAGCTGCTCGGCGAGCGCGGCGCGCTGCGGCGGCGACAACATGGGGGTCACGGTCTCGTAGAAGATCGCCATCCGCGAGGCCCCGTGCATCCCCAGGCGGGCGTTCGCGTACGGCAGGGTCGCCTTGGCGTCGAACGAGGCCCCCACGAAGGTCTGGGAGAACTCCTGCACGACCGCCTCGAACCTGGTGCGGTCGAACTTCCCGCCGCGGCCGGCCAGGGCGGTGTGGAGCGCCGCCGACATCCGCTCGACCTGGTCCGGCGTGAGGCTCAGGTCCTTGGCGAGGCGCGTCAGGCGCCCAGCCCGCCCACGGCCCGTGCCCTCCTCCTCGTGATTGACGCTCAGCCAGACCTCGTAGTGGGCCTGGACCTTCTCGACGAGCTCGGCGCGCTCGCTCGGGTTGAGGAGCGCGTGGAGCTTGTCCAGGGCGGCGACGCTGCAGTCGCGTACCGCGCCGCCAGCGGCGTCCAGCTCACCGATGATCCCGTCGATCTTGGCCAGGTCGACGGCCCCGGCGGCGATGCCTTCGGCGATGGTCAGGTGGAGCCGCTTCTGGATCTCGCCCGAGGACGCCATGCAGACGTACATGTCGCGCTGGAGCTGCTGGACCTGCGGCCGCTGGGCATCACCCTCGTCCAGCGTGTCGAGGCCCATGGCGATGAACTGCATGACGCCACCGCGGTGCTGGTGCCGGTGGTGGTCCATCAGCCCGGCCTCCGACCGCTCGTCGGCTTCCTGGGCCGCCGCCTCGGCCCGCAGGTCAGGCGCTGGCGACGTGGTGGTGCAGGCGCCGAGCCCCAGGGCGGTCATCCAGGCTACTTGGTTCAGGCTGAGCATTCTCATGCGTGCTCTCCTTGCGAGGCGAGAGGTTGGTTGATCGCTGTCGGGGCCGGCTGTGCCATCCCGGTTCTTGCGGTCACTGCTGCACGGGCCGCGCCAGGCTGGAGCCGCGCGACGCCCCCCGAATCCGGGGCGGCGGGCGCCGCGCTGGGACCTCCCGGGCGTTCGCCGACCGTTCGGTGACGCCTCGACCTCGGCCACCGCGACGGTGCATCATCCGGGACCGCATGGCCCACCCGGCGCTCCGCCCCCTCGTCCTCCTCGCCCTCGTCGCGCTCCCGCGCGCCGCGGCCGCCGGGCCCGTCGTCATCCGCTTCAGCCACGTGGTGGCGGTCGACACGCCCAAGGGGCAGGCCGCCGAGCTCTTCAAGCGGCGCGTGGGAGAGCTCACCATGGGGCGGGTGCGGGTGGACGTCTTCCCCAACGGCACCGGCTACAAGGACCACGAGGAGATCCAGGCGCTGCAGCTCGGGGCGGTGGAGCTGCTGGCCCCCTCGCTCTCCAAGTTCGGGCAGCTCGGCGTGAAGGAGTTCGAGGCCTTCGACCTGCCGTTCCTCTTCGACGACGAGGCGGCGCTTCGCCGGGTCACCGAGGGGCCGGTGGGGCGAGAGCTGCTGCGGAGGCTGGAGCAGAAGGGGATCGTGGGGCTGGGCTTCTGGGACTCCGGCTTCAAGTCCTTCTCGGCCAACCGGCCGCTGCACCGCCCGGAGGACTTCAAGGGGCTGCGCCTGCGCATCCAGGCCTCCGGCGTCATCGACGCGCAGATGCGCGCGCTCGGCGCGCTGCCGCAGGTGCTCCCCTTCCCCGAGGTCTTCCGCGCCCTCGAGGCGGGCGTGGTGGACGGCTGCGAGAACCCGGTCTCCAACTTCTACACGCAGGGCATGCACCGGGTGCAGCGCCACCTCACGCTGACCCATCACGGCTACCTGGGCTACGCCGTCATCGCCAACCGGCGGTTCTGGGAAGGGCTGCCGGCCGACCTGCGGCGCGCCGTGGAGCAGGCGCTCTCCGAGGCCACCACGCTGGCCAACCGGCTCTCGCGCGAGAAGGAGGCGGCCGACCTCGAGGCGGTGCGCCGGGCCGGGACCACCGCCATCTTCGTCCCCAGCCGCGAGGAGCGGCTCCGCTTCGTGCGGGCGCTCCTGCCGGTGCACCGATCGATGGAAGCGCGCGTGGGCCGCGACTTCCTGCGCTCGGTCTACCAGGCCACCGGGTTCGACCCGTCGGCGCCCTAGGTGGGGCGTCCGGCCCCCCAGGGCCCCATTGCGGATCTCCACAATGGCGTCGGCCGCGGGTTTGCGTGCAGACTCTGCATCCCGCACCCCCCCGTGCCTGGAGGACCACCTCTCATGACCATGCTCGCGTCCCGCATCCTGTCCCTGGCGGCCGCCGTCGCGCTCGCCCTCCCGGGCGCCGCCCGCGCCGCGCCCATCAAGGTCGGCTTCATCAACTCCATCACCGGTCCGCAGGCGCCCATCGGCGAGACCATGACCAATGGCCTGGAGCTGGCCATCGAGGACCTGAAGAAGAAGGGGCTCGACCTCCAGGTCATCCGCCAGGACGACACGGGCAAGCCGGACAAGGCCATCAGCGCCATCGAGCAGCTCGCCACCGGCGACGAGGTCTCCGTGGTGGTCGGCCCCTACACCTCCGCCTGCGCCGCCGCCGTGGCCAAGCAGACCGAGCTGTACCAGGTGGCCCAGGTCATCCCGGCCGCCTCCAAGGAGGACCTGACGCGTCAGGGGTACAAGTGGGTCTTCCGCGTCAACGCGCCCGGCAACGTCTACGCCAAGTCGCTCATCGACGCCGCCCTCAGCTTCGGCAAGCCCAAGACCGTGGCCTTCATCTACGAGTCCACCGACTTCGGCTCCTCCCTCTCCAAGGTCGGCAAGGAGTACGCCATCCAGAAGGGGCTGACGGTGGTGGCCGACGAGGGCTACCAGTCCGGCTCCCCGGACTACCGCTCCACCCTCACCAAGGTGAAGGCGGTCAACCCGGACCTGGTCTTCATGGTCTCCTACGTGGCCGACGCCATCCTGCTCATGAGGCAGTCGCGCGAGCTCGGCCTGAAGCCCCAGGCCTTCCTGGGCGGCGGCGCCGGCTTCGACACCGACAAGTTCGAGAAGGAGGCGGAGATCTCCACCAACGTCTTCTCGGTGACGCAGTGGACGCCCGACTCCAGCGCCGCGGCCGAGGAGTTCAGCAAGCGCTACACCGCCAGGTTCGGCAAGCGCCCCACCTATCACGCGGCGTGCACCTACACGGCCATGATCGCGGCCGGCGAGGCGGCGGCCAAGGGCGGCGGCGACCGCGTCAAGACCCGCGACGCGCTGGCCAGCATGACCTGGACGGGCATCATGGGCACCACCAGGTTCGGCGCGTACGACGGCTACACCAACCAGAACCTGGTGCTCATGCCGGTGACCCAGTACCAGGGCGGCAAGGGGGTCACGGTCTTCCCCGCCTCGCTGGCCAAGGGGAACAAGGCGGTCTACCCGTTCCCGGGCTGGAAGTAGGCGCTCTTCGACGCACCCCGACATGACCGTCTTCCTGCAGTCCCTGCTGTCCGGCATCCTGGTGGGCGGCATCTACGCGCTCATCGGGATCGGGCTCACCATCATCTTCGGGGTGATGCGGGTCATCAACTTCGCCCACGGCGACCTGCTCATGATGGGGATGTACCTGACCTGGCTGATCTTCACCTACCTCGGCCTCGATCCCTACGCCTCGCTGGTCCTCTCGGCGCCCATCCTCTTCCTGTGGGGCGCCCTGCTGCAGAAGGTCTTCATCAACCGGGTGCTGGGCGCGCTGCCGCAGAACCAGATCCTGCTCACCATCGGGCTCGGGCTCATCATGAGCAACTCGATGATGCTGCTCTTCACCTCCGACTACCGCATCCTCACCACCAGCTACTCGTCGTCGTCGATCAACCTCCTGGGCCTCTCCATCTCCCAGCCGTTGCTCTACTCGTTCCTGGTGACCGCCGGCATCACCGCCGCGCTCTTCTGGTTCCTGCAGACCACCGACACCGGCCAGGCCATCCGGGCCACCGCGCAGGACCGCGACGCGGCCCAGCTCATGGGCATCAACGTGCGGCGCATGTCGGTGCTGGCTTTCGGGCTGGGCACGGCCCTGGCCGGCACCGCCGGCGCGCTGCTGGCGCCCACCTACTACATCTTCCCGCAGGTGGGCGGCTCCTTCACCCTCAAGGCCTTCGTGGTGGTGGTGCTGGGCGGCATGGGCTCCATCGTGGGCGCCACCCTGGGCGGCGTCCTCATCGGCGTGACCGAGTCGCTCGGCGCGGTCTACGTGGCCAGCGGCCTGAAGGAGCTGGTGGTCTACGTCCTCTTCCTGCTCATCCTCCTCTTCCGTCCGGCTGGCCTGCTCGGCAAGTCGAAGGCCTGATGGGAGCCGCCATGCCCAGCCTGCTGCGCCGCACCGCCCGCGGCTTCTCCCTCCCGGCCTTCCTGGCCTACCTGGCCGTCATCCTGCTGGTGGCCCTGGTGCCCCTGGTCACCCGGAAGCCCCTCATCCTCCACATGTGGATCATGGTCTTCCTGGCCATCGCGCAGGGGGCGGCCTGGAACGTCATCGGCGGCTACGCCGGCCAGTACTCGGTGGGCCACGCCGCCTACTTCGGCATCGGCGCCTACACCACCATGATGCTGCTGGAGCTGCACCAGATCGCCCCCTGGTACGGCATCGGCCTGGCCATCGCCAACGCGGTGCTGCTCTCGGTCGTCATCGGGAGCATCACCTTCCGGCTGCGCGGCCCCTACTTCGTGCTGGCCTCCATCGCCATGGCCGAGATCATCCGGCTGGCCACGCTGCACTTCAAGGACTTCACCCGCGGCGCCGAGGGCATCCTGCTCAACGGCATCCCGCCGCTGGAGACCCCCTGGTTCACGGTGGACTTCGTGGGCAAGCGGCCCTTCTTCTACGCCTCGCTGGGGCTGGCGGTCCTCGTCATCAGCGTCAACTGGTTCGTGCAGCACACCAAGCTCGGCTACTACTTCCAGGCCATCCGCGAGGATCAGGACGCGGCCCACAGCCTGGGCATCAACCTGACGCTCCACAAGAACCTGGCGCTGGGCATCTCGGCGGCCTTCACCGCCTGGGCCGGCGGGCTCTTCGCCCTCTACGTCCGCTTCATCGACCCCAACATCGTGTTCGGCATCGACGTCTCGGTGCAGGTGGTGCTGATCTGCATCATCGGCGGCATCGGCACCATCCTGGGGCCGGTGGTGGGCTCGGTGGTGCTGGTCCTGCTGGCCGAGTCGCTGCGCAACCCCAAGTGGCTGGTGCAGACCGGGCTGGCCTCCTCCGACTCGTCCACCATCGCCTTCATCGAGGCCCACCTCTCCAACGCCCACGTCCTCTTCTACGGGATCCTGGTGGTGGCCGTGGTCCTCTTCGCGCCGGACGGCCTGCTGGGCCTCCTGCGCACCGGGGTGGCCAGGCTCAAGAAGCAGCGGGCCGCCGAGCCGCGGCCGGCCGCCTAGGGGGACGCCATGACCACGTCCACGGCCGCCATCCTCCAGATCAAGCACGTCTCCAAGTTCTTCGGCGGCCTGGCCGCCAACTCGGACGTCTCCTTCGACGTGCCGCTCGGCTCCATCATGGGGCTCATCGGCCCCAACGGCGCCGGCAAGACCACCCTCTTCAACTGCATCACCGGCTACTACCCGCCCTCCAAGGGCCAGGTGCTCTTCAAGGGCGTGGCCATGAACGGGCTCCAGCCCGACGCGGTGTGCCGGCTGGGCATGGCGCGCACCTGGCAGAAGGTCCGGCCGCTCGCCAAGATGACGGTCCTCGACAACGTCATGGTGGGCGGGCTGTGCCGCACCCACTCGCTCAAGGTGGCCCGCGAGGTGGCGCACGAGCAGCTCCGGGTGGTGCGGCTCGACCACAAGGCCGGCTTCCTGGCGGGCGGGCTGCCCATCGGCGAGCGCAAGAAGCTGGAGGTGGCGCGGGTGCTGGCCACCAGGCCGGAGATCCTGCTGCTCGACGAGGTCATGGGCGGCCTCAACACGGCCGAGTCGGAGGAGATCATCCTGCTCATCCTGGAGCTGAAGAAGCTGGGGCTGACCCAGGTGGTCATCGAGCACGACATGAAGGCCATCATGCGGCTGTCGGACCGGATCGTGGTCCTCAACTCGGGCGAGAAGCTGGCGGAGGGCGCGCCCAGGGAGGTGGCCGAGAACCCGGACGTCATCACCGCCTACCTGGGGGAGGCCGTCCATGCTTGAGATCTCCAGGCTGGAGTTCGCCTACGGCGACCTCCAGGTGCTCTGGGGCGTGGACCTCTCGGTCCAGCAGGGCGAGATCGTCACCGTGGTGGGCGCCAACGGCGCCGGCAAGTCCACCATCCTGCGCAACTGCTCGCGGCTGGTGAAGGCGAGCAGCGGCGCCATCACGTTCCAGGGTGAGGACCTCTCCGCGCTGCAGTCGCACCAGGTGGTGGAGCGCGGGCTGGTGCAGGTGCCGGAGGCGCGCCGCATCTTCCCCGAGATGACGGTGGTCGAGAACCTGCGCATGGGCAGCTACCTGCCGCCGGTGCGCAAGGACCGGGCCCGCAACATGGAGCGGGTCTTCTCGCTCTTCCCGCGCCTGGCCGAGCGCAAGAAGCAGCTGGGCGGCACCATGTCCGGCGGCGAGCAGCAGATGCTGGCCATCGGGCGCGGCCTGATGGCCAACCCCAAGCTGCTGTTGCTCGACGAGCCCAGCCTGGGGCTCTCCCCGCTCTTCGTGAGGAACATCTTCGAGATCATCAAGCAGATCAACGCGCAGGGGACCACCATCCTGCTGGTCGAGCAGAACGTCTACCAGTCGCTGCACATCAGCCACCGGGCCTACGTGCTGGAGACCGGCCGGGTGGTGTTGAGCGGCACCGGCGCCGAGCTGCTCGAGAACGCCCACGTCAAGAAGGCCTTCCTGGGGATGTGACCATGAGCGACAGAAAGCTGACCGTCGGGGACTGGATGACCCGCAACCCCATCACCATCCAGGAGAGCGCCTCCATCATCGAGGCCATCCACCTGCTCAAGGAGAAGAACATCCGGCGGCTGCCGGTCATGAAGGGCGACGCGATCGCCGGGCTGGTGACCGAGAAGATGCTGCTGGGCTACATGCCCACCAAGGCCACCTCCATGGACCAGTGGGAGGTGCACTACCTCCTCTCCAAGACGGCGGTGAAGGACGCCATGAACCCCAAGCCGTACACGGTGCGCGCCGAGACGCCGCTCGCCGAGGCGGCCACGCTGCTGCGCGACCGGAAGCTGAACGGGATCATCGTGGTGGACTCGGGCGGCAGGCTGGGCGGGCTGCTCACCACCACCAACGCCCTCGAGGCGCTCATCCACTTCACGCAGCTGGCCGGGAAGTAACGAGCCGGTGCGGCGGCCTGCGGCCCCGGGCCGGCCCGGGCGCCCTGGCGGCGACCCGGCGGCGCCGGATGGTGGCGCGGAGCCCGCCTACGCCAGCAGCATCCGCCCGGCCGCGTAGAGGCCGACGGCGATGGCCACGCCACGCATGGCGAGGGGCGGGAGCCGCTGGGCCAGGTGCGCCCCCGCCCAGCCGCCGCCGCTGGAGGCCACCGCCATGAGCAGCGCCAGCCGGAGGTCGGCCGCGCCCATGGCCACGAAGAGGAGCGCGGCGGCGCCGTTGGCCAGGAACGAGAGCAGCACCTTGAGCGCGTTGGCATGCTGGCCGCTCGACGGCAGGAGCACGCTCATGCCCGCCAGCATGAGGATGCCCATCCCCGCGCCGAAGTAGCCCCCGTAGATGGAGATGAGGAGCTGGACGATCCAGAGCGCCGCCGGGTGGTCCGCCCCCGGAACCCCGGTGAGCGCCCGCTTGATGGGCCCCTGCAGCGCCAGCAGCACGCAGGCGAAGACGATGAGCCAGGGCACCACCGCCTCGAAGATCCGCGCCGGCAGGGCCAGCACCAGCGCCGAGCCCAGCAGGCCGCCGATCACCGAGGGGACGGCCAGCGAGATGGCCCGGGCCCGCTCGTCCCGCAGGTGCTTCCTGTAGGCGAAGGCGCTGGAGAGCTGCCCGGCCCAGAGCGCCAGCGTGTTGGTGGCGTTGGCCGTCACCGCCACCGCCGGGCCGGCCGGGAGGACGGAGAGGAGCGCCGGGAAGGTGAGCAGCGTGCCGCCGCCGGCGATGGCGTTGATGACGCCGGCGCCCGCCGCGGCCGCGGCCAGGAAGGCGCCATCGGAGAAGGTCATCCGGAC
>JANNKC010000234.1:0-67344 GCA_031396105.1 Anaeromyxobacter sp.
ACGAGGCGACCATCCGCAACCGCATGCGCGTCTACCGCACGCAGACCGAGCCGCTGATCAGCTACTACCAGCGCAAGGGCCTGGTGCGCGAGCTCGACGGCGCGGGCGCGATCGAAGTCGTGGAGCAGCGGATCCAGGAAGGGCTCGCAGCGTGATGGCCTACGGCGAGCGCATCCCGATCAAGACGCGGCGCGAGCTTCAGGCGATGCGCGATGCCTCGCGCCACGTGGCGGAGATCCTGCTCGAGCTGCGCGAGCGGGTGAAGCCCGGCGTGACGACGGCGGAGCTCGACCGCTTTGCGGAGAAGGCGATTTCCGAGCGGGGCGTCACCTCGTCGTTCAAGGGCTACGATCCGCACGGGCTGCCCCGCTATCCGGCCGTGCTGTGCGTCTCGGTGAACGAGGAGATCGTGCACGGCATCCCAGGTCCGCGCGTCGTCGAAGAAGGCGATATCGTCAGTCTCGACTTCGGCGTCTCGGTGGACGGCTTTCACGGCGATTCCGCCGTGACCGTGCCCGTGGGCGAGGTCGACGAGCAGGCGAAGCGCCTGCTCGAGGTGACGCGCGAAGCGCTGTGGAAGGGCATCGAGGCGATGCGCCCGGGGCGGCGCCTCTCCGACATCGGGCACGGCGTGCAGACGCGCGTCGAGCCCGAGGGCTTCTCGGTGGTGCGCGACTTCGCCGGCCACGGCATCGGTCGCAAGCTGCACGAGCCGCCGTGGATTCCGAATTTCGGCGCCGAAGGGCGCGGGCCGCGGCTGCTGCCGGGAATGGTGTTTGCGATCGAGCCGATGGTGAACGTCGGCGAGCCCGAAGTGAAGATGCTCGACGACGAGTGGACCGCGGTGACCGCGGACGGCTCGCTGTCGGCGCATTTCGAGCACACGATCCTGATCACCGAAGAAGGGCCCGACGTGCTGACCTGCATCCCGGGCTCGCACTAGCGGACGCGGGGAGAAGAGGACGACGATGAAAGTGCGAGCATCGGTGCGCAAGATCTGTGAGAAGTGCCGTCTGGTGCGCCGGCGTGGCGTCGTGCGCGTGATTTGCGAGAACCCGAAGCACAAGCAGCGCCAGGGCTAGCCCGGCGGGGCCCGCGCTGCGGGCCGGACAGGGAGGATCGAACATGGCGCGCATCGCGGGAATCGACCTGCCGCGGACCAAGCGGATCGAGATCGCGCTGACCTACATCTTCGGCATCGGCCGCAACTCGGCGCGCAAGATCTGCACGCAGGCGAATGTCGATCTCGACACGCGGACCGAGCGGCTCTCCGACGGCGAGGTCGTGCGGCTGCGCGAGATCATCGAGCGCGACTTCACGGTCGAAGGCGACCTTCGCCGCGACACGTCGCAGAACATCAAGATGCTGATGGACATCGGCTGCTACCGCGGGCTTCGCCATCGCCGCGGACTGCCGGTGCGCGGTCAGCGCACGCACACCAACGCGCGGACCCGCAAGGGCCCGGCCAAGACCATCGCCGGAAAGAAAGTCGCTCCGGTCAAGAAGTAGCCCAGCAGGGAAAGGCGGGAGATCGTGAAGAAGGGACCGAAGAAGAAGGTCAAGAAGAACGTGCAGTCGGGGATCGCGCACGTTCAATCGACGTTCAACAACACGATGATCACGATCACCGACGTCGCCGGCAATTCGCTGTGCTGGGCGTCGGCCGGCGCGCACGGCTTCAAGGGATCGCGCAAGTCGACGCCGTTCGCCGCGCAGGTGGCGGCGGGCGACGCGGCGGCCAAGGCGATGGAGCATGGCCTCAAGTCGGTCTCCGTGGTGGTGAAGGGTCCTGGCGCGGGCCGCGAGTCCGCGCTGCGTGCCCTGGCCGCGGCCGGCCTCAAGATCTCGCTCATCCGGGACGTCACCCCGATCCCGCACAACGGCTGCCGGCCGCCCAAGCGCCGTCGCGTCTGATCAGGAGACACCAACGTGGCTCGTTACTGCGAAAGCGTCTGCCGGCTTTGCCGCCGGGAAAACCTCAAGATGTACCTGAAGGGCGACCGCTGCTACACGGACAAGTGCGCCATCGAGCGCCGCCCGTACCCGCCGGGCCAGCACGGCCAGGGTCGCGTCAAGTTCTCGGAGTACGGCGTCCAGCTCCGTGAGAAGCAGAAGGTGAAGCGCATGTACGGCCTCCTCGAGGCCGGCTTCCGCCACGCCTACGCCAACGCGGCCGCCCGCAAGGGCAAGACCGGCGAGAACCTGCTGCAGACCCTCGAGCTCCGGCTCGACAACGTCATCTTCCGGCTCGGCTTCGCCGACACCCGCAACGAGGCGCGGCAGCTGGTCCAGCACGGCCACTTCAAGGTGAACGGCCGCAAGGTCAACATCGCCAGCTACCAGTGCCGCGTCGGCGATCTCGTCGAGCTCAAGGAGCGCTCCAGGAAGGTGGCGCGCATCGGGGAGGCCGTCGAGGCGGTGGACCGCCGCGGCGTACCGGGCTGGCTGGACCTGGACAAGGCTGCGTTCAAGGGCACCGTGAGGACCTCGCCGTCGCGCGAGGACATCACCATGCCCATCCAGGAGCAGCTCATCGTCGAGCTCTACTCGAAGTAGCCGCACCGCATCCAACCTCGACGCGGGCCCGGGCGACCGGGCTCGCGCCGTCAGATGCCGCGCGCCCCACGGCGCCCCGACTCCGCCAGGCTGGGCGGGACCGGGGAGGGGGCGGCGGCAGGAGGAGACAGCCCATGGCCTCGGATTCCATCACCACCAAGAACTGGCGCGACCTCATCAAGCCCCGCGGGCTGGCGGTCGACCAGGAGTCGCTCACCAACAGCTACGGCAAGTTCGTGGCGGAGCCGCTGGAGCGCGGCTTCGGCATCACGCTGGGCAACTCGCTGCGCCGCGTGCTCCTCTCGAGCCTGCAAGGCGGCGCCATCACCTCGGTGAAGGTCGAGGGGGTGGAGCACGAGTTCATGACCATCCCCGAGGTGGCCGAGGACGTCACCGACATCATCCTCAACCTCAAGGAGGTCCTCCTCCAGATCCACACCAACGAGGGGAAGACCATCCGCATCGAGGCGGACGGGCCGAAGGAGATCAAGGCCGGCGACATCATCGGCGACGGCCAGGTCGAGGTCCTCAACCCCGGGCACCACGTCCTCACCATCAGCGAGGGTGGCCGGGTCCGCATGGAGATGACCGCCCGCCGCGGCCGCGGCTACGTGCCGGCCGACCGGAACAAGGTGCCTGGCGCTCCCATCGGGACCATCCCCATCGACGCGCTCTTCAGCCCCATCCGCAAGGTGAACTACCAGGTCACCAACGCGCGCGTCGGGCAGCAGACCGACTACGACAAGCTGACCCTCGAGGTCTGGACCGACGGCTCGGTGGCCCCGGCCGACGCGGTGGCCTACGCCGCCAAGATCGTCAAGGAGCAGCTCTCCATCTTCATCAACTTCGACGAGACCGAAGAGCCCGTCGAGGAGGTGAAGCCGGTGGAGGAGGCCAAGCTCAACGAGAACCTCTTCCGCTCGGTCGACGAGCTGGAGCTCTCGGTGCGCAGCGCCAACTGCCTGCAGAACGCCAACATCAAGACCATCGGCGACCTGGTCCAGAAGACCGAGGCCGAGATGCTCAAGACCAAGAACTTCGGCCGGAAGTCCCTGAAGGAGATCAAGGAGATCCTGGCCGAGATGGGCCTCTCGCTCGGGATGAAGCTCGAGAGCTGGCCGCCGAAGACCCCGCCCGCGGCGCCGAAGGCGTAGCGCACCGGACACGCAAGGGAGAATGAGATGAAGCACCGGATTGCCGGCCGTCGGCTCGACCGCACCACCGAGCACCGCACGGCCATGTTCAGGAACATGGTGACCTCGCTGCTGCGGCACGAGAAGATCGTCACCACCACGCCCAAGGCCAAGGAGCTGAAGCGGATCGTCGACAAGGTGATCACGCAGGCCAAGCGGGGCACGCCGCACGCCCGCCGGCTCGTCAACCGCGACATCAAGGATGTCGAGGTGCTGGTGAAGCTGTTCGGCCCGGTGGCCGATCGCTTCAAGGCCCGCCCGGGCGGCTACACCCGCATCATCCGGGTGGGGCGCCGCGCCGGCGACAACGCCGAGATGTCGGTCATCGAGCTGGTGGAGAAGAGCCCCGCCGCCGAGCCCGAGGCCGAGAAGAAGACCACGTCCAAGAAGGCTGAGAAGGCCGCGGAGTAGGCGGCCGCACCGAGGCCGCCCACGGGCGGCCCCGAGGAGGCAGGTTCACATGGCAGTCGTTCTTCGGCTCTCGCGGGCCGGCACGCACAAGGCGCCCTTCTATCACGTGGTGGCGACCGACTCGCGCAAGCCCCGCGATGGAAAGTATCTCGAGGACGTCGGGCTCTACGACCCGACCCGCAAGCCCGCGCTCATCCAGCTCAAGGCCGAGCGGGTGCAGCACTGGCTCAAGGAGGGGGCCCGGCCCAGCCAGACGGTGGCCATGCTCCTGAAGCGGGCCAAGATCGTGAAGCCCGCGGCGGAGCAGAAGGTCTAGGGCCGGTGCGCGACCTCGTCCTCTGGCTCGCCCGCGAGCTCGTCGACCGCAAGGACGCCGTGACGGTGGAGGCCATCGAGCGGGATCGCTCCACGGTCTTCGAGCTCACGGTGGACCCGGACGATCTCGGGCGGGTCATCGGGCGGGGTGGGCGGACGGCCAAGGCCCTGCGCACCGTCATCGACGTCGCGGCGCGCCAGCAGGGTCGCCGCGCCGTCCTCGACATCCTCGACTGAGCGTGCCGCTCGTCCGCGTCGGCAGGGTCGTCCGGGCCGTCGGGCTCAAGGGGTACCTCGGCGTCGGGGGCTCCCTGGGCGGGCTGGCGCTGGTCTCCCGCGTGGTGCTGCGGCGGGCGGGGCTGGACGAGCCGCTGAAGGTGCTGGAGGCGCGCCCCCAGGGGCGCGTCTGGGCGGTGCGGCTGGAGGGGATCTCCGACCGGACGGCCGCCGAGGCCAGGGTCGGCATGGAGGTCCTGGCCGAGCGGGACGAGCTGGGCGAGGCCGACGAGGGGAGCCACTACTGGACCGACCTCCAGGGGCTCCCGGTGGTGACGGTGGACGGCCAGGCCATCGGCACGGTGACGGGGCTGATGGAGACCGGCGCCGTGGACGTGCTGGTGGTGATGGGGCCGCTGGGCGAGGCGCTCATCCCGATGGCGCCGTACGTCCAGGTGGACCTGGAGGCGAAGCGGATCGTGGTGGACCCGCCGGAGGGGCTGCTCGGCGGGCCGGGAGGAGACCAGGAAGGGTAGGCGAGGCGAGCCGTGGCGAAGCTGGAGATCGAGATCCTGACGCTGTTCCCGCGCATGTGCGCGGGCTACCTGGGGGAGAGCATCCTGGGGAAGGCGCAGGAGGGCGGGCTCCTCGAGGTGCGGGTGTCGGACGTCCGGGAGCACGCCGAGGGGCGGCACCGGGTCTGCGATGACGCCCCCTACGGCGGCGGGGCCGGGATGGTGATGAAGCCGGAGCCGCTCACCCTGGCCATCGAGGCGGCCCGGGCGCGGCTCCCCGGGGCGCTGGTGGTACTGATGAGCCCGCGCGGCGAGCCGCTGGACCAGGCGCTGGCGCGGCGGCTGGCGGAGCAGGGCCGGCTGGTCCTGGTCTGCGGACGGTACGAGGGCGTCGACGAACGGGTGCTGGAAGAGGTGGATCTGGAGGTGTCGGTCGGGGACTTCGTGCTGACGGGCGGCGAGCTGGCCGCCCTCTGCGTGGTGGACGCCGCGGCGCGCCTCGTCCCCGGGGTCCTCGGCAACGAGGCCTCGGCCGGCGCGGAGAGCTTCGCGGGCGAGGACGGGCTGCTGGAGCACCCGCATTACACGCGGCCCCCGGAGTTCCGGGGGATGAAGGTGCCGGAGGTGCTCCTCTCGGGGGACCACCGGCGCATCGAGCGGTGGCGGCGGCGCGAGGCGCTGCGCGTCACCCGGGAGCGGCGGCCGGACCTCTTCGCGGGGGCCCGGATGACGGCGGCGGATCAACGCCTGCTCGACGCCGGCGACGACGAGTTGTAAGAAGGGCAGTTCCAAGGAGAAGGACAGGCCATGCTGCGCAACGCGATTGCCGTGATCGAGGCGAAGTACCAGCGTAACGATGTCCCGGACCTGCGGGCCGGCGACTCCGTCCGCGTCCACACCAAGATCAAGGAGGGCGACAAGGAGCGAATCCAGATCTTCGAGGGCGTGGTCATCGCCCGCCGCCGGGGCGGTGTGCGCGCCAACTTCACGGTGCGCAAGGTGAGCTACGGCGTCGGGGTGGAGCGCATCTTCCCGACCCACAGCCCGCGCATCGACAAGATCGAGGTGGTGGGCCACGGCGAGGTCCGCCGCTCGCGCCTCTTCTACCTGCGCGACCTGCACGGCAAGGCCGCCCGCCTGACGCAGGAAGAGGGCCCGGGCGAGGCCGCCAGGCCGGCCGCGCCCAGCGCGCCCGCCGCGCCCACCGCGCCCACCGCGCAGGCCTGACGCGGATCCAGCGCCGCGGTCGCGCCGGCCTTCCCGCCGGCGCGCCGCGGCGCTACCATCACCCGGCGTGCTGCTCCTCGAGTTCGCAGCCCAGGGAGTGCGGGGCGTGGCGCCTGCCGGCGGCCGCGCCACGCTGCGTCCAGGCTACAACGTGGTGGCCGCCGACGGCGCGGCGCTGCGGCGCCTGCTCGAGTCGCTGGTCTACCCGGACCCGCGCGACGGCGAGAGCCTGCCGCGCGCCCCGGGCGGCCCTGGCGCCGGGCCGGTCCGCGCCGGCTTGACGCTGGTCGGGACCGACCGGGTCACCTACCGGCTGGTGCGCGACTTCGCGGCCGGGTGCCAGCTCCACCGCTTCGACGCCGAGAAGCGCGCCTTCGCCCCCGTCGCCCAGGACCTGGCCGAGATCGCCGCCTTCCTGCGAGACCCGGTCGGCGTGCCGTCGCCCACCCGGCTGGCGACGCTCCTCACCTTCGCGGCCGCCGACCTGCCCTCCAGGACGGGCGGCGCGGGGACCTCCCTGGGAGGCGGGGCGTCCGCCGCCGCGCCGGCCCGGCCAGCCATGAAGCCGGTGCAGGCCCGCCAGCGGCTGGCGGACCTGGAGACCGAGCTGACGCGGGCCGGCGAGGCGGAGAAGCTGCAGTACCAGCTGGACGGGCTCCAGTCGAAGCTCTTCAAGGTCGAGGAGGCGCTCAAGAGCGGGCAGCGCGTCCAGGACGGGCTGGCCGGGGCCGAGGCCGAGCGGGCGGCGCTGCAGCCGGTCGCCGACGTGGCGGCGCGGCTCGGGAGCGCGTCCGCCAAGCTGTCGACCCACGCCAAGGCCGTGGCCCGCCGGGACGAGGCCCTGGCGCGGGTTGCGGCGGAGCGCGAGACGCTGGAGGAGGCCGAGGTCCGTGGCGGCCCGCGGCCGCTCTGGGAGTCGCCCGGGTTCCTGGCCGGGGTGGGCGGCGGCGTGCTCTTCCTGGTCCTCGGCGTGGTGGGCGCGGCCGGCGGCTCGGAGCTGCGGACCGCGGCGCTCCTGTCCATGCCGGCCTTCGGCTGGGCCGGCTGGGAGGCCCACCGCTGGATCGGGGCCCAGGACGAGTGGGAGCGCCAGGGGCGGCGTCGCAGGGTGGTGGACGACTGGGAGAAGAAGGTGCTGGAGCAGTTCGAACGCGACACCGCCGAGGTGGGGGCGGTGCTCAAGGCGCTGCAGCTCACCAAGGCCCGAGAGCTGCAGGACCAGCTCGACCGGCTCGCCGAGGCGGACCGCACGGTGGAGGAATGGCGGGTCCGGCTCCGCGCCTGGGAGTCTGCCCCGGAGACGGCGGGCGCCGTGGCGGAGAAGGTGCGCGTCGAGGAGGAGCTGCGCGTCGTGGAGACCGGGCTGGCGAGCGAGGCGGGCGGCTTCGTGCGCGATGTCCGGTCCATCGAGGCCGAGCTGGAGCAGGTCAAGGCCGAGCTGGAGGCGCCCACCGCCCATGAGGCCACGCCGGCCCCGGCGCCGACCGCGGTGGCGCCGGCCAGGGCGGCGGTCCAGGCCCCGGCCGGCGAGCCGCTGCGCGGCCTGCTGGAGCGGGCGGCGGCCGAGCTGGGCGGGAGCCCGGCCTCGGTGGCGCGTGCCTTGTCACAGAAGGCCTCGCAGGCGCTGGCGGGTCTCACCCTCAACCGGCTC
This sequence comes from Anaeromyxobacter sp., assembly GCA_031396105.1. Classification (GTDB taxonomy): domain Bacteria; phylum Myxococcota; class Myxococcia; order Myxococcales; family Anaeromyxobacteraceae; genus JADKCZ01. Next base: position 8,085 of record JANNKC010000234.1, read on the forward strand.
ACCGGGGTGACCGCCGACGACCGGGGCAACGTGCAGGTGGTGAGCGGTGGCCGCCCGTCGCCCGCCCTGACCCTGCCGCCCGCCGACAAGGACCTGGTCTTCGTGGCGCTCAAGCTGGCGCTCCTGGAGCACGCGGTGGCGAGCTGGAAGACGATGGCGCTGGTGGAGGACGCCTTTGGCGGGCTCTCCGACACGGCCCGCCGCACCATCGGACGGCTCCTCAAGCAGGCGGCCAAGGCCGGCCAGATCATCCACACCACCACCGACCCCGCCTTCCGCGAGGCGGCGGACCACCAGGCGTGAGCGTGCAGCCTCCTGGACCGCCCGGGACGGACGGCACGCGGGCCCGCGGTCGGGCGGCCGAGGCGCTGGCCGAGGAGCACCTGGCCGGCCTCGGCTACCGGGTGCTGGCGCGCAACCACGCCACCCGCCGCGGTGAGGTGGACCTGGTCTGCCAGGAGGGTGAGGTCATCTGCTTCGTCGAGGTGCGGAGCCGCGCCGGGGAGGCGCAGGGCTCCCCGCTGGAGACCGTGAGCACCGTGAAGGCCCGCCGGGTGGTGGCGGCCGCCACCGACTGGGCCTGGCGGAACGGCAAGCTCGACGCCGCGCTGCGCTTCGACGTGGTGGGTGTCGTGCTCGGGCCCGAGGGGCCCCGCTTCGAGCTGGTGCGCGGCGCCTTCGACGCCCACGGCCAGCCGTCGCTCTAGGAGAGGCCATGGCGGAGCGCGAGCCGGGGCGGGGGACGCTCTACGTGGTGGCCACGCCCATCGGCAACCTGGGGGACCTCTCCCCGCGCGCCGCCGAGGTGCTGCGCAGCGTGGACGCGGTGGCGGCGGAGGACACCCGCCGCACCGCCCGCCTCTACGCCCACCTGGGCGCCGCCGCGCCGGTCATGATCTCGCTGCCGGCCTTCGACGAGCGGGGCCGCCTCGAGGCCGTGGTCGCGCGCCTGGCGTCCGGCCAGGCGGTGGCGCTCTGCACCGACGCCGGCACCCCCGGCGTCTCCGACCCGGGGGCCGCGCTGGTGGCGGCCGCCTGGGAGGTGGGGGCCCGGGTGGTGCCGGTGCCCGGCCCGTCGGCGGCGCTGGCGGCGCTCAGCGCCTCGGGGCTGCCGGCCGACCGGTTCTTCTTCACGGGCTTCCTGCCGCGGAAGGGCGGCGGGCGGGCCGAGCAGCTGGCCCTGCTGGCCGGGCTGCCGGCCACCCTCATCCTCTACGAGGCGGGCAACCGCACCGGTGACACGCTGGCCGACCTGGCCGCGGCGCTGGGCGACCGGCCGGCCGCGGTGGCGCGCGAGCTCACCAAGCTGCACGAGGAGGTGGTGCGCGGGCGCCTCTCCGAGCTGGCCGTCCGCTTCGGCGGCGAGGTGAAGGGCGAGGTGACCATCGTGGTGTCGGGCGAAGGCGCCGCCGCCCCGTCGGCCCCGGCCGAGCCGCTGGAGGTGGAGCTCAAGCGCCGCCTGGCGGCCGGCGAGCCGGGGAGCGGCCTGGCGCGCGAGGTGGCCCGGGCGCGCGGCCTGAAGCGGGCCGACGTGTACGACGCGCTGGAGCGGCTGAAGCTGGAGCGGGGCTCGCCCTAGAACTGCAGGAGGCCGCTGACCTGGAGGTCGAAGACGCTCCCCTCGGTGGCGCGGAAGCGGCGGGCCGGGGCGTCGTAGCGCCAGTCGAAGTTGGGGTTCTCCACCCGGCTGCCGAAGTCCTCGCCGGTGAGGAAGTGGGGCGTGACCCAGCCGAGCGAGCCGGACCCCTGGATGGCGACGTACTCCGAGGCGCGGAAGATGAAGCCGAGGCGCCCCACCAGCGTCATGTAGGCCTCGGTGGCCAGCAGCTTGCCGGTGGCGTCGGTCAGCTCGTTGTACCAGCGAGCCCGCGAGGTGTAGTCGGCCACGATGCGCAGGTCGAGGGCGATCTTCTGGTCGGTGACGTGGTCCTCGTACGGGATCAGCTCGGCGCCGAAGGTGAGGCCGGCCAGGAAGGGCAGCTGGGCGCCCCAGCGGTCCGGGTCGGCGGCGCAGAGGACGGCCATGTCCGGGTGCGCCTGGATGTCGATCAGCGCCGGCGACGTCAGCGCAGCCGCCTGGTCGCAGTTGGAGTAGGTGGACGAGGACTTCCGCAGCGCCGTGACGTGGGCCCTGAAGTACGGGTCGATGGGGCCCATGCGGCGGGACATCGAGGTGGACAGGTCGAAGCGCCAGACCTTCTGGCCCACCGGGCCGGTCTTGGCGGACACGTTGTAAGGCGACGCCCAGTCGACCTGCCGGCCGGCGGCCGGGTCGTAGAGCTTGGCCGTGGGGATGGTCACCTCGAGCCCCACCACCCAGGTCGGCTTGGTGTCGTCGCGCTTCTCCGCGAAGGGGGCCCAGCTCAGCCCGACCTTGAGGTCGCCCGCCACGCCGCCGTGGTAGACGGTCTGGCCGGCGCCGACCGGGAAGATGGGGTGAGCGACGGCGTCTACGCTGCCGTCCGGGTCGATGGTGTTGCCTTCGATGGTGTCCACCACGTCGGGGCCCACGCCGGCGGCGCGCCGCCAGGTGGTCTCCTGCGCCAGGTAGTAGGGGAGCTCGGCGTGGAGCTGCAGGTCCTCCCACAGGCCCACCGCCAGCCGCGGGACGACCAGGTTGGCGGTCTCGGTGTAGCGGAGCTGCTGCGGCTCCTTCACGGTGGCGAACGGGTAGGCCGGATCGCCCGGGTTGGACGCCTCGGCGTACTCCCGGGTGATGGCGGCGCGCCGCTGGGTCCGCTCCCAGCGCAGCGAGAAGTCCAGGTCGAACGGGTTGTCCGGCTCGCCGCTGGAGGCGACGCGGGTCAGCTCGGCGGCGGCGGCGGGGGCGGCCGGGATCAGCAGGGTGATGGCGGTCAAGACGGCGATCAGCCGGCCCATGGCGCTCCTCCGGAGGGGTCGTTCGACGCTAGCAGCGGCTCCCGGGGTGGTCAAGGCGACGCCGGTCGGTGGCAGGCGCCTGGTGTGCGCCGGGCGCAGGGCCGCTGAGGGGATCCGTTCACGGGCGCCTACTCCTCGCCGCCGCCGCCGACGTCGGCGTCGCGCAGCCCCAGCTCCTTCATCTTCACCTGGAGCGACTTGCGGCTGATCTGGAGCCGCTTGGCGGCGCGGGTCACGTTGCCGCCGGTCTCCTCCAGCGCCCTGGCGATGAGCTCCTTCTCCAGCTCGGCCTGGGCCTGGCGCACGATCTCCTTCATGGAGGCGCCGCTGGGGGCGGCGATGGCGCCGAGCGGCCCCACCGCGGCGATGGGCACGGGGGCGGGCGGCCCCTTCTCGCGGAGCGAGTCGGGCATCGCCGAGGCCTCGATGCGCGGCCCGTCGGCGAAGAGCACCGAGCGCTCCATCAGGTTCTCCAGCTCGCGGATGTTGCCGGGCCAGCCGTACCCGAGCAGGAGCTGCAGCGCCGGCTCCTCGATGCCCTCGACCCGCTTGCCGAGCCGCCGGTTGTACTTCTCGATGAAGTGCCGGACCAGCAGCGGGATGTCCTCGCGGCGGTCCCGCAGCGGCGGCAGCGCGATGGGCACCACCGCCAGCCGGTAGAAGAGGTCCTCGCGGAAGCGCCCCTCGGCGATGAGCGCCTTCAGGTCGCGGTTGGTGGCGGCGATGAGCCGCACGTCCACCTTGAGCGTCTTGATGCCGCCCACCCGCTCGAACTCCGACTCCTGCAGGGCGCGCAGCAGCTTGACCTGGATCTCGACGGGGATCTCGCCGATCTCGTCGAGGAAGAGGGTGCCGCCGTCGGCCAGCTCGAAGCGGCCGGGCTTGGAGCCGACCGCGCCGGTGAAGGCGCCGCGCTCGTAGCCGAAGAGCTCCGACTCCACCAGGTCCTTGGGGATGGCGGCGCAGTTCACCTTGATGAGCGGCTTGTCGCGCCGGGCCGAGCCGCGGTGCAGGGCCTTGGCGATGAGCTCCTTGCCGGTGCCGCTCTCGCCGGTGATGAGCACGGTGGAGGGCGAGTCGGCCACGCGCGCCACCATGTCGTAGATGGTCTTCATGGCGGGCGACTGGCCCACCAGGGGAGGGCGGTCGGCCTCGCTGGCGCCCTCGTGCACGTTCTGGCGCTCCAGGTCGTGGGCCCGGGCCGCCTTGGCGATGACCTTGCGCAGCTCCTCCTGCTCGAAGGGCTTGGTCACGTAGTCGAAGGCGCCGGCCCGGAGGGCCGCCACCGCGCTGTCGACCGAGCCGTGGGCCGTGATGAGGATGACGGGCACGTCCGGGTAGTCGGCCGAGACCTTGCGCAGGAGCTCCATGCCGCCGACCTTGGGCATGACCAGGTCCGTCACCACCACGTGGACCGGCGTCTTCTGCAGCACCGCCAGCGCCTGCTCGCCGTCCTCGGCGGTGGTCACCTCGTACCCGTCGCGCTTCAGCATGGCCGCGAGCACGCGGCGGATGTTCATCTCGTCGTCGACGATGAGGACGTGCGCCACGGGCCGGAGTGGTAGCACGGATCGGTGGGTGGCGGCACGCCGCCATGGCCCCTCCGGCGGGCCCTCCGGGCCCTTCAGGCCCGTCGCCGCTTGCGGCGGCGCAGGCGGGCCTCGGCCCGGGCGCGGCGGCGCTCCCGCGCCTTCTGCCGCCCGGGGTCGTCGCGGCTCGGCTCGGCCTCGGGCCGCTCCTCGCGCAGCCCCTGCAGCGAGATGATGAACTCGGCGCCCTGGCCGGGCGGGGAGCGCACCACGATGCTCCCCTGGTGCGCCGTGACGATGCGCTGGCAGATGGCCAGCCCGAGCCCGGTGCCCTTCTCCTTGGTCGTGTAGAAGGGGACGAAGATGCGCTCGCGCGCCTCCTCGGAGATGCCCGGGCCGCTGTCGTGGAAGCGCACCTCCACCTGGTCCGGCCGCCGGGCCCCCTCGCGCCAGTAGGCGAGATCGTCGCGCGTCACCCGGGTGGAGACCTCCAGCGTGCCGCCGCGGGGCATGGCCTGGAAGGCGTTCTGCGTCAGGTTGATGAACACCTGCTTCAGCTGCTCGGCGTCGCAGAGGACGCGCGGCAGCTCCGGCGCCAGCGTCACCGAGAGCGCCACCGCGGGCGGCACCGCCGGCGCGAGCAGGCGGAAGGTGCGGGTCAGGACGTCGTTCAGGTCGGCCGGCGCCATGGCCGGCTTGAGCGGACGGGAGTAGTCGAGGAACTGGGTGACCACGCCGTTCAGCCGGTTCACCTCGTCCACCATGATCTCGAGGAACTCGCGGTCCTCCTCGGGCAGCTTGCTGGGGTCGAGGTACTGGATGGCGCCCTTGATGGCGGCCAGCGGGTTGCGGATCTCGTGGGCCAGGCCGGCCGACATCTCGCCGATGGCCGCCAGGCGGTCGCGCTCCTTCATCTGCTGGTAGAGCTTGGAGTTCTCGATGACCAGGGCGCAGCGGTCGGCCACCTCCAGGAGCGCCGCGATCTCGTCCGAGGCGAAGGCCTCCGTCACCCGCTCGTCCCAGCAGGCCAGGAAGCCCACGGCGCGATCACCGGCCGCCAGCGGCATGCAGATGCCGGCCTTCATGAAGGCCATGACGGCGGCGGCGTCGCCCAGCCGCTTCAGCTCGTCGGCCACCGCGGCCGTGGAGGGCCGGCCGCTCCGCGCCTCGGCCTCGGCCGGGCCGGCCGGCAGCAGGCGCCTCAGCTCGGACATGCGCCGCACCAGGTTCTCCAGGAGCACCGCCTTCTGGCCGCCGGTGGTGGCGGCCATCAGCGTGCGCGCCGCCGCCGGCTCCAGGAAGCGGGCCGGCGCCGGGCCGCGGAAGTCGTGGAGCCGGTAGCCGGGCCGATCGTCGGCCAGCAGCCACAGGGAGGCGTGGGTGACGCGGCGGGTCTCCACCAGGCCGTCCAGCACCACCTGGGAGAGCTCGGCCGGGTCGATGACGGTGCCGCAGCGGTCCCGCAGCGCCTCCAGGCGGCGCACCAGCTCGTAGCGCTCGTGGAAGAGCGTGGCCACCACCCACTCCTCGACCCGCTCCCGCAGCGGCTCGAAGAGGGAGAGGATGACGAAGGAGGCCACCACGGTGTTGAAGTAGAAGAGCTCGCGCCGGTCGCCCACCCAGGAGACCAGGCCGCCGTAGACGGCGACCAGCACCAGGCCGAGCGCGCTCACCACCACGATCTTCCCCAGGAACTCGTGCAGGTCGAGCAGCCGGTGGCGCTGCAGCGTCTGCGACAGGAAGAACATGAAGACGGTGAGGACGATGGACCCCAGCCCCTCGGCCGGGGTGGGGAGGCCAAGGCGCGGCAGCATGTCGGCGATGGAGAGCGCCACCGCCACCAGCGCGCCGACGAACAGGTAGCGCAGGCGCGCCCGCTCGACCCGGGTGGTGGCGGCGCGCATGCGGTTCCAGAGCACCGAGAGCACCACCGCCAGCCCGAAGACCACGTAGGCGGCCACCGCGGCCTTGGCCAGCTTGGAGTGGATGAGCGGCGAGACCGCCACCACCAGGCCGCCCAGCGAGCCCGCCAGCATGGCGTTGCGCGCCCGCCGCGCCGGGCGGCGCGCCACGCCCAGGAACTCCAGGAAGAACGCCAGGCCGGCGGCGGGCACCAGCGCCCCCGAGGCCACCGCCAGCCGCTCCCACCAGATCGCGCTGCCCGCGGCGTCCGGCCAGCGGAGCAGACAGACGGCCAGCGAGAAGAGGAAGAGGTCGAGGCTGAAGAGGGCGAAGAGCGTGAAGACCCGCGCGCGGTTGTCTCGCAGCAACGCCGCCACGGCGAGCGCCAGGGTGACGATGGCGGCGAGCAGGGCGGCCTGGGTGCGGATGTCCACGCCGGGCCATCCTAGCTCGCTTCGCGGACCTGGATGACCGCCGGCGCCGACTTGACCCGGCCCTGGCGCGAGCGCACCCTCGACCCCGATGAACCCGCTCCTGCTGGCGGTGGCCCTGGCCGCCGCGCCGGCGACCGCCCTCGACCTGGATCTCACCCCCGCGCTGACCGGCCCATCGGCCGGCGCCGCCGCCCTGCTCGAGGCGGGACGGCCCGACGAGGCGCTGGCCGCGCTGGGCCTCGCCTCGGGGCCCGAGGCTCGCCTGGTGCGCGGGCTGGCGCTGGAGGCGTCCGGGCGGGCCGTCGAGGCGCTGGCCGCGCTGGAAGGGCTGGAGGGTGCGCTCCCGGACCTGGCCGACCGGATCCTGGGGGCCCGCGGGCGGCTGCTGCTCGACCAGGCGCGCCACGTCGAGGCGGCGGCCGTCTTCGCCGCGGTGGGAGCCGGCTCGCTGGGAGGCCCGGCCGCGGTGGTGGCCCGCGCCCGCGCCCTGGCTGCGGTGGGGGAGCGTGCGGGCGCCCTGGGCGCGCTGCAGCCGATCCTCGCCGCGCCGGCCGATGGTCCGCTGGCAGGCCAGGCCGCCGCGGCGCTGCTGCTCGCGGGCAGCCTGCGCGCCGCCCTGGAGCCCCCGGACCTGGCTGGCGCCAGGCAGGCCCTCCTCGACTGCTGGGCCGGCCGGCCCGCCGACCCCGACGCGCCCGCCTGCCTGGCCGCCCTGAGGGCGCTGCCCGGCGAGGCGGGCCGCGACCCGCCCGCCGAGGCGCAGGTGCGCCGGGCCGAGGGGCTCCTCGAGCAGAACCGGAGCCCGGAGGCCATCGCGCTGCTCGCTCCGGTGGTGGCGGCCGCTCCGCCCGCTGGGCCCGCCGAGCCGGCCGCCTGCCGGGCCCGCGCCGCCCTCGGGCGAGCGCTCCGGCGCGAGCGCCAGAACGAGCGCGCCGCCGAGCTGCTCAGGCCGGTGGCGGAGCGGTGCACCGAGCCCGTCCTGCGCACCCGGGCTCGCTTCGTGCTGGCCACGGCCGTCTCCGCCGCCGGCGCGAGGGACGAGGCCATCGGCCTCTACCGGCGCTTCGCCCGGGAGCAGCGCGACAGCCCGCTGGCGGACGACGCGCTCCTCGCCGCGGCCGAGCTGGCGGCCCGGGCCGGGCGCGCCGCCGAGGCGCGCGAGGCGCTCGAGTCCCTGGTGCGCGACCACCCCGAAGGCGACCGGCGCGACCAGGCCCGCTTCCGCCTGGCCTGGCTCGCCTGGCGGGGCGGCGACGAGGACGGGGCCCTCGCCGCGCTCCGGCGCGTGGAGCTGGACCGCCGCGAGGTCGATCCGTACGAGCACGCCCGAGCCGCCTACTGGCGGGCCCGGCTCCTGTCCCGGCGCGGCGAAGAGGGGAAGGCCGCGGCGCGCTCCATCTGGCGCGAGCTGGTGGCGCTGGCCCCCGCCGACTACTACGCGCTCCTCGCCCGTGCCCGGCTGGCCGGCCTGGACGGGGTGCTGCTCCCGGATCCCGCCCCGGCGGAGGCGCCGCGCGCCTGGACCCTCGATCCCGGGCCGCTGCGGGACGACGCGCACCTGCGGGCTGGCGTGGCGCTGCTCCGGGCCGGGTTGGCCCGCGCCGCGGCGGAGGAGCTCCGGGCGGTGCGGGTGCCCGACACCGGCGAGCTCGCTCCGGTGCTCTGCCTGGCCACGCTGCTCGACCGCGCCGGCGACCACCAGGCCGCCCACCAGCTCCTGCGGAGCCAGGCGCGGGGGGCCCTGCGCCGGCCGCCGGACGGGCCGCTGCGCCAGGTCTGGGAGGTGGCCTACCCCAGGGCCCATGCGGAGCTGGTGCGCCGCTACGCCCCCGCCGCCGGCGTCCCCCCCGAGCTGCTGCAGGCGCTCATGCGCGAGGAGAGCGCCCTCGATCCCGAGGCGGTCTCGGCCGCCGGGGCCGTCGGGCTGACCCAGCTCATGCTCCCCACCGCCAGGGCGGTGGCGCGGCGGCTCAAGCTGCCCGCGCCCGACCGGGCCGGGCTCATGGAGCCGGCCACCTCGATCCGGATCGGCGCGGCCTACCTGGGCGCGCTGCTGACGCGCTTCGGCGGCTCGCCGGCGCTGGCGCTGGCGGCCTACAACGCGGGCGAGAGCGCGGTGGGGCGCTGGCGGGCGGCCGGCCCCGGCGTGCCGCTCGACGAGTTCGTGGAGGAGATCCCCTACGACGAGACCCGCGGCTACGTGAAGCGGGTGCTCCGCTCCTACGCGAGCTACCGGCTGCTGGCCGGCCCGGTGGCGGCCCAGGCCAGCGCCCCCATCCCGTCCGGCGGGTAGCGCACGCCGCGCGGTCCAAGGGCTCAGAAGATGGTGTAGATGAGCGGCGCGATGGCCGACCCCTGCGTGAAGAACACCAGGAGCCCCATCAGCAGCAGGACGATGAAGAGGGGCAGGAGCCAGAACCTCTTCCGCTCCCCGAGGAAGCCGGAGAAGTCCCTGACGAACTCGATGATCGCGTCGACGCTCACGCCCGCATCATAGCGCGGCGTTCGATCAGTAGGGGCGGTCCAGGCCGGCGGGCGGGGCCTCCCCCGCGTCCTTCCGGTAGGAGCGGGCTTCCGGGTCGAAGCCGAGGTCGAGCGGCACCTTCCCCAGCAGGCGGAAGGCGACGCCGTACGGGACGACCAGCAGGAGGTAGACGGCCCCGAAGATGAGCCGGGTGTTGATCCAGCCGAGCACCTCCGCGAGCTTCATCCAGCCCCGGTGGAGCGGGGAGAGCAGCCCGGACAGGAGGCCCATCACCTCGGGACGCCTGGTGGGAGGGGCCGGGGCGGTGCCCGCACGGGCCGGGGATTCCGCCAGGCCCGGCTGCTCGGCCTGGTGCAGGAGGCGGCCGCCCAGCACGAGGTGGTCCATCCCCGTCCTCCTGAAGCACCGGTAGGCGTCCTCGGGGGTGCAGACGATCGGCTCCCCGCGGACGTTGAAGGAGGTGTTCACCAGCACGGCGCAGCCGGTGAGGCGCTCGAAGGCCGACAGGAGCCGGTGGAAGAGGGGGTTCCGCTCGGCGCTGACGGTCTGGACCCGCGCCGAGCCGTCGACGTGGGTGACGGCGGGGAGGGCCGCGCGGCAGCCCGCGCCGACCGGGGCGACCAGCAGCATGTACGGGCTCTCCCGGTCGAGGTCGAAGGAGGCCGAGGCCCGCTCGGCCGGCACCGCGGGGGCGAACGGGCGGAACGACTCCCGGAACTTGATCTTCAGGTTCATCCGCGACTGCATCCCCGGATCCCTCGGGTCGCCGAGGATCGAGCGGTTCCCGAGCGCGCGCGGTCCGTACTCCATCCGTCCCTGGAACCACCCGACGACGTCGCCGCGGGCGAGCAGCTCGGCGGTCTGGCCGAGGAGCGCCTCGACGCCGGGCGCGTGGGCGACGGCCCCGAGCCGGGAGAGCGCCTCGTCGATGGCCCGGTCGTCCCAGCCGGGCCCGAGGAGCGCCCCCTTCATCGAGTCCCCGGGCAGCGGGGTGCGCTCCTTCCCGAGGTGCTCGTGCCACGCCGCCAGCGCGGCCCCGAGCGCCCCGCCGGCGTCGCCCGCGGCCGGCTGGATCCAGAGGTCCTCGAACCCGGACTCGCGCAGGACCCGGCCGTTGGCGACGCAGTTGAGGGCCACCCCGCCGGCGAGGCAGAGCCGCCGCTCGCCGGTCTCCCGGCGGACGGTCCTGGCGAGCCGGAGGACGACCTCCTCGGTGACGGCCTGGATCGACCGGGCCAGGTCGAACTCCCGCTGGGTCAGGGCGGTCTCGGGCTTCCGGGGCGGCCCGCCGAGGAGGTCGTGGAACGCCTCGGTCGTCATGGTCAGGCCGGTGGCGAAGCCGAAGTACCGCATGTCGAGCCGGAAGGTCCCGTCCTCCTTCACGTCGACCAGCGTCCCGAGGATCCGGTCGACGAAGCGCGGCTCCCCGTACGGCGCCAGCCCCATCACCTTGTACTCGCCCGAGTTGACGCGGAAGCCGAGGTACCCGGTGAAGGCGGAGTAGAGGAGGCCCAGCGAGTGGGGGAAGTCGATCTCCCACAGGGCGGTCAGCCTGTTCCCGTCGCCGAGCCAGGCGGAGGTGGTCGCCTTCTCGCCCACGCCGTCAATGCAGAGGACGGCCGCGCGCGGGAACGGGCTCGGGAAGAAGGCGGAGGCCGCGTGCGACCGGTGGTGCTCCGGGAAGAGGATCCTCGGGGGAGCGGCGGGCGGGTGCTCCCCCGGGAGGGCCGCCAGGGACCTCCGGAGGTGCGATCGGAGGAAGAGCTTCTCGCGGGTCCAGGCCGGCATCGCCGCGACGAACGACTGGAGGCCGTGGGGCGCGAAGGCGATGTAGGTCTCGATGAGCCGCTCGAACTTGAGGAGCGGCTTGTCGTAGAAGGCCACCAGGTCGACGTCGCGGAGCGAGACCCCGGCCTCCTCGAGGCAGTACGCGACGGCGCGGGCGGGGAAGTCGGCGTCGTGCCGCCTCCGCGAGAAGCGCTCCTCCTGCGCCGCGGCGACGATCTCCCCATCGCAGAGCAGGGCGGCGGCGCTGTCGTGGTAGTAGGCCGAGATCCCGAGGACCCGGGTCATCGACGTTGGCCCATGGGTTCGTCTCCCTGCCGGATCCCTAGCACGGCCTGGCGGGGCCGGGCGCTCCCATCGGGCCGGCCGTCGGAAGTGGGGTCCCCGCGCCCTGGCGGCGCTATGATCCCGGGCCAGATGCTCGACGGTGGCGTCCTCGTGCTCAACCGGCTCTACCGCCCGGTCCACGTGACCTCGGTGCGGCGCGCCTTCACGCTCCTCTACCAGGGGGCGGCGCGCGCGCTCGACGCCGAGTTCAGGCTCTTCGACTTCGAGAGCTGGGCGGCGCTGGGCGCGGCCACCCACGCCGACGTGGTGGGCACGGTGGCCGGGCGCATCCGCGTGCCCAGGGTCATCGTGCTGCTGGTCTACGAGCACCTGCCACGCGCCCGCATCCGCTTCTCCCGCTCCAACGTCTACGCGCGCGACGCCGACACCTGCCAGTACTGTGGGCGGCGCTTCCGCCGCCCCGAGCTCAACCTGGACCACGTGGTGCCGCGCTCCCGGGGCGGGGCCACCAGCTGGGAGAACGTGGTCTGCTCCTGCGTCCCCTGCAACCTGAGGAAGGGCGGGCGGACGCCGGAGGAGGCCGGGATGCGGCTGCTGCACCGGCCGGCCCGGCCCCGCTGGACGCCGCTGCTGCGCCAGGCGGCCCGCCGGGTGCTGCACGCCGAGTGGCGTCCCTTCCTCACCGTGGCCGACGTGGCCTACTGGAACGCCGAGCTTTTGGACTGAACCGGCCTGCCGGCGTAAGCTCCATGGCCGATGGGTGACGCGCCGATCCTCAAGCTGGTCCACGTCGTGCAGGAGCCGCCGAAGCCGGCCGCCGCGCGCAGCCTGGTGCGCGCGCGGAAGGGGACGCCGCGCACCAGCCGCATCCTCTCGGTGGGGGGCGGCAAGGGCGGCGTCGGCAAGAGCCTCATCTCCGCCAACCTGGGCATCGCGCTGGCCCGCCGTGGCAAGCGGGTGGTGCTGGTGGACGCCGACCTGGGCGGCGCCAACCTCCACACCACGCTCGGGCTCGAGGTGCCGCGCCGCACCCTCTCGGACTTCATCGAGCGGCGCGTCGAGCGGATCGATGACGTGCTCACCCCCACCGGCATCGAGAACCTGGCGCTGGTCTCCGGCGCGCTGGACCACCTCGACGCGGCCACGCCCAGGCACGCCCAGAAGATGCGCCTCCTGCGCCACGTCCAGGCCATGGACGTGGACTACGCCATCCTGGACCTGGGCGCCGGCACGCACACCAACACGCTCGACTTCTTCCTGGTCTCGGACCACGGCGTGCTCGTGCTGGTGCCCGAGCCCACCGCGGTGGAGAACGCCTACCGCTTCGTCAAGGCCGCCTTCTGGCGCCGCATGCGCACCGTGGCCCAGGTGTATGGCTACGACGCCCTGCTGCGGCAGGTCATGGAGGGCGCCAGCTTCAGGAGCCCCGTCGAGCTGGTGGCCACCCTGGCCGAGCGCGATCCGGAGGCCGGCGGCAACCTGGCGCGCCAGCTGGCCGCCTTCCGGCCGCGCCTGGTGGTCAACCAGGTCCGCACCCCACAGGACGCGGAGATCGGCCACGCCGTGGTGGCCGCCTGGCGCAAGTACTTCGGGCTGGAGATGGACTACCTGGGTGCCATCGCCTACGACGACGAGATGTGGCGGGCGGTGCGGCTGCGGCAGCCGCTGCTGGTGTCGCGCCCGGAGGTGCCGGCCGGCCGGGCCTTCGACGCCATCGCGGATCGGCTGGTCGCCATGGACCAGGCGGAGCGGGCGGCGGAGCAGCCTTGAAGCGGCTGTCGGACCAGACGCTCTACGAGATCCTGGAGGTCTCGGTGGAGGCGCCGCCCGAGGAGATCGAGCGGGCCTACGAGCGGGCCAGCGCCCTCTACGGGCCGGGCTCCCTGGCCACCTACTCGCTGGTGACTCCCGACGAGGCCCAGCTGCTCACCAACCGGATCGAGGAGGCCAAGGCCGTGCTCCTCGACCCCGACGCGCGCGGTCGATATGACGAGCGGATCGGCGTCCGCCCGCGCGCCGCGCCGCCACCGCCCACCCCGCAGCCCCACGGCGTGGCCACCCCCTGGCCGTCGCTCCAGCCGTCGCCGGCCGAGTCGGCGCACCAGGCCCAGGAGGACGCGGCGCGCTCCGGGCCGCCGCCTGGGGAGCAGCGTCCCATCCCGCTCGACGCCCCGGTCTCGTCCCCGCCGCCCATCCCGCTGGTGGCCAGGGCAGGCCAGGCCGAGGCGCCAGCGCCGCCGGCCACTCCGGCCTCGCCGGGGTCCGCCGCGCTCACGCCGTCGCCGGCCGGTGCCGGTCCGGTGGCGCCGGCCCCCATCCCGCTCAAGAACGAGCTGGCGGCGCCCCGCGAGCTGCTGGTGCCCGAGGGCGCCGCCTGGACCGGCGCGATGCTGCGCCAGGTCCGGGAGGCCCGCGGGCTCACGCTGCCGCAGCTCTCCGAGCGGACCAAGGTGACCCGCCACCACCTCGAGAACATCGAGGGCGACCGCTTCAAGGCGCTGCCGGCGGCGGTCTACCTCCGCGGCATCCTCATGAGCCTGGCCCGCGAGCTCCGGCTCGACGGCCAGCGGGTGGCCCGCTCCTACCTGGAGCGGCTGGCCGCCGCGCCGGCCGACGCGCCCAGGAAGTGAGCCGGCCAGGCGCCCGTCCGGGCCGGCGCGCGGCTTCGTTGACCCGGCCGCGACCCTCCCGTACCATCCGGCACATGGCGCTCATCGAGGCTCCCGAGCAGGCGATGCGGCTCGCGCGGGCGATCTGCTCGGACATCTCCCTCTACAACGAGGAGAAGATCGTCAAGAGCATCGAGAAGGACAACTTCTTCGACGCCCTCCGGGACGAGCTGGCGGAGGGGCGCGAGCACTACCGGTCGCGCGTCGCGTCGGAGCTCTTCGGCAAGACCAACTTCTACGACCGGGCCATCGTGGACGTGATCCTGAAGTCGAAGGCTCGCATCCGGTCGCGCATCTGGTAGCGCCCCCCGCCGCCGCGCCGGAGCGGCGCTCGCTCCTCGCCCCCGACGACCTGGCCGGCCTCCGCCTGGACCTGGCCCTGGTGCGCCTGGCGCCCGACCTCTCTCGCGCCCGCGTGCAGCGGCTGGTGGAGGAGGGGCACGTGCTGGTGGATGGCCGGCCGGCCAAGGCCTCGGCGCGCCTCAAGGGCGGCGAGCGGCTCGACCTGGTCCTGCCCCCGCCGCCGCCGTCGGGGCTGGTGGCCCAGGACCTGCCGCTGGCGGTGCTCCACGAGGACGGCGACCTGCTGGTGCTCGACAAGGCGCCGGGCATGGTGGTCCACCCGGCGCGCGGCGCCCCCTCCGGCACGGTGGTGAACGCGCTGCTGCACCGGCTCGGCTCGGCCACGCCCGGCGGTGCCCGGCCCGGGCTGGTCCACCGGCTCGACAAGGAGACCAGCGGCTGCCTGGTGGTGGCGAAGCGCGAGACGGCGCTGACGGTGCTGCAGGCGGCCTTCAAGGCGCGCCAGGTGGAGAAGACCTACCTGGCGATCTGCCACGGCGTGCCGGCGGCGACCGGCCGGCTCGACACGCCCTACGGGCGCCACCCGTACGACCGGACCCGCTACTCGTCGCGAGGCCAGGGAACGCGCCGGGCCGTCACCGGCTGGACCGTGCTGGAGCGGTTCGGCGAGCGGGCCGCGCTCCTGGCGGTGGCGCTGGAGACGGGGCGGACGCACCAGATCCGCGTCCACCTCTCCGACGCGGGCCACCCCCTCCTGGCCGACGCCACCTATGGCGGGCGGCGCCGCGAGGCGCGGCTGCCCGAGGAGGATCCGGTGCGGCGCGCGGCGGGGGCGGTGGGGCGGCAGGCGCTGCACGCCTGGCGGCTCGCCTTCGCGCACCCGCGCACGGGGCGCCGGCTCCAGGTGGAGGCGCCGGTGCCCGCCGACCTCGAGCGGGCGCTCGACGTGCTGCGGGGGGCCTTCGCCGCGCCGGCGCGGCCCATCAGGCCGCCTGCGGGGCCGGCTCCCGAGCCGGCGCCCAGGCCAGGGCGCGGCCGGAGTCGCCGCTAGTCCCCCAGCGAGATGCCCAGGTCGCGGCAGGTGTGGACGGTGTCCGAGTCGGTCGGCACCAGCTTCATGTGGCCGAGGACCTCGGTGACCGGGATGGCCTTCATGTCCGGCGGCTGCCAGGCCACCATGACGTTGCGCTTGCCCTCGGCGATGAAGCGGACCGCCGCGGCCCCGAACCGGAGCGAGATGAGCCGGTCCCAGGTGGTGGGCGAGCCGCCGCGCTGCAGGTGGCCCAGCACCAGCGAGCGGGTCTCCTTGCCGGTGCGCTTGTGGATCTCCTTGGCCACGTGGTCGGCGATGCCGCCCAGCATGACCTCCTGCCGGCCGACGTCGGCGTTCTGCTTGGTGACCAGCCCGCCGCCCGCGACCATGGCCCCCTCGGCCACCACCACGATGCCGTGGCGCTTGCCGCGCACCTCGTTCTCCATGAGGCGGTCGCAGACCTTCTCCATGGTGAAGGGGATCTCGGGGATGAGGATCACGTCGGCGCCGCCCGAGAGGCCGCTGTGGAGGGCGATCCAGCCGGCGTAGCGCCCCATGACCTCCACCACCATGACCCGCCCGTGGGCCTCGGCGGTGGAGTGGAGCTTGTCGATGCACTCGGTGGCGGTGGTGACGGCGGTGTCGAAGCCGAAGGTCTGCTGGGTCTTGGCGAGGTCGTTGTCGATGGTCTTGGGCACGCCGATGAACTGGAGCCCCTTCTGCGAGAGCCGGTGCGCCAGGGCGAGCGACCCGTCGCCGCCGAGCGCCACCAGCACGTCGAAGCCGAGCCGCTTGAAGTTCTCCACCACCTTGTCCGACTCGTCGCGGAACTCGATGGTGCCGTCGTTCCGCTCGTGCGGGCGGTTGAAGGGATCGCCCTTGTTGGTGGTGCCGAGGATGGTGCCGCCGCGGTCCATGATGCCGGCCACCCGCTCCGGCGTGAGCGGCACGATCTTGCTGGTGTCGTGGAGGCCGGCGTAGCCCTCGCGGATGCCGTGCACCTCCCAGCCGCGGCCATGGGCCGCCATGGTGACGGCGTAGATGACGGCGTTGAGGCCCGGGGCGTCGCCGCCGCCGGTGTTGATCGCGATGCGCATCCTGTTGCCCATGACGTGTGGCCCCCGCTTTCCGGGGCGCAGGGTCGCATGGGGCCGGGCCGGGCGGCAACGTGGCGCCGCACGTGGCGCCGCACGTGGCGCCGCACCCGTGGGGATGCGTCCGTGGGGGCTGCGCCCGGAGCGGCTGGGGCGGATCCGCCGGCGCCTTCGGCGGCGAGGCACGCCATGCCGTTCAGTCGGGCCTGGAGGTCGGGGGCGGCCGGGCGGGGCGCGCCGCGGCGTCGAACTGGGCCTCCAGCCGCACGATGACGGAGCGCTCGCGGTCGCGGTGGCCACCGCCGGGCGGCCGCTCCCACCGCATGCCCGGCTCGAGCTCGAGGTACAGCCAGCGGCGAAAGACATCGCGCCGCGCCCGGAGGCGGACGCGCCAGATCTCGACCACCGGCCCCACGTCGGACGCGCCCAGCGCCGAGCCGCCCAGGAAGAGCGCGGTGTTGTCGCCCACCGCGGCGAGCAGGCCGAGCTCGGTCCCCCACTCCCAGCCCCGCGAGCGCTCGGTGAACGTCGCCGTGTTGGCGAGGCGGAGGAGGAGCCAGCCACTGAGCTCCCGCTCCAGATCCAGGTCCTGCCGGGTGCCCCAGCCGGTGGGGGTCTGCCAGAAGCCGGAGACGGCGACGCGAGCCACCAGGACCCCCTCGACGGGCTGCACGTGGCGCAGCCGGAGCCGGGTGAACCAGCCGACCGGCCAGCTGAAGAGCAGGCCAGCCTGGAGGTCCGTCTGGGTGAGCAGGGTCTCGAAGAGCGTCAGCTTGAGGCCGGCGGTGGGCCGATCCGGGGCGCCGGGCGCCGGGGCGTCGCCGGGGAGGAGACGGTCGAGCGCCTCGTTGGTGCCGCCGGAGATGGTGAGCCGGAGCGCCTCGAGCCGGCGGTTCAGGTAGGGGAGGCGCAGCTCGGCCCGTGCGCTGGTGGTGAAGGCATGGGTGCCGTCGTCCCGGAGCGTGACGTCGTTGCGCCAGCGGACGAAGGAGCGGAGGCGCGGCAGGTCCACCTCGCGCTCGTCGGCGAAGAACTGGTCGAGCCGACCAACCGACCAGAAGAGTCCCTGGGCGAGCAGCGCGTGGCCGCCGTCGACCCAGTTGTCGGGAGGCGACGTGGCGGGCGGCTCCTCCGGCGGCCTCTGGACCGCGAATGGGGCCTGGCTCGATGGGAGGGTGGGGGCCGGGGCTGGGGTCTCGGTTTCGGCCGGGGCTGGGGCCGGGGTCTCGGTTTCGGCCGGGGCCGGGGCCTCCCTCGACTCCGGGCCTTCGGCCCTACGCTCGGGATGCGCGGCCACCTTGCTGGCGCTGCTCGCCGATGCCGGGGCCGGGGTTTCGGTTTCGACCGGGGCCGGGGTCTCCTTCGACCCCGCGCCTGCGGTGCTGCGCTCGGGGTGCTCGGCCACGCTGCCGGTGGTGGTCGCGGAGGTCGGGGTCGGGGCCGGGGCCGCGGCCTTGCACGCGGCCAGGCCCGGAGCCACGGCAGCGAGCGCCGCCAGGAGCAGCGAGGTCATCGTGCTGGATGGGGTGAGCCTGGGCCGGGCCACCAGCCGCCTCCAGGTGCCGCGGGCGTGGCGCGAGGCCTCCTCCACCTGGAAGCCGGCCGCCTCGACCGCCCGCTCCGTCTCCCGGTTCGGACGGCAGCCGCCCGCCAGCCAGGTCCAGGCCGGCTGCATCAGGTCCTGGAGCCGCGCCTCGAGCGGCGAGGTGGAGCGGACGTGCTCCAGGAGCCGGAAGGCGCCGCTCGGCGCCAGCACGCGCCGCACCTCGGCCAGGCCGGCCGCGGGATCGTCCACCGAGCAGAAGACCATCCCCGAGAGGACCGTGTCGAAGGCACCGTCGCGGAAGGGGAGCGCCTCGGCCCTGGCTCGCACCAGCGCCACCCCCGGCGCGCGCCGCCGCGCCGCCGCCAGGTTCCGTGGGTGCGGGTCGAGGGCCACCACGGGCAGGCCGGGCGGGAGCCAGGGGAGGTTGCGGCCGGTGCCGCTGCCGAGGTCGAGGGTGCGCCCCGCCGCGCCGCCGGGGAGCCAGCGCCGCCAGCGGCCGAAGCCGGAGTGCTCGGCCAGCCAGAGGCCGAGGTCGTAGAGCCAGGGGATCTGCTCGAGGCCGCGCATCGGGAGATCCTAATCGAGGTAGCCGCGCGCCTGCAGCCGGAAGAGGTGGGCGTAGCGGCCGTCCAGCGCCACCAGCTCCTGGTGGCTCCCCAGCTCCACCAGCCGTCCGCCGTGCAGCACCGCGATCCGATCGGCCAGCCGCACCGTGGAGAAGCGGTGGGAGATGACCAGGGCGGTGCGCCCGACCGCCAGCTGCCGGAAGCGCTCGAAGAGCTCGTGCTCGGCCTCGGCGTCGATGGCCGCGGTGGGCTCGTCCAGGATGAGGAGCTCGGCGTCCTGGCGCATGAAGGCGCGCGCCACCGCCAGCTTCTGCCACTGGCCGGCGGAGAGCTCGTGGCCCTTCTCGAACCAGCCGCCCAGCACCGTGTCGTAGCCCTGCGGCAGCCCCTCGACGACGCCGCTGGCCCCCCCGCGCGCCGCCGCCGCCGCCACGCGAGACCGGTCCTCCAGGTGGGAGGGCTCACCCAGCCCGATGTTCTCGGCGGCGGTGAACTGGTAGCGCACGTAGTCCTGGAAGACGGCGCCGATGCGGGAGCGCAGGTCGGCCGGGTCGAGGTCGCGCAGGTCCACGCCGCCCCAGCGGATGGCCCCCTCGCTCGGCTCGTGGAGCCGGAGCAGCAGCTTCACGAGGGTGGACTTGCCCGCGCCGTTCTCCCCCACCAGCCCGAGCGTCTCGCCCGGCGTCAGCGTCAGCGAGACGTCGCGCAGCACCCAGGCGTCGCGCCCCGGGTAGCGGAAGGAGACGCGGTCGAGCTCGATGGGCAGGGACGGGCCGCGCGGCAGCGTGGCCGCCGGGCTGACGCGAGGGCGCTCCCCCGCGGCCGGGATGGCCAGGAAGGCGAAGAGGTTCTGCATGAAGAGGGCGTCCTGGTACATCCCGCCCACCGCGCCGAGCACCGCCTGGACCGCCGTCTGCCCCTGGCGGAAGACCACGATGTAGAGGGTGAGATCGCCCAGCGTGATGGCGCCGGCCGCGGCGCGCCCCGCCATGAAGGCGTACATGGCGTAGAAGGCCAGGAGCGAGAGGAGCCCGAAGGCCGTGCCGGCGGCGAAGCGGCGCAGCGCCAGCCGGCGGTCCTCGGCGAAGAACTTCTGGAAGAGGGCGCGGTAGCGCGAGAGGACCAGCGGCCCCAGGCCGAAGAGCTTCACCTCCTTGACGTGGGCGTCGCGCGTCAGGATCCACTCCAGGTAGTTGAGGCGGCGCCCTTCCGGGGCCCGCCACGAGTAGAGCCGGAAGGACTCGCCGGCCAGCCGGGCCTCGGCCAGGAAGGCCGGCACCGAGGCGGCCACCAGCAGCGCCACCGAGGCGGGCGAGAGCCGCCAGAGCAGGCCGGAGAGGGCCGCCAGCGTGACGGCGTTCTGGCCCATGGCCACCAGCTGCAGCGCCAGCGAGAGCGGCCGCGAGGCGGCTTCCCGCCGGGCGTTCTGCATCTTGTCGTAGGTCTCGCTGTCCTCGAAGTGGCGCAGCTCCAGCTCGAGGGCCTTCTGCAGGATCCGCTCGTTGAGCAGGTTGCCCAGGGTGGCGCGCAGCAGGTCCCGCCGCAGCCCGGCCAGCCGGACCAGGCCGAGCTGGGCGCCCATGAGCGCCAGCTCCAGCGCCACCAGCTGGAGGACGCGGCGCGCCGCCTCCGGCCCGGCGCCGCCCGCCGCCGCCACCACGCCGTCCACGATGAGCTTGCCCACCCAGGCCAGCGCCGCCGGGAGGAGGGCGAGCAGGGCCGTCAGGGCCAGGAGCTGCAGCGCCCCGGACCGATCGGCCAGCCAGACCAGCCGCAGCGTGCCGGGCACCTCGCTGAAGATGGAGCGGAGCGAGGCGAGGCGGCCGGGGCCGGCGTCGGGCGAGGAGGGGCGGATCTTCATTTTTCTGCCGCTCTCCTGTAATGAGCGGGGCACCGATGATCATGCCCGAGCCGAGAAGCGACGCGACCGCGGCCACCGCCCCGTCCGACTGGTCCATCGAGCGCGCCCTGCAGTACTACAACATCAGCGGCTGGGGGGCCGGCTACTTCTCGGTCAACGAGAAGGGGCACGTGGTGGTGCACCCGCACGGCCAGCCCGGCCCGGTCATCGACATGATGGACGTGGTCGAGGACATCGTGGAGCGGAAGATCGGCTTCCCCTGCGTGGTGCGCTTCCAGGACGTGCTGCGCGCCCGGGTCAAGCAGATCAACGAGAGCTTCAAGCGGGTCATCGCCGAGTACAAGTACGCCGGCAGCTACTACGGCGTCTACCCGGTCAAGGTGAACCAGATGCGCGAGGTGGTCGACGAGATCGTCGACGCCGGCGCGCCTTACCACTACGGGCTGGAGGCCGGCTCCAAGGGCGAGCTGCTCATCGTGCTGGGGATGAACACCGACCCCGAGTCGCTCACCATCTGCAACGGCTACAAGGACGAGGAGTTCCTGCGGCTGGCGCTGCTGGGGCGCAAGCTGGGGCGCAAGGTCATCGTGGTCATCGAGAAGCTCTCCGAGCTGCCCATGCTGCTCAAGCTGGCGGAGGAGATGCAGGTCGAACCCATGATCGGCCTGCGCTCCAAGCTGACCACCCGCGGCACCGGCAAGTGGGAGGGCTCCTCCGGCGACTTCGCCAAGTTCGGCCTGACCATCCCGGAGCTCATCAACGCGGTGCGCATCCTCAAGGAGGCCGGCAAGGAGCACTGCGCCAAGCTGCTCCACTTCCACGCCGGCAGCCAGCTCACCGAGATCCGCACCATCAAGGACGCCGTCAACGAGGGGGCGCGCGTCTACGCCAAGCTCCGCAAGATGGGGCTGCCCATCGAGTACTTCGACGTGGGCGGCGGCCTGGGCGTGGACTACGTGGGCACCCGCTCCACCGGCTATGCCTCCTCCATGAACTACTCGCTCGACGAGTACGTCGAGGACGTGGTCCACAACCTGCAGCGGGTCTGCGTCAACGAGGCGGTGCCCGAGCCGCACGTGGTCTCGGAGTCGGGCCGGGCCGTGGCGGCGCACCACTCCTGCATCATCATGAACGTCTTCGGCCACATCGAGATCGGCTCCGCCGAGGAGATCGCGGCCGCGTCGGTGGCGCAGCCCAACGAGCCCTCGGTGGTCCGCGAGATGCGCGAGATCGTGGCCTCCATGACGCCGCGAAACAGGGCGGAGGCCTACCACGACGCCGCCGCCAAGAAGGAGGAGGCCCTGCAGATGTTCAAGCTGGGCGTCCTCGGGCTGGAGGAGCGCGCCGTGGTGGAGAGCCTCTTCTGGAAGCTGGCGCGCGGCATCGCCGACCTGAACCGGGGCAAGAAGCGGCTGCCGCGCGAGACCAAGGACCTGGGCGACAAGATCGCCGACCAGTACCTGGCCAACTTCTCCCTCTTCCAGAGTGCCCCGGACCACTGGGCCTTCGACCAGCTCTTCCCCATCGTGCCGCTGCACCGCATGGAGGAGGCGCCCACCAGGGACTGCACCATCGTGGACGTGACCTGCGACTCGGATGGCAAGATCGACCGCTTCATCGAGGGCGACGGGGTGGACGAGACGCTCTCCCTGCACGTGCTCAGGCCCGGCGAGCCCTACTACCTGGGCATGTTCCTGACGGGCGCCTACCAGGACATCCTGGCCGACATGCACAACCTCTTCGGCCGGGTCAACGAGCTGCACGTCTTCGCCGACGACGAGGACCCGGAGGACTTCTACATCGAGGAGTTCATCCCGGGAGACACCATCCAGCAGGTGCTCTCGCGGGTGCAGTACGAGCCCTCCGACCTGTGCCGGCGGGTCAAGAACGCGCTGGACCAGCGCATCAAGGAGGGGTCCCTGCGCCCCAAGGACGGCGTCTACCTCTCGGACTTCTACGACGAGGTGATGCGCGGCTACACCTACCTCACCGGCGGGCAGCCGGGACGGTGATGCCGCGGCGGGCCCGTCGAACCCGCCGGAGGCGCCGCCACCCCGGAAGGGTCGAGCCGGGGAAGGCCCGTTCGGGATAGAGACTGACGGTCACGTTCCATTCACGCCCGGGCCCGCGCCCGGTCCGGGCTCGACCCGGGGGAGCTCCACACCATGGCCGTCTACAAGAAGATCGAGATCGTCGGCACCTCCAAGACCAGCTTCGCCGAGGCGGTGAAGACCGCCGTGGCCGAGGCCGGCAAGTCGGTGCGCCACATGAACTGGTTCGAGGTGGTGGAGCAGCGCGGCGCCATCAAGGACGGCAAGGTGCTGGAGTTCCAGGTCACCGTCCGCATCGGCTTCAAGATCGAGGGGTAGCGGGTCCGGCAGCGACGGCGACGGAGGCACCACATGCGCGCCATCCTCATCGAGAAGTCCGACGCCGGCCAGGTGGCACGGCTCGCCGAGGTGCCGGAGGCGCAGCTGCCCGAGGGCGACGTGACGGTGAAGGTGGCCTGGTCCACGCTCAACTACAAGGACGCGCTGGCCATCACCGGCCGGTCGCCGGTGGTCCGCGCGTTCCCCATGGTGCCCGGCATCGACCTCGCCGGGACGGTGGAGGCGAGCACCAGCCCGGCCTGGCGGGCCGGCGACCAGGTGGTGCTGAACGGCTGGGGGATCGGCGAGGAGCGCTTCGGCGGCCTGGCCGAGCGGGCCCGCGTCAAGGGCGAGTGGCTGGTGCGGATCCCGGCGCCGCTCGATGCGCGGCGGGCCATGTCGCTCGGCACGGCCGGCTACACGGCGGCCCTCTGCGTGCTGGCGCTGGAGCGTCACGGCCTCACGCCGGCCGACGGCGAGGTGCTGGTCACCGGCGCGAGCGGCGGCGTGGGGAGCGTGGCCATCGCGCTGCTCAAGGCGCGCGGCTTCACCGTGGTGGCCTCCACCGGCCGGCCGGCCGAGGAGGCCTACCTGAAGGGGCTGGGCGCGGCCTCCATCATCGACCGGGCCGAGCTCGCCAGGCCGGGCAAGCCGCTCGGCAAGGAGCGCTGGGCCGGGGTGGTGGACGCGGTGGGCAGCACGACGCTGGCCAACGCCTGCGCCCAGACCAGGGTCCGCGGCGCCGTCACGGCCTGCGGCCTGGCCGGCGGCATGGACTTCCCGGCCTCGGTGGCGCCATTCATCCTGCGCGGCGTCACGCTCTACGGCGTCGAGAGCGTGCGGGCGCCGCGCCCACTGCGCCAGCAGGCCTGGGCCCGGCTGGCGGCCGACCTGGCACCGGCCACGCTGGAGGCCATGACGCGCGAGATCGGCCTCTCCGAGGCCATCGGCGCGGCGGGCGAGCTGCTGGCCGGCACGGTGCGCGGGCGACTGCTGGTGGACGTGACGCGCTGAGGGCCGCGGCCGGGCCGCGGCCGCCTGGCCGGAATGGCGGCAGGGCAAGGGAATCGAACCCTCCAGCAGCGCCTCTCAGCACCACTCACTCGTTTTGAAGACGAGGCCGCGCACCAGCCACGGACGCCCTGCCGCCGACCGGTCTACGGGAGGAGCGGCGGAGCGTCAAGCCGCGCCGCGCCCGCCCCGGGGTCAGTCCTGGTGCTCGAACCAGAGGAAGTCCACCAGCACGGCGGCCGCCAGCACGAGCTGGCGCAGCCTGGCGTCGCCGGGGGGCAAGGTGACCAGGAAGGTGTCGGAGTCGGTGAAGGCCTCCCGGAAGAGGCCCGACCACCTCTTCTCGATGCGCCCCACCTCGCGCGCGGCGCCCGCCGGCCCCACCTCGACCAGCACGGTCCAGGGCCGGAGCAGCGGGCCGGTCAGGCGCGCCAGCGGCCGTCCATCGGGCGCCTCGACGTCGAGCCGCTTCCGGAACCAGCCCCAGCGCTGCTGGATGCGCCCCAGCACCTGCCCGGTGGCCGCCTGGCGCACCTCCAGGTGGGCGAAGAACCAGCGCCAGGGGCGCTCCAGCACCAGGAGCGGCCGGTCGGCGTGCTCCGACGGGTAGAGCCCCATGGTGAACGGCCGGTTGGCCTTGAGGAACCAGCGGGCCAGGAAGGCGCCGGCCCCCTCGGAGTGCTCGGCGAAGCCCGCGGTGAAGGCCCCCTGCTCGGTGTGGACGGCGTAGCGGCCGCGCGACTCGATGCCGGTGAAGTTCTCCAGGAGGTTGCGCCGCTGCTTCACCACCAGGCGCGGCGCCTGGGCCAGCGAGGCGGCGAAGGGGACGGCGGCGGTGAGCTGGTCGGAGGGGCGCATGGCGCCATTCTCGCCTCGAATGGGCGGCGCGGGAAGCGGGACCACGCGCCACGTCCAGGCCGCCGCGCCGACCGCTCCGGCGCGCTCGCCTTGGCGCGCCTACCGCTCCGGCGTGCTCGCCTTGGAGGGGCGCGCGGCGGCGGCGGCCGGCGCGTGCTCCTCGCCCCAGGTCGAGAGGACCACGGTGGCCCGCTCGTGCGGCATGGCGGCGCGCGGCGAGCGGAAGCGCTCCATGGGGGAGTAGAAGCCCAGGTTGGAGACGCGGCTGGTGTAGAGGCAGGCGTAGTCCTCCACCTGCTCGCCGAAGCGTGAGTTCTCGTTCCCCTCCTTGAAGGTGAGCCCCCAGGTCGGGTTGACGCCCGCCTCCAGCGTCCGCGCCACGTGGTCGAGCCGGGCCTGGGCGTCGCGCAGGGCGCGGCGCAGCGCCTCCAGCTCGCCCTTGCGCCGCCGGCGCTCCGCCTCCAGCGCGAACCGCTCGCCGTCCCCCCCCTCGCGGTCGAGCCGCCGCTCCGCCTGGTTGAGCGCGGTGCGGTGCGAGGCGATGGCGTCCTCCAGCCGGACCCGCAGCCCCTCCAGCCGGTCCAGCTCGGCCAGCGCCTCGCGGTGGCCGGTGAGCCAGCCGATCTCCCGCTCCAGCTCCTCCACCACCAGGCAGGTGCGCCAGAGCGAGCTCTTCCGGGAGCGCAGGATGTCGCCGTAGATGTGGTCGCCCACGTAGAGGACCCGCTCGCCGCCCGTCCCCAGCAGCTCCTCCAGCCGCGAGAGGTCGCCGCCCTGGTAGGTGCGGCCGCGCTCCAGCGCGGTGGCCTCGCCAGCCGGCTGACCGTCCGGGCCGAGCAGGAGGAGCGGCCGCCGCTCCGAGAAGAAGGCCGGCTTCTGCGCGCCGGTGATCACGGCGTCGAAGTAGCTGCGCCAGCTCGGGTACTCCGGCAGGAGGCCGTCCAGCACGTGGCGCATCACCGCGTCGGTGTAGTCGGCCATGGAGTTGGTGAGGAGGAAGAGTCGCTTGCCGCCGGAGCGGAGCCGGTGCAGCGCGGGCCCAAGCTCCGGGTCCTTCACCAGGTAGCGCGGCAGGTCGCCCATGACCACCGCCTTGAGCGAACCGTCGCGGTGGACCGTGTCGATGGCCTCGCGCACGTCCTCGTAGAGCTTGACCGAGTCCACCTCGGCGCCGCTGCGCTCCATGAGCTCGACGGCCTCCGCGATGAGGCAGGCCTCGGGCAGGGCAAAGAGGGTGTCGATCCAGGCGAAGCGGGGAGAGGAGAGGTGGATCTTCTCGTCGCGGTAGAGCCGCTGCAGCGCCTCGTCGGGGATGGGCCGGCGTCCGTGGTAGCCGCGCCCCACGTGGTTGTGCCGGTCCATCTTGAAGAGGTTGCCGTGGCGCTTGTCGACCACCAGGCCGCGGATGACGAAGGAGGGGTCGTAGCGGACGTCGGCGAGCGGTGCCGGGTAGCCGTGGTGCTCCACCAGCCGGGCCGCCGTCATGGAGAAGGCCAGCTCCTCCAGCTCGCGGAGCTGGTAGATGGCCAGGGTGTAGTCCATGTCGAAGCCGACGGTCTCGATCCGGTCCATGCGCAGGTTTCGGTTGACGAAGACCTGGCGCTCCGGCGGCACGTCGCGCCGGCCCACCGCCGGCTCGGCCAGCAGGGCGGCGATCTCGGGGGCATCGTAGCCGGGGCCGCCGGCGTCGGCGGCCGGCCCGGACCTGGGGTCTTGCGTGGTCGGCATGGCGCGGCCGGGATACCACGCGCCAGGGAGCGCCTCAACGGCCGCGCGGGAAAGTTGCGTCGGCGCCGGCGGGGTCTAGGCTCGCCCCACCGTGACGCCACGCCGCCCCAGCCCCCCGAGGAGCCCCGGTTCCGCCCTGCTCCGGCGCCTCGCCGCGCTGGAGGCTCGCGTCACGCGGCTCGAGACCGGCAAGGCCGGCCCGGGTGACGGGCGCGCCGCGGTGGCGCCGCGCGTCAAGGTGGTGGAGCGCTGTCCGGGCTGCGGCCTGCCGCTCAGGCGGCGCGCCGGGCGCTGCGCCGCGTGCAGCCGGCCGCTCGACGAGCGGTGAGGGGTCGGCGCCGTGGGGCCACCGAGGCCGGCCGGGCTCGGCCAGGCGGGCCAGGCCTCACTCGTCGGCGACCAGCCGGGTGGCCGGGATGCCCAGGGCGCGGGCGATGGCCACCACGGTGGTGTACGGCGGGTTTCGGCCGCCGCGCTCGATGAGGCTGACGTAGGCGACCGACAGCTCCAGCGACTCGGCAAGGTTCTCCTGGGTCAGGCCGCGGTGCTTGCGGTGGTCGCGGATTCGCTGGCCGAGCTTGCGAAGCTCCTCGCGCCGCGGGTCCTTCGTGGTCTTCTGCTTTTGGGCCATGCTCGAGATCCTGATGGGTCAGGCTGGGTGTGGGGTCGAGGAGGATGCGGTGGGTGCGCTGGAGAGTCCACCGACAGTGTGTTTGGGTCGCCGCGTGTCCGTCCGGCGTGCATGGGGGAATAGCCAGTCATTCAACGCCCCTCGGCTCGCCAGGATTCCCAGGACTGATGGTGGGGCCCCCGACGGGTTTTCCGGCCCGGCCGGGCGCAGTTGACCGGCGCCCGAGCCCAGGTAAGGTCCGCGCCACATGAACCGCCCGGCGACCCCCGCCCTCCGCGTCATCGACCTCGACGCGGTGCGTGCCTCCACCCTGCCGAACGGCCTGAGGCTGCGCGTCCTGCGCGAGGCCGGCGCGCCCACCGTGAGCTACGCCACCTTCTTCCAGGTCGGTTCCCGCAACGAGCGTCCGGGCACCACCGGCATCAGCCACCTCTTCGAGCACATGATGTTCAACGGGGCGGCCAAGTACGGCCCCAAGGAGTTCGACCGGGTGCTCGAGGCCCGGGGCGGCCACTCCAACGCCTACACCTCCACCGACCTCACCGTGTACTACGAGGACTTCGCCGCCTCGGCCCTGGAGACGGTGGTGGACCTCGAGTCGGACCGGATGCGCTCGCTGCGCATCGACGACGGGGCGCTGGAGCAGGAGCGCGAGGTGGTCAAGGAGGAGCGGCGGCTGCGCACCGACAACTCGGTCTTCGGCCTCATGGAGGAGCAGCTCGAGGCGCTGGTCTTCCAGGCCCACCCCTACCGCTGGCCGGTCATCGGCTGGATGTCCGACATCGAGCGCATCAGCCGGCCCGACTGCGAGGCCTTCTTCCGCACCTGCTACGCCCCCTCCAACGCGGCCCTCTACGTGGTGGGGGACCTCGACCCGGAGGCGCTGGAAGGGCTGGTGGCACGGGCCTACGGCGACATCCCGGCCGGTCCGCCGCTGCCCGCGGTGCCCGCCGGCGAGCCGGAGCAGCGCGGCGAGCGGCGTGCCGAGATCCGCTTCCCGGCGCAGGCGCCGGCGCTCCTGTGTGGCTGGCGCGGCCCCCCGGCGCGCAGCCCCGATGCCGTCGCCCTCGACCTGGCGCAGTTCTGCCTGGCGGTGGGCGAGTCCTCCCGCCTGCGCCGCACGCTGGTGCACGGCTCCGGGGTCGCGGTGTCGGTCAACGCCTCCTGGGGCTGGCGCATCGACCCGGGCGTCTTCATGATCTTCGCCGAGCTTTCGCCCGGCGCCCGCGTGGCCAAGGTGGAGCGGGCGCTGGCCGCCGAGCTCGGGCGGCTGGCGGCGCGCGGTCCCTCGGCCGCCGAGCTCGGGCGGGCCAGGGCGCTCCTGCGCAGCGCGGCGCTCCACGAGCTGGGGACCCACCACGGACTGGCCCACGCGCTGGGCCAGGCGGAGGCCCTGCTGGGCGACTGGCGCGAGGCCGGACGGGCGCTGGAGCACTACGCCGCGGTCAGCGCCGCCGACGTGCGGCGCGTGGTGCGCGACTACCTGGCGCCGGCGCGCGCCTCGGTGGTCACGCTGGTGCCGGAGGGCGGGCGATGAGCGCCATGGCGCAGCCGCCGGTACGGCGCGAGCGGCTCGGCAACGGGCTCACCGCGGTGGTGGCGAGCCGCCCGGGCGTGCCGCTCGCGGCGGTGCGCCTGCTGGTCCGGGCCGGCTCCTCGCTCGACCCGGCCGGCCGCTTCGGGCTGGCCCACCTGGTGGCCGCGGCGGTGCGGCGCGGGACCCGCACCCGCAGCGGCGCCCGCCTCGACGCCGAGGTGGAGGCGCTCGGCGCCGAGCTGGGGGCCGGCGTGGACGAGGACGCCGCCTCGGTGGGGCTCTCGGCGCCGCTCGAGGCGCTGCCCCGCCTGCTCGCCGTGCTGGCCGACGTGGCGATGTGCCCGGCCTTCCCGGCGCGCGAGGTGGAGCAGCTGCGGCGGCGCGAGGTGGCGGCGCTGGCGCACGACCTCGACGAGCCGGGGGTGGTGGCCGACCGGGCCGCGCTCATGGCGGCCTATGGCGCCCACCCGTACGGCCACCCCTCGGAGGGCCGGGGCCGCCACCTCGCGGGTGTGCGGCGCGGCGACCTGGCCGCCTTCCACGCGCGCCACTGGCGCCCTTCCCGCGCCACGCTGGTGGTGGTCGGCCCGGTGGACGCCGAGGCCACGCTGGCGCTGGTGCGCCGCCGCTTCGGCGGGTGGCGCGGCGACCCGGGCGCCGCGATCGAGATCGCCCCCCCGGCGCCGCCGAGCCCCGGCGTGGTGGTGGTGGACCGCCCCGATCTCACCCAGGCCCAGCTGCGCATCGCCGCGCCCGGCTTCGCCCGCGGCAGCGCCGACCACGCCACCGGCGTGGTCTCCGGTGCGGTGCTGGGCGGCGGCTTCACCTCTCGCCTCATGGAGGCCATCCGGGTGGAGCGCGGCCTCTCCTACGGCGTGCGGGCCCGCTTCGCCTCGGGGCGAGCCGGCGGACTCTTCTTCGTCTCCTCCTTCACCAAGGTGGAGACGGCCGGGGCGCTGGCCCGGGTGGCGCTCGACGAGCTGGCCCGCTTCCGCGAGACCGGACCCACCGAGGAGGAGCTCGGCCGCGTGCGCGGCTACCTGGGCGGGCTCTACCCGCTCTCGCTGGAGACGCACGAGGCCTGGGCCGAGAAGCTGGCCGAGGTGGAGCTCTACGGCCTGCCTCCCGACGAGGTGGCCGGCTTCGTCGACCGGATCGGCGCGGTGGACGCCGCCGCCTGCCTCGACCTGGCGCGCCGCTACCTGCCGGGCGACCGGCGCGTGGTGGTGGCGGTGGGGCCGGCGGCCCGCCTCGAGCCGCAGCTGGCCGCCTTCGGCCCGGTGCGGGTGCTGGCGGCGCGGGCGGTGATGTGAGCGGGGGGCCGCTCCCCGTGCTCCACGAGGACGCGGCGCTCCTCGTGGTGGACAAGCCGGCCGGTCGGCTCGTCATCCCGGGGCGGGCCGGCGGCGAGCCCAGCCTGCGCGCCGAGCTGGAGGCGGCTCACGGGCCGCTCTGGGTGGTCCACCGGCTCGACCGCGGCACCAGCGGCGTGCTGGTCTTCGCCCGCAGCGCCGCGGCCCACCGGGCGCTCAACCTCCAGTTCGAGCGGGGCGAGCCCCGCAAGGCCTACCTGGCGCTGGTGGCCGGGCTGCCGCCGGCCGAGCTCCTGGTGGAGGAGGCCCTGGTGCCGGCGCGCCGCGGTCGCATGCGCCCGGCCCGTCCGGGTGAGCCGGGGGCGAAGCCGGCCAGCACGGCGTTCCGGCTCATCGAGCCCTTTCCGGCCAGGGCCGGGCGGCCCACCATGGCGCTGGTGGAGGCGCGGCCCACCACGGGGCGGACGCACCAGATCCGGGTCCACCTGCGCTCGGCCGGCCACCCGCTGGCGTTCGACCCGGAGTACGGCGAGGAGGTCCCCCTGCGGGACGCGGACGGAGCGGTGGTGCTGGCCCGCACGCCGCTCCACGCGGCCCGGCTCGAGCTGGCGCACCCGGACGGCGGATGGACGCTCAGCCTGGCGGCGCCTCTGCCGGCGGACCTGGCGGCGGCGCTGGCGCTGCTGCGGGGCTGAGGCCGGGGAAGGGCGGCGCCCCCGCGGGCGGCGGCGCGGCCTCGCCCAGCTCCTGGCCCAGCACCTCGAGGAGCGGCGCGCCCGGGTAGGCGGAGCGGCCCAGCGCCAGCACCTGCTTCGCCTCCTCCTCCTTGCCGGAGCGCTTCAGCCAGCGCGCCTTCTCGCAGAGCTTGGCGCTGGCCACGTCCCGGTCCGCCGTGGCCAGGCGATCGGCCAGCACCCAGGCGGTGACCGGCGCGCCGGCGTTCACCTCGGCGAAGGGCGGCTTCTGGCGCACCACCAGGAGGAGGGCGCCAGGGGCGAGCCGGCGGCCGGGGCTCATGGCCAGGAGGTCCGGCCGGTCGAACACCTCGGCCTGCGTGAGCACCGTGGCCACGGTGGCCCCTTCCAGCTCCAGCAGGGCGGCGCGGCGCACCCAGCCCGGCTCGTCGCCGCTGGTGCGCACGCGGGCCCACTCGCCGCGCCCCTCCAGCAGCGTGACCGGCTCGCCGCGCATGAGGACCGCCAGCACGTTCTGGACCTGCTTGCCGCCGGGCCCCGCCACCCTGGGCGCGTCGGCGGGCTCGCGGCGCAGCGTGGTGGCCGAGATGACCCAGGCGCGGCCGTCGGTGGCCACCGGGATGGGTGGGGGCGCCGCCTCCGGGCCGGTGGGGGCGGCGGCGGCGGCCGGCGCGGGCGGTCCCTGGGGCGAGGGCCTTCCGCAGGCCAGCAGGGCGAACGGCGCGAGCAGGGCGAGGCGGCGCAGGGGAGGGCTCAGGCGCGGCCGTGGACCAGCACCTTCACGTCGCTGCGGAAGGTGACCTCCACCTTGTCCGTGCGCACCACCGTGACGAAGCCGCGGCCGAAGGTGGGGTGGTCCAGCACGTCGTCCACGGAGAAGGTGCGCTTCACGGAGTAGGGCACGGCCGCCTTCCTGCGCTCGGCCAGCAGCGCCTCGAAGGAGATCTCCACCTTCTTCTCGCGGGCCGGCCGGGCGGCCTTGCGGGCCGCCACCGAGGCGGTCGGGCCGGCGGCGCCCGGCAAGGCGCGGTAGCGGTGCTCGCCCTGGCAGGTGTTGCACTTCACCTTGACCGGCTTCGGGCCCACCATGGCGATGACGGTATGGGCCAGCACCAGCTCGCACTTGCTGCAGAACGAATCCACCTCGCCGCCGACCTTGCTCATAGGGCGGCGCAGCATACAGGAAACCCGCCCTCCCGGGGCGCGGGCGGCGCGGCCGGAACCGTGACATATTGCGAGCCCATATGCGCCGGCTCACCGCTGCCCTGGAGGACTTCGGGCAGATGATCTTCTTCGCACTGGAGGCCCTGGCCTGGGCCTTCCGGCCGCCCTACCGGCCGGAGCTGATCCTGGCGCAGATGGCCTTCATCGGCGTGGGCTCGATCTTCATCGTGGGGGTGACGGGCACCTTCAGCGGCATGGTGCTGGCGCTGCAGGGCAACTACGCCATGAAGCAGTTCGCCGCCGAGGGCTACGTGGGCGGCTCGGTGGCCCTGGCCCTGGCGCGCGAGCTGGCGCCGGTGCTCACCGCGCTCATGGTGACGGGCCGGGCCGGCAGCGCCATCGCCACCGAGCTGGGCAC
Organism: Anaeromyxobacter sp.; assembly: GCA_031396105.1. GTDB lineage: Bacteria > Myxococcota > Myxococcia > Myxococcales > Anaeromyxobacteraceae > JADKCZ01. The sequence continues at coordinate 40,184 of JANNKC010000234.1, forward strand.
CATGCGCGTCACCGAGCAGATCGACGCCATGGACTCCATGGCGGTGAACCCCATCCAGTACCTGGTGGTGCCGCGGGTCATCGCGGCGATCCTCATGTTCCCGGCGCTCACCATGCTCTTCAACGTGCTCGGCTACGCCGGCGCCTACGTCATGGGCATCTACGTGGCCGGCATCCCCGAGGGCCCGTTCATCGAGCACACCCGCGGCTTCCTGGTGCCCGACGACATCATCCACGGCATGCTGAAGGCCCTGCTCTTCGGCGCGGTGGTCGCCATCATCACCACCTGGCGCGGCTACGCGGCCACCGGCGGCGCGCGCGGCGTGGGGGAGGGGACCACCCGGGCGGTGGTGTCGAGCTCCATCGGCATCCTCATCGTCGACTACGCCATCACCCTCTTCTCGGTGGGGCGGTGAGCGCGTGATCGAGGTGGTCGACCTCTGGAAGTCCTTCAAGGACAACGCCGTCCTCAAGGGGATCACGCTCACCATCCCCGCGGGGCAGACCTACGTGGTGCTGGGCGGGTCGGGTTCGGGCAAGACCGTGCTCATGAAGCACGTCATCGGCCTGCTCAAGCCGGATCGCGGCACCGTCAAGGTCAACGGCCTGGAGATCTCCAGCCTCTCGGGCAGGGCGCTCACCGAGGCGCGGCGGGTCTTCGGCATGGTCTTCCAGGGGGCGGCCCTCTTCGACTCCATGACGGTCTTCGAGAACGTGGCCTTCCCGCTGCGCGAGAAGCACCGCGACGTCTCGCTCTCCGAGGTGCGGGCCCGCTGCCTGGAGAAGCTCAGGGTGGTGGACCTGGGCGAGGAGGTGCTGGAGCGCTTCCCCTCCGAGCTCTCCGGCGGCATGCGCAAGCGGGTGGCGCTGGCGCGGGCGCTGGTCTCCGACCCGCAGGTGGTGCTCTACGACGAGCCGACCACCGGCCTGGATCCCATCACCACCGACTACGTGGACGGCATGATCCTGGCCGCCAAGCACAAGCTCGGGGTGACGTCCATGGTCATCAGCCACGACATCGCCTCCGCCTTCCGGGTGGCCGACCGGCTGGCCGTGCTCTACGATGGCCACCTGGCGGCAGAAGGCACCCCCGCCGAGGTGAAGGCCAGCAAGGACCCCTTCGTGCAGAAGTTCCTCTCCACCTGGTTCGAGAAGCAGTGACCGCCCCGACCGTGAACAAGCTCCTCGCCAACAAGGCCCTGGCCGTCGGCGCCCTCGCGGCGGTGGCCGTGGCCGCCTTCCTGGGTGCCTTCACCTTCTTCAAGAAGGGGGGCTACGCCGACGACGAGAGCTACCTGGCGCACGCCTACTTCGCCGACGCCACCGGCCTCACCTGGAAGAGCCGCGTCCAGATCGCCGGCATCCAGGTGGGCGAGGTGTCGAAGATCACGCTGGAGGGGCAGCGCGCCCGGCTCGAGCTGCGCATCAAGAACGAGGTGGACCTGCGGACCGACGCCTGCCTCACCAAGTCCTTCCCCTCCGCGCTCCTGCCCGACGCGCTGCTGGAGGTGGCGCCCGGCACGCCGGCGCAGCCCAGCCTCTCCAGCCTGCCGCCGGAGAGGCGCGAGGTGACCTGCGTTCGCGAGGCCACCAGCGTGGCCAAGCTCATCGACGCCATGGCCAAGATCGCCGCCGACGTCCAGCTGCTCACCGCCGACCTGGCCAAGACGGTGGGCGGCAGCCAGGGCTCGATGCGCGAGATCATCGAGAACCTGGCCAAGCTGACGCGCCGGCTCGACGCCACCGTGGCGGCCAACGAGGGACGCCTCTCCCACATCCTCTCCAACGTGGAGGTCATCTCGGGCGATCTCCGCGAGCTGACCCAGGGCGAGAAGGACCGGATCCGCTCCATCGCCCGCAACGTGGAGGAGCTGACCGCCCAGCTCAAGGGCGTGGCCTCCACCGTGCAGGCCGTGCTGGACGGCGGGTCGCCGGCGGGCGGGGCCGGCGCGGGGGCGGGCGGCACGGACGCGGCGGCCCAGGCCCAGGCCCAGGCCCAGGGCGTCAAGCAGGCGGTCGAGAAGGTGAACGCCAACCTGGTCCGGCTCGACGAGCTCCTCGTCAAGCTGCAGGAGGGGAAGAGCGTCGGCAGCCGGCTGCTGGTGGACGAGAAGATGGGGCGCCAGCTCGCCAACGCGGTGCAGGCCGCCTCCAACTACGTGGAGAAGCTGGACCGGCTGCAGATCGAGGTGCAGCTCCGCTCGGAGTGGCTGCTCAACCAGACCGGCGCCAAGACCTACTTCGGCGCCCGGCTGCTGCCCCGCCCGGACAAGTACTACCACTTCGAGGTGGTCTCGGACCCGCGCGGCGTGGACACGGTCACCACCGAGACCATCACCACCGAGGTCCCGGACCCCCTGGACCCGACCAGGCTCGTCGAGCAGACCACGCAGTCCACCAAGACCATCCACGAGGAGAAGCTCACCTTCACGCTGCAGATGGCCAAGCGTTACGGCCCCATGGCCTTCCGCATCGGCGTCATCGAGAGCTCCGGCGGCGTCGGCACCGACCTGTACCTCTTCGACGACGCGCTGCAGCTCTCGGTCTCGGTCTACCAGTTCTCGCGCCCGTACCAGAACGTCTTCCCGCGCGCCAAGGTCTGGATCAACTACCAGTTCCTGCAGCACTTCTACTTCACCGCCGGCGCCGACGACTTCCTCAACGTCTGGCAGCAGGGGCGCTACCCGGGCGGCCCCAAGTTCACCCTGGGCAACGACGTCTTCTTCGGCGGCGGCCTCTACTTCACCGACGACGACCTGAAGACGCTGCTCGGCGTGGGCGGGGCCAGCGCCATCACCAGCGTCGGGTCCAACAGGTAGCCATGACGTCGTGGACCAAGCTCGCGCTGCTGGTGCTGCTCGCCGTGGTGGCGGGCCAGGTGCTGGTGCGCGGCGGCCAGCCCTCGCTGGCGGCAGGCACCCAGGCGCCGCCGCTCTCGCTGCCCGCGCTCGGCGGCGGGGTGGTGGACCTGGCCGGGCTGCGCGGCAAGGTGGTGGCGGTGAACTTCTGGGCCACCTGGTGCGCCCCCTGCCTCCGGGAGCTCCCCGAGCTGGCCGCCACCTGGGCCGCCAACAGGGACCGCTGCTTCGAGCTGCTCGGCGTGGTGGAGGAGTCGGCCCGCGACGACGTGGAGGCCGCGGCCCGGCGCATCCCGTACCCCATCCTGGTGGACAGCCGGGCCGAAGCGGCCTCCGCCTGGAAGGTGGCCGGCTACCCCCGCACCTACCTGGTCGATCCCGAGGGCCGGGTGCGCCGGGTCTTCGAGGGGGCCATCGACCGAGCCGAGCTGGAGGGCGCGGTGGCGCAGCTCCGTCCCGAGCGCTGTCCCGCGAGGTAGGCCGTGGCGCACCCCTGCCCCGTCGGCAAGATGGACGTGAAGCCGCTGCTCTACCTGGTCCGGGCGTTGCCTGGCTTCGAGCCGGACCGGCTGGGCGCGCTCTTCCAGGTGCGCGGCGGCCAGCGCCACCCGCCGCCGCGGCCGAGGCTCCTCGAGGAGGCTCGTGACGCCGAGGTGCTGGTGGTGAGCTACATCGACCGGGTGGACGAGGCGCTCCTCGACGGGCTGCCGCGGCTGCGCCACCTCGCCTCCTACGGCGTGGGCGTCAACCACCTCGACCTCGCGGCCTGCCGGCGGCGGGGCCTGCTCGTCACCAACACCCCCGGCGTGGTCACCGAGGCCACCGCCGAGCACACCATGGCGCTCCTGCTCGCCGCCGCCCGCCGCGTCACCGAGGGGGACCGGACCATCCGGCGCGGCGGCTGGACCGCCGTCGAGCCCTCCTTCCTGCTCGGCACGGGGCTCACCGGCAAGCTCCTCGGCCTGGTCGGCTTCGGCCGCATCGGGCAGGCGGTGGCCCGCCGCGCCGCCGCCTTCGGCCTCACCATCGCCTACGCCGCGCCGCGCGAGGTGGCCTTCCCGGGGGCGCGCCGCCTGCCGCTCGAGGCGCTCCTGGCCGAGGCCGACCTGGTCTCGCTGCACTGCCCGCTGACGCCCGCCACCGAGAACCTGCTCTCCCGGGAGCGGCTCGCCCTCATGAAGCCGGGCGCCATCCTGGTCAACACCGCCCGAGGCGCCGTGCTGGACGACGCCGCGCTCGTCGAGGCGCTGGCGACCGGGCGGCTCGCGGCGGCGGCGCTGGACGTCTTCCGCGACGAGCCCGCGGTCCCCGCCGCCTACCTCGCGCTGGAGAACGTGGTCCTCACGCCGCACCTCGGCTCCGGCACGCGGGAGACCCGCGGCGCCATGGCGGCCATGGTCCTGGAGGAGATCGAGCGCGTGGCGCGCGGCGAGCCGGCCCGGCACCGGGTGCCCTGAGGCGCCCACCGCCCGGGTGTGGTATGAGGCCGCGCCTCGCATGGGCCTGGTCGATCTCCACTGCCACCTCCTCTGGGCGCTCGACGACGGCGTCGAGACGCCCGCCGAGGCGCTGGCCGGCGCGAGGCTCCTGGCGTCGCTCGGCTTCACCGACGCGGCCCCCAGCCCGCACGCCAGCCCCGACTGGCCCTCCGGCGACGAGGCCGCCTGCGAGGCCCGCCGGGCCGAGCTCCAGGCGCTGCTGGAGGCCGAGGGCGTGGCGCTCACCCTGCACCGCAACACCGAGAACAAGCTGGACGAGACCTTCCTGGCGCGCGCCGACGGCGCCGGGCGGCGCGGCGTGGGGGCCACCCAGCGCTGGGCGCTGGTGGAGCTGCCCTTCCGCGGCGGCGTGCCGGCCCTGCCCGACCTGGTCTTCCGGCTGCGTCGCAAGGGCGTCCTGCCGCTCTTCGCCCACCCGGAGCGCTGCGCCGAGTTCGAGAAGCCCGGCCGCGCCGAGGAGGTGGTCCGCCTCGGTGGCGCCCTGCAGCTCAACGTGGCCTCGCTCATCGGGCTCTACGGCAAGGCGCCCCGCAAGGTGGCCGAGCGGCTCCTCGACGAGGGGCTCTACGCCGTGGCCGCCACCGACCTCCACCACCCGGCCGGCGCCGAGGAGTGGATCCCCGAGGCGCTCGAGGTGCTGGAGGAGCGGGTGGGGCGGCAGGGGTTCGATCGGCTGCTGGTCGACAACCCGCGCCGGGTGATCGGCGGCGAGGAGCTGCCGTGAGGCGGGTCCTGCAGATCCTGGCCGGCCTGGCGGTCTCGGCGGCCGCGCTCTGGCTCACGCTGCGCGGCAAGGACCTGGGGGCCATCTGGCAGGCCATGCGGGAGGCGGACTACCGCTACCTGGCGCCCTACCTCCTGGTGCTGGCAGGCATTCACCTCCTGCGCACGGTGCGCTGGGGCCTCCTGCTCCGGCCGGTGGCCAAGGTGCCCTTCGGCCGGCTCAACGCCGTCTCGGCGGTGGGCTTCATGGCGCTGGTGCTGCTCCCCTTCCGGCTCGGCGAGTTCGCCCGCCCGGTCCTGGTGGCCGACCGCCCCCGCCTGCGCGTCTCGGCGGCCCTCTCCTCGGTGGTGGTGGAGCGCGTGGCCGACGGCCTCTTCACCGGCCTGCTCCTCATCGTGACCCTGCTGGCCGTGCCGGAGGGGACGCCGGGCCTCCATCTCCTGCGGCTCGCCGGCGCGGGCGTGTCGCTCGCCTTCGCCGGACTCCTCGGCTTCCTGGTGCTGGCGGCCCGCAATCGGACACTGGCGGTGCGGATCACGGCGCGCCTCCTGGGACCCATCTCGCCGCGCCTGGCGACGCGCGTCTCGGGGATGATGGACGCCTTCATCCACGGCCTCCGCCTCGTGCCCAGCCGGGCCAAGGTGGCGCTCTTCTTCGCCCTCACCGCCGGCTACTGGGGGCTCAATGGCTGGGGCATGCAGCTCCTGGCCCGCGCCTTCCAGATCGAGCTGGCGCTGGTGGACGCCTTCACCGTGCTCGGCGTGCTGGTGGTGGGCGTCATGATCCCCGCCGGCCCCGGCATGGTGGGCACCTTCCAGGGTGCCGTGGTGCTCGGCCTCTCGCTCTTCGTGAGCCAGGAGACGGCGGCGGCCCGCGGCCCCGCCTACGCCCACGTGCTCTGGGCCGCGCAGATCGGCTTCCAGACGGCGCTCGGCCTGGCCTTCCTCTTCTCGCCGCACGTGAAGGTGGCCAGGCTCTTCGCCGGCCCCAAGGATGCCGGCGAGGCGCTGGAGGCGGAGGAAGCCGAGTACCGGGCCGAGGGCGACGGCTCGCCGCTGCCTTGACGGATCCCGTCAGGGGCCCTATAAACCCGCGCCTTGCGGCCGAGCGGGCCGCGGAATCGCCTCAGGTGAGGTAGCTCAGTCGGCTAGAGCGGGGGTCTCATAATCCCCAGGTCGGGAGTTCGATTCTCCCCCTCACCACCATCACCCCCTCTCGCCTGGAGCCGGGCGGCTGCCCGCTGGCGATCGCCGGTGGGCGGTGCCGCCTCCGGGCCTCCCCCGCCGGCGCCTTTCGCTTTGGCCCGGCGTCCGCTAGGGAAGGGGGATGCCCTGGTCACGTGACGAGCTGGCGAAGGTGCTGTCGGATCGCGAGAGCTGGACGGCCGAGGAGCTGGCGCAGGCCCTCCAGCGGCTGCCCCGCCGCAAGGCGCGCTTCGCCACGGACTCCGGCATCCCCATCCCGGACCTGCTCGACGCCGCCAGCCGGCCGGACGCCGACCACGGCCGCGACGTGGGCCTGCCGGGCCGCTTCCCGTTCACCCGCGGCACGCAGCCCACCATGTACCGCGGCCGGCTCTGGACCATGCGCCAGTTCGCCGGCTTCGGTTCGCCCGAGGACACCAACCAGCGCTTCAAGTACCTGCTGGCGCACGGCGTCAACGGCCTCTCCACCGCCTTCGACATGCCGGCGCTCATGGGCTACGACGCCGATCACGCCATGAGCCGCGGCGAGGTGGGGCGGGAGGGCGTGGCCGTCTCCTCGCTGCGCGACTTCGAGGTGCTCTTCGACGGCATCCCGCTCGGCGACGTCACCACGTCGATGACCATCAACGCCACCGCGCCCATCGCGCTGGCCATGTACGTGGCGGTGGCCGAGGCCGGCGGCACGCCGCGGGCCCGCCTGGGCGGCACGCTGCAGAACGACATGCTGAAGGAGTACATCGCGCAGAAGGAGTGGATGATCCCGCCCGGCCCGGCGGTGAAGATCAACTGCGACGTCATCGAGTTCTGCGCCGCCGAGATGCCGCGCTGGAACCCGGTCTCGGTGAGCGGCTACCACATCCGCGAGGCCGGGGCGACGGCGGTGCAGGAGCTGGCCTTCACCATCGCCGACGGGCTGCACTACGTGCAGGACTGCGTGGGGCGGGGCCTCGAGGTGGACGCCTTCGCGCAGCGGCTCAGCTTCTTCTGGGACGTCCACAACGACTTCTTCGAGGAGGTGGCCAAGTTCCGCGCCGCCCGGCGCATGTGGGCCCGCCTGCTGCGCGACCGCTTCGGCGCCAAGAAGGTCGAGTCGCTGCTGCTGCGCACCCACGCCCAGACGGCCGGCGTCTCGCTGACCGCCCAGCAGCCGGTCAACAACGTGGTGCGGGTGGCGCTGCAGGCCTTCGCCGCGGTGCTGGGCGGGACGCAGTCGCTCCACACCAACTCGATGGACGAGACCTACGCGCTGCCCACCGAGGCGGCGGTCACCATCGCGCTGCGCACCCAGCAGATCATCGCCTTCGAGTCCGGCGCCGACCGGGTGGTGGATCCCCTGGCCGGCAGCCACTACGTGGAGTGGCTCACCGACGAGATGGAGCGGCGCGCCCTGGAGCTGATCCGGAAGATCGACGGCATGGGCGGCATGCTGAAGGCGGTGGAGCACGGCTTCCCGCAGCGGGAGATCGCCGAGAGCGCCTACCGCTGGCAGCAGGAGGTCGAGCGGGGGGAGCGGACCGTGGTGGGCGTGAACGCCTTCCAGGTGGCCGAGGAGCCGCCCATCCCCACCCTCAAGGTGGACGAGGCGGTGCAGCAGGCCCAGATCGACCGGCTCGGCGCCGTCAAGGCGGCGCGCCCGGCGGCCCTGGTGGCGAAGACCCTGGGGGAGGTGGAGCGGGTGGCCAGGGGAGGGCGCAACGTCATGCCGCCCATCATCGAGGCGGTGAAGGCCTACGCCACGCTGGGCGAGATCTCCGACGTGCTCCGCAAGGTGCACGGCAGCTACCGCGAGGACGGCGTGTTCTAGGGTCCCCGGGCCGCGGCCGGCCGCGGCGCCCGTGCTACCGTCCCCGGCGCGTGCCCGCCCACTGGTCCGACGGCTACTACGGCGAGCTCTACCTCGCGTCGGTCGAGGCGCTGCTCACGCCGCGCCTCTCGGCGCTGGAGGCCGACCTCATCGCGCGACTCCTCCGGCTCGGGCCGGACGACCGGGTGCTCGACCTCGCCTGCGGCCACGGTCGCCACGCCTGGCCGCTGGCCGGGAGGGTGGGGTGGCTCCTCGGCCTGGAGCGCGAGGCGGCGCCGCTCCGCCGGGCGGGGTCGGGGCCTCTCGACGCCGCCTGCCCCGGGCGTCGCCGCGCGGCGGCGCCGTCGATGGGCTCGGGGCGTCCGGAGGGGCGGTCGAGGCCGGTCCGCCCGCCCGCCTTCCTGCGCGGCGACCTTCGTGCCCTGCCGCTCCGGCCGGGCTGCTTCGACGCCATCTACAGCTGGTACGCCTCGCTCTTCATGTACGACGACGCGGCCAACGCGGCGGTGCTCGGCGCCGCGGCGCGGCTGCTGCGGCCGGGCGGCCGGCTCCTGGTCCACCACGCCAACCCGCTGGCCCTGGCGGCCGCGCCGCATGCGGAGGCGCGCCACGCCCTGGCCGGGGGCGGGGTGGTGGAGGAGGTCTCCGACTTCGACCCGGCCAGCGGGGTGGACCGGTGTGCTCGACGTCTGCGCCTCCCGGACGGTCGTGCGCTGGCCGCCACCGCCGAGTTGCGGTACTACTCCCCGACCGAGTGGGAGTCCCTCGCCGCACGCGCCGGGCTCCACCTCACCGCGCTGACGAGCAGCACGCCGCCCCCGGGCGGCGGCGTGGGAACCGACGCACCGGACCTCATCGCCCTGCTGGAGACGCCATGAGCACCGCCACTCGCAAGCTCCGCATCCTCGTCGCCAAGCCCGGCCTGGACGGCCACGACCGCGGCGCCAAGATCATCGCGCGCGCCCTGCGGGACGCCGGCATGGAGGTCATCTACACCGGCCTGCACCAGACGCCCGAGATGATCGTGGCGGCGGCGGTGCAGGAGGACGTGGACGCGGTGGGGCTCTCCATCCTCTCCGGCGCCCACATGACCATCTTCCCGGCGGTCATCGAGCTGCTGAGGGCGCAGCAGGCCGGGGACATCCTGGTCTTCGGCGGCGGCATCATCCCCCAGGACGACGTGCCCACGCTCCAGCAGAAGGGCGTGGCGGCGGTCTTCCTGCCCGGCTCCTCGACCCAGACCATCATCGAGTGGATCAGGGCGAACGTGCCGCCCCGCGCCGCCGCGGCCTAGCGGCCGCTGCGTCCAGTGCCCGGCCTACCCGCCCGTCCCGATCATCGGCGGCAGCGCCCCGCCACCGCTCATCTGGTGGCGGTCGCGCTTCAGGGCCAGCGCCTCCACGATGCGGGCGGCGATGGCGCCGTCGTCCGGCTCCTGGCGCAGCAACGCCTTCAGCGCCACCTGGTCGCGCCCGCCCAGGCAGGCCCGCAGCGAGCCGTCGGCCGCGACGCGCACCCGGTTGCAGCCCTCGCAGAAGTTCTCGGTCATGGCGCCGATGAAGCCCACCAGGCCGGAGACCGGGCCCCCCTGGTCCTCGGCCTGGCCGCGCATGTGATAGGCGGGGCCCCAGCCGCGGGTGGCGTCGGGCTCCAGGCGGACGCCCTGGGCGGCCAGCAGGGCCTTCACCTCGGCGATGGGCACCGGCTCCCCCTCGCCGAAGGGCATCAGCTCGATGAAGCGCACCGTGGCGCCGGCGCGCCAGCCGAAGCGGGCCAGGTCGCCCAGCTCCCCCTCGTTGACGCCGCGCACCACCACCACGTTGAGCTTCACCGAGGCGAAGCCGGCCTGGCGCGCCGCCGCGATGCCGCGCACGATGCGGGTGAGCGAGGCGGCCCGGCCGGCGATGCGGGCCAGCTTCCGAGGGTCGAGCGTGTCGAGCGAGACGTTGACCCGGGTGACCCCGGCGGCCCGCAGCGGCGCGGCCAGCTCGGCCAGGGCCTGGCCGTTGGTGGTGAGGGCGATCTCCTCGATGCCCGGGGTGGCCCCCACCGCGCCCACGATCTCCACCAGGTCGCTCCGCAGGGTGGGCTCACCGCCGGTGAGCCGCACCCGCCGCACGCCCAGCCGGGCGAAGATGGAGACCAGCCGCGCCACCTCGTCGAGCGAGAGCGGATCCTCGTGGTGCTCCAGGCCCAGCGGGGCGCAGTAGCTGCAGCGGAAGTTGCAGCGGTCGGTCAGCGAGAGCCGCAGGTAGGTGATGGCGCGCCCCTGGGCGTCGGCCAGGGGGCGGTCGGCGAGCGGCGTGGGAGGCCGCGCCGCCATCAGATGGGCTGCTCGGTGGTGGGCCGGGCCAGGTCACCCAGCTCCGCCGTGGAGATGGACAGGAAGGCCTCGGCGCACTGGCGATCGAACTGGGTGCCGGCGCAGCGGGTCACCTCGGCGCGCGCCGCCTCGATGGTGGTCCTCTTCCGGTAGGGCCGATCGCTCGTCATGGCGTCGAAGGTGTCGGCGAGGGCGAAGATGCGCGCGCCCAGCGGGATGGCCTCGCCGGCCAGGCTTCGCGGGTAGCCTCGGCCGTCGTAGCGCTCCTGGTGCGAGAGCACGATCTCGGCCGGCACGCCCAGGAACGGGATGGCCTTGAGGATCTCGAAGCCGATCTGGGGGTGGCGCCGCATCTCCACCCACTCCTCGTCGGTGAGCTTGCCAGGCTTGAGCAGGATGGCGTCGGGGATGCCGATCTTGCCGATGTCGTGGAGCAGCGCGCCGCGGCCCATGTCGGGCAGGTCCTGCTCGGGCACGCCGAGCCGCTTCGCGATGGCCAGCGTGTAGCGCACCACCCGCTGCGAGTGGTTGGAGACCTCGTGCTCGCGGGCGTCGAGGGCGGCCACCAGCGCCCAGAGCGTGGTGCCGTAGGTGGCCTCCAGGTCGCGGAGCGCCTGCTGCAGCTCGGCGGTCCGATCCCGCACCCGCTTCTCCAGGCTGCGCCGGTAGCGCTGCCGCGCCAGCTCGAGCCGCCGCTTGGCCAGCGCCCGCTCGATGGCGCGGATCAGGTCGGTCACCTTGGGCGGCTTGAGGAGGTAGTCGGAGGCTCCCTTTCGCAGGCACTCCACCGCCGCCTCGGTGTCGCCGAAGGCGGTGAGCATGATGACCGCCGTGTCCGGCCGCGCCTCGCGGAGCTGCTCGAGGAGCCAGTCGCCCCCCTTGCCCGGCATCTTCATGTCGCTGATGACGAGCGGGAAGTCCTCCAGCCGGGCGGCCGCCAGGCCGGCCTCCGCGCCGCCCACCATGGTGGGCAGGTAGCCCTCCTCCTTGAGCAGGACGCCGATGACGTCACGCACCGCCTCGTCATCGTCCACCACCAGGATGTGGGTGGCCTCGTGTCTCGGGTCGGCGGCGGTCTCTGGCATGCTGCGGCGGCTCCCCTCCGGCGCCCCGCCCGGGGTGCCACGTGGGCGCGGAGTATACCACCCGTCATCCGCGCCTTGACCCGGGAGTCGGGCGCCGCTAAGTGGCGGCTGACACATGAGCGCGATCGGCCTGCCCAGCCTCCCCATCCTGGACGAGGAGCGCCTCCCCACCTCCCGCCGGGAGCTGGCGGCGGCGCTCCGCGAGGGCGGGGTCCCGCTGGCGGCCGGCAAGCCGCGCTGGCTGCGCGTGCCGGTGGCCGGCGGGGAGCGCTACCAGCGGGTCAAGGAGACGCTGTCGCGGCTCGAGCTCCACACCGTGTGCGCCGAGGCCCACTGCCCGAACGTGGGGGAGTGCTGGAGCGGCGGCACGGCCACGGTGATGCTGATGGGCGACCTGTGCACCCGCGGCTGCCGCTTCTGCCACGTCAAGACGGCGGCCCACCCGCCGCCGCTGGATCCCGACGAGCCGCGCCACCTCGCCGAGGCCGTCGCCGAGCTGGGGCTCGACTACATCGTGGTGACCAGCGTGGACCGCGACGACCTGCCCGACGGTGGCGCCGGCCATTTCGCCGACGCCATCCGCCGCCTCAAGGCCCTGGACGGCCTGCTGGTGGAGGTGCTCACGCCCGACTTCCGCGGCGACGCCGAGGCGGTCCGCACGGTGGGGCGTGCCGCCCCCGACGTCTTCGCCAACAACCTGGAGACGGTGCGCCGCCTCACGCCGGTGGTGCGCGACGCCCGCGCCGGCTACCAGCAGACGCTGGACGTGCTGGCCCGCATGAAGCGCGAGTTCCCGCGGGTGGTCACCAAGTCCTCCCTCATGCTCGGCCTCGGCGAGACGGCCGCCGAGGTGGAGGAGGCCATGGGCGACCTGCGCGCCCACGGCGTGGAGATCCTGACCTTCGGCCAGTACCTGCGCCCCAGCCAGTGGCACCTGCCGGTGGCGGAGTGGGTGACGCCCGAGGCCTTCGACGGCTGGCGCAGGCGCGGCCTCGAGCTCGGCTTCCGCTACGTGGCGAGCGGGCCGCTGGTCCGCTCCTCCTACCGGGCCGCCGAGCTCTTCCTGCGCGGCGAGCTCGGCGCCCGCGCCGCGCCCTGAGGCCCACCATGCGCCGCGCCCAGCCCACCGAGCCGACCGCCCGGCGCCGCCTCCAGGCCGAGGCGGGCCCGGCCGCGGCCCCCGCGCCGCCGCCCGGGGCCCCGCTCGAGGCGTTCCCGCTCTACGCCGTGGTGGACGAGGAGGGGCGGCTCGCCGACGGGGGCGAGCTCACCATGCCGGATGCCCAGCTCCTGGCGCTCTACCGCTGGATGGTGCTGGAGCGGCAGCTCGACGAGCGGATGATCACGCTGCAGCGCCAGGGGCGCATCGGCTTCTACGTCGGCTCCATCGGCGAGGAGGCCACCGTCTTCGGCACGGCGGCCGCCATGGCGCCGCAGGACTGGATCTTCCCCTCCTACCGCGAGCACGGGGCCGCCTTCCTGCGCGGGCTGCCGCTGCCGGTCTTCATGTGCGGCCTGCTGGGCAACGCCGGCGACGCGGTGAAGGGGCGGCAGATGCCCTGCCACGAGAGCTGGGCGCCGGGCCACTTCGTCTCCATCAGCTCGCCCGTCGCCACCCAGCTGCCGCAGGCCACCGGGGTGGCCTGGGCGGCGCGCATCCGCGGCGACGACGTGGTGCCGCTGGTCTACTTCGGCGACGGGTCGACCAGCGCCAACGACTTCCACACCGGCCTCAACTTCGCGGCGGTGCAGCGGCTCGGGGTGGTCTTCGCCTGCCGCAACAACGGCTGGGCCATCAGCGTGCCGCGGGAGCACCAGACGGCCTCCGAGACCATCGCCCAGAAGGCCATCGCCTACGGCATGCGCGGCGAGCGGGTCGACGGCAACGACCTCCTGGCCGTCTTCAACGCCACCCGGCGGGCCCGGGCTCGCGCCGCCGCCGGCCAGGGGCCCACGCTCCTGGAGTTCGTCACCTACCGGCTGGAGGGCCACTCCACCTCCGACGACCCGCGCGCCTACCGGGCGGCCGAGGTGGTGGAGCCCTGGAAGAAGAAGGACCCCATCCTGCGCATCCAGCGGCTCCTGGCCCGCCGCGGCCTGCTCGACGAGGCCGGCGACGCGGTCCTGCGCGACGGGGTGCGCGCCGAGCTGCTGGCGGCGCTGCGGCAGGCCGAGACCGAGGATCCCCGGCCGCCGGTGGAGAGCCTCTTCGAGGACGTCTACGCCGAGCCCATGCGGCAGCAGCGGGAGCAGCTGGCCGAGCTCCGCGAGGCCATGGCCGCCGACCCGCGCGTGTCCAACCCGCGCCACGGCGACGCCTGAGGGGCGCGCATGCCGGTCATGAACATCATCCAGGCGGTCAACGACGCCCTCCGGCTGGAGATGCGCCGCGACCCCAGCGTGGTGGTGCTGGGCGAGGACGTGGGCGCCTTCGGCGGCGTCTTCAGGGCCACCGCCGGCCTGCAGCAGGAGTTCGGCGATGGCCGCGTCATCGACACGCCGCTGGCCGAGGGGGGCATCATCGGCGTCGCGGTGGGCATGGCCCTCTACGGCCTCAAGCCCGTGCCGGAGATCCAGTTCGCCGACTTCATCTACCCGGCCTTCGATCAGATCGTGAACGAGGTGGCCAAGTACCGCTACCGGTCGGGCGGCCAGTATCCCTGCCCGCTCACCATCCGCACCCCCTACGGCGGCGGCATCAAGGGCGGCCACTACCACTCGCAGTCGCCGGAGGCGCTCTTCATCCACACGCCCGGCCTGAAGGTGGTCTGCCCGGCCACGCCGCGCGACGCCAAGGGGCTCCTGACCGCGGCCATCCGCGATCCGGACCCGGTGCTCTTCCTCGAGCCCAAGCGGGTCTACCGCGCCGCCAAGGGCGAGGTCCCGGAGGGCGACTTCTGCCTGCCCCTCGGCGTGGCGGCGGTGACTCGGACGGGCAGCCAGGTCACCCTCATCGCCTGGGGCGCCATGTGGCACGAGGCCGACCGGGCGGCGCGCGAGGCGGAGGCCGAGGGGATCGACGTGGAGGTGCTCGACCTGCGCTCGCTCCAGCCGTTCGACCTCGACGCCATCCTGGCCTCGGTGGGGAAGACCGGGCGCGCCGTGGTGGTCCACGAGGCGCCGCTCACCTGCGGCTTCGGCGCGGAGCTGGTGGCGCTCATCCAGGAGCGCTGCTTCCTCTCGCTGGAGGCGCCGGTGCTGCGAGTCACCGGCTTCGACACGCCCTTCCCCTACGCCCTCGAGAACGAGTACCTCCCGCGCGCGCCCCGCATCCTGAGGGCGCTGCGCCAGACGGTGAACTTCTAGCCGGGACCCGAGCCACGCATGACCTACCTGCTGGAGCTGCCGGACATCGGAGAGGGCGTCGTCGAGGCCGAGATCCAGAAGTGGTTCGTGGTCGAAGGCGAGCTGGTGGCGGAGGACCAGCCGCTCGTCGAGGTGATGACCGACAAGGCCACCGTGGTCATCCCGTCGCCGAAGCGCGGGCGGGTGACGCGGAAGTTCTGGAAGGAGGGGGAGATCGCCAAGGTCCACGCGCCGCTGGTGGAGCTGGAGCTCGAGGAGCTTCCGGACGCCGCGACCCCGATCTCGACCCCGACCGCGGCTCCGACCGCGGCTCCGACCGCGGCCCCGACCGCGGCCCCGACCGCGGCCCCGACCGCTGCCACGACCGCTGCCACGACCGCGACATCCTCGGCCGGCGCCAGCAGCGTGGCCGCGCATCCCGAGCGTAGGGCCGGCTCTGCCGGCCCGGAGTCGAGGGAGACCGCGACCCGCAAGGCGCTCGCCGCGCCGGCGGTCCGTGCCCTGGCCCGAGAGCTCGGGGTGGACGTCAACGGGGTGGCGGGCAGTGGCCCTGGTGGCCGGGTCACCAAGGCGGACCTCGCGGCGGGGAAGGCGGGCCCCTGGCGCGCCGCGGCAGCGCCCGGACCGACCGCCAGCGGCCCCGACGAGCGCATCCCGTTCCGCGGCCTCAGGCGCAAGATCGCCGAGAAGGTGGCCCTGTCCAAGCGGACGGCCGCCCACTTCACCTTCGTGGAGCAGTGCGACGCCACGGAGCTCAAGCGGGTCAAGGAGGGCATGGCCGCCGCGGCGCAGGCCGAGGGCGTGAAGCTCACCTTCCTGCCCTTCGTGGTGAAGGCGGTGGTGGCGGCGCTGAAGCGCCACCCCATGCTCAACGCCGCGCTCGACGAGACGGCCGGCGAGATCGTGCTCAAGAGGCGCCACGACATCGGCATCGCCTCGGCCACCGAGGGCGGCCTGCTGGTGCCGGTGGTGCGCGGCGCCGATGGCCGATCGCTCCTCGACCTGGCCCGGGAGATCGAGCGGCTCTCCGCCGACGCCAGGGCCGGCCGCGCCCGGCCCGAGGACCAGGGGGGCTCGACCTTCACCATCACCAGCCTGGGGGCGCTGGGCGGCCTCTTCGCCACGCCGGTGCTCAACCACCCGGAGGTCGGCATCCTCGGCGTCCACCGCATCCGCCCCACGCCGGTGGTCCGCGATGGCCAGGTGGTGGTGCGCGACGTGATGCACCTCTCGGTCACCAGCGACCACCGGGTGGTGGACGGCCACGAGGCGGCCGCCTTCTGCTACGAGGTGATCCGGTACCTCGAAGATCCAAACCTGCTCTTCATGCGCATGGTGTGAGGCCCGGTGGCCGCCGGGCGTGGACCGCCTGCCGGCTGCAGCCGGGTAACCCCGTGGTCCACGGCTCATCGGGATTCACCCGGCGCCCGGCCCGCCTGCCGGGCCCGCGACGGTGTCCGGCATGCCCTCCGGGCGCTCCAGCCGCCCTTGCTCCAGGCGCTCCCCGAGTTCCCACCGGAGCGCGTGGGGCGCCACCCCGCGGACGCGGACGAAGGCGCGGTGGACGCCCTGGAGGTGGTGGGCGGCGCAGAGGCTGACCAGGTTCTCCGGCACGTCGCCGCCGCCACGTGAGCGGAAGGTGACGTGGTGGGCGTGGACCGCCTGCCGGCTGCAGCCGGGTACCTGGCAGCGGTGGCCGTCCCGCCGGAGCGCCCGCCGCTGAGGCGTGGCACGAGCGCGCGGCTGGCCGGCCCAGGCCTCGAGGAAATGGGCGGCGACCAGGGTGAGGCACTCGGCGTCGGTGCGGAGCCGCGCCGCCGCGAATGGCCAGGGCGCCCGCTGCGCCGCCCGGAGCGCCGCGGCGAGGAGCGCCGCCACCCGCAGCGGCACCCGCAGGCGCACCTCAGCCACCGGCTCCTCCGGCGCACACAGCCGCGCAGCAACGGCCCAGGGGGTGTGTGGGGCCGCCTCGACCGCCTCCACCTCGCACCGGAGCGCCACCGCCGGTGCCTCGGCCGCCCGGGCGATCCAGCCAGCCTCGCTGCGCTCGTCGGCCACGCGGGCCACCAGCCGCGCCCGCTCCCCGTCGAGCCGGCCGCCGTCGAGCGCCGCCCGCAGACCGGGCAGTCCGTGGAGCCGCCGCTCGAGCGCGATGCGCGCCTCCACCTGGCGCACCCCGAGGCCGAGCCGCTCCCGGCAGTAGTGGGCGAAGGTGAGGAACCGCATGTCGCGCCACAGGCCGATCGACCGGACGAGGAGCGCGAGGTGGCCGAGGAGCGAATCCCAGCATGCCCGCAGGGCGGCGAGCTCGCGCAGGGCGGCGTCGAGCCGGGCCGGGTGGGCCGCCTCGTCGAGCGGCGGCGCCGCCACGCGTTCCACCTTCTCGAGGTGACACCAGCGCTCGGTCTCCTCCTCGAGGAACGCCTCCAGGCGCTCCCGCCAGCCCGGCTCGCGCTCGAAGAGGTCGGGGTGGTCGCCCCGGCCGGCGGCCCGGCTCGCCCGCTCCACCCCCTCGCCGCGCCAGGCGGCCAGCGTGGCGGCCACCACCTCGTCGTCGGCCTCGTCGCCGCCGTGGGCGCCCAGGTACTCCTGCGCCACCGCCTCCAGCCGCTGCCACCGGGGCGCCCCCTCGCCGAGCACCTGCCCCGCGAGGTCGAGCGCCCGCTCCAGGGCGTCGCGCGCGCCCGCCGTCACCTCGAGCGTGACCCGCTGCCAGGGCTCGGCCCCCGGTTCGTCGCCGTCAGCACTGGCGGCTGCATCGGCGTCGGCGGCGACGCCAACCTCGACGACGCCAGCCCCACCTCCGGCCGGAGCTTTCCCGTCGGCCCCGCTCGAGGCCGCCTGCACTGCCCCCTGCACCGCCGCGAGGAGCGCCCGCACCGTCATGGCGCGCGCCCGTTCCACCCACGCGGACTCCGTGGCGCCCGATGCCACCGGCAGCACAGCCTGGGCCGCGCGGAGGCTCACCTCGCCGGCCCGGACCGCCGCGAGGAGCAGGGGGCGCTCGCCGAGCGCCCGGCCCAGCCGGGCGAGCGCCTGGCCGGTCCGCGCTGCCACGCCAAGCCGCTCCCGCGCGTAGTCGCCCACGCCCGAATAGCCGAGCCTGAGCACCCGATCCCCCACCGAGAGGGCGCCCAGCCCCTCGCAGAGCGCCACGTCGATGGCCGACCGGCCGCGGGCCACGCGCACGAGCAGCCCGTCGAGCAGCAGCGCCGCCTCGTTCCGCAGCACGTGGCGCCGCTCCGAGGGCGACGGCAGCTCCAGCACCCGCGCCGCCTCCACGAGCGCTGCGGGAGGAGCCGCGGTGCCCGTGGAGGCGGAGGTGGGGAGGCTGGCGGGACGGGTGCTCATGCGTTCAGTATCATGCATCACCGGTCCGACACCCGGAAGGCGCCGGATGGGGCGCTCGGAGGGTTGACGATCACTGGCAGCCTGGACCTCCAGTCGGCCCACGTCTGCGGGTTGGTCACCAGCTCGCAGATGAGGTGCGCGACGTTGGCCATGTTCGTGCTGCCGGGCGCGAAGAGGCTGTTCACGAGGCCCTCGTGCAGCGCGTACTCCGAGACCTCGCCCTCCAGGAGCGAGTCCGGTCGGACCACCACCCATTGAACGAAGGCGTTGTCCGGCCCGATCCTCTCGAGAAGGAAGTCCGCCGCTCGCTGGTTGTCGCCGGCTGGAGGGAGCACGCCGCAGAGCATCCAGAGAAATGCCCTCTCGAGAGAGCCCCGGCGCGTGTCGAGGCCTTCCGGGCGATGGACGGAGACGCTGCTCATGAGGATGAACTTGACCGGCCTGGCGGGTTCGAGCGCTTCGATGCCTCGGCACAGGCGCGTCGTGGCTCTCCTCACGAGGTCGCGCGGCGGTCCGAAGATGCCCTTGAGGCTGAGCACGTGCCCGAGGCACGAGACGACGGCATCGCAGCCGCCAAGGTGGCGTTGCAGCTCGCCGTCGGGGAGCGACAGCAGACTGGCCTCGATCACCGTCAGGTTGGGGTGCCCCGCGACGCCGGGGGGGAGCGTCCGGCCCGATCGCACGATGGCGCGAACGCTGATGCCGCGGTCCAGGAGCTGCCGCAGCGCTCGCCGGCCGGTGCGTCCGGTGCCGCCAACCAGAAGAACGGTCTGCTGCGCAGCCACGTCCAGGTCTCCTTCAAGCAGCCCTGGACCAGTCTACTCGAAGTGATCGCAACGCCCGTCATCGGACGGAGACCGTGCGCTGAATGGCTTGCCGAGCCAGTGGAGATCCCGGTCCAGCCAGCCCCCGACCGTCGGTGGCCAGCCGGCCTGGGGCGGCCACCAGGCAGGTCACGGACGGGTCGAGCTGGACGCCCGGCAGGCCGCACCCCGCGCTTGTGGCGACCGCCCCCTCGCCACTATGTTCCCGCCACCTTTTCACCCGGAGCGCCCATGTCCACCAGCACCTTCGACGCCGTGGTCATCGGAGCCGGCCCCGGCGGTTACGTCGCGGCCATCCGGCTGGCCCAGCTGGGCAAGAAGACGGCCCTCGTCGAGCGCGAGTCGCTCGGCGGCGTCTGCCTCAACTGGGGCTGCATCCCCTCCAAGGCGCTCATCGCCGCCGCCAACCTGGTGGAGGACGTGCGGGGTGCCTCGGAGCGGGGCGTGCTGGTGGAGGCGCCGCGCATCGACGTGGACAAGCTGCGGGCCTTCAAGGACGCGGTGGTGAAGAAGCTGGTGGGCGGGGTCGGGCAGCTCGAGAAGGGGAACGGCGTCGAGGTGCTGAAGGGCACCGCGAAGTTCGTGGCCGGGAACGCCATCGAGGTGACCGGCGCGTCCGGCACCACGCGGGTGGAGGCCGGCGCCTTCATCGTGGCCACCGGCGCGCGCCCGGTGGAGATCCCGGGCTTCGCCTTCGACGGGAAGGACGTCTGGAGCGCCAGGGACGCCGTCGACCTCCCCGAGGTGCCAAAGCGGCTGGTCATCGTGGGCGGCGGCGTCATCGGGCTGGAGCTCGGCACGGTCTACGCCAAGCTCGGGGCCAAGGTGACCTTCCTGGAGGCCCTGCCGCAGATCCTCACCGGCATCGACCCCGAGGCGGTGCGGCTGGTGCAGAAGGGGCTGCGCCAGCGCGGGGCCATCGTCCACGTGGGGGCCAAGGCCAAGGGGTACGAGAAGAAGGCTGGCGCGCTCCTGGTGAAGGCGGAGGTGGACGGCGCTCCGCTCGAGCTCCCGTGCGACCGGATCCTGGTGGCGGTGGGCATGCGCCCCAACTCGGATGGGCTGGGGCTCGCCGAGGTGGGGGTGAAGCTCTCGCCTCGCGGCTTCGTCGAGGTGGACCCGCAGTACCGCACCGCCGTCCCCACCATCTTCGCCATCGGCGACCTGACCGGCCCGCCGCTGCTGGCCCACAAGGCCTCCAAGGAGGGCGAGATCGCCGCCGAGGTCATCGCCGGGCGCAAGGTGGTGCGCGACTGGGTGGCCATGCCCGGCGCCATCTTCACCGACCCCGAGGTGGCGGCGGTGGGGCTCTCGGAGGAGGAGGCGCGCGCCGCCGGCCACGAGCCCATCACCGGCAAGTTCGCCTTCGCGGCGCTGGGGCGCGCCATCGCCATCGACCACACCGAAGGGTTCGTCAAGGTGGTGGGCGACAAGGCGTCCAAGCTGCTCCTGGGCGTCACCATCTGCGGCCCGGAGGCGAGCGACCTCATCGCCGAGGCGGCGCTGGCGCTGGAGATGGGCGCCTACCTGGAGGACGTGGCGCTCACCATCCACGCCCACCCCACGCTGCCGGAGGCCTTCATGGAGGCCTGCAAGGCGGCGCTGGGCGAGGCCATCCACGCCATCAACCGTCCGGAGCGGCCGCGGCGCGAGGTGAAGGCCTGAGCCCGCCGCCGGGCGACGGACGCGGGCCGTCCCCTCGTGCCGCACGACGCCCGTCCACGGGCCGGGCCGCTCCGGCGGTCGGCTGATGCGCACGCTCCTGGTCCATCGGCTCGGCCGGGTGGAGTACCTCGATGGCCTGGCGCTCATGCGCCTGGGCGGCGACGCCGTGCGCGCCGCCACGCCGCCGGCCACCGACCACCTCTTCCTGCTGGAGCACCCACCGGTGCTCACGCTGGGTCGCTCGGCCGAGCGGGCCAACATCGTGGCCGCGCCGGCCTGGCTGGCCAGCCAGGGGTTCGAGCTCCACGAGACCGACCGCGGCGGCGACGTGACCTACCACGGCCCCGGGCAGCTGGTGGCCTACCCGGTGCTGGATCTGGCCGAGCGGCCCGACGTGAAGAGGTACGTGGCCGCGCTGGAGGAGGCCATGATCCGGACCTGCGCCGACGACGGCGTGGTGGCGGGGCGCCATGAGGCGCACCGCGGCGCCTGGGTGGGGAGCCGCAAGATCGGCGCGGTGGGCGTCCACCTCTCGCGCTGGATCACCAGCCACGGGCTGGCCCTGAACGTGGCGCCCGACCTGACCCATTTCCAGGTCATCGTGCCCTGCGGCATCGCCGATCCTCGGCTCGGCGTGACCAGCCTGGCCCAGGAGCTGGCGGCGCGTGGCCGCGCGGCCACGCCCATGGCCGAGGTGGAGGCCCGCCTGGCGGCCCACCTGGCGGAGGTGACGGGGCGCCGCGCCGAGCCGGCCGCGCCGCCGCTCCGCACCGTCTCGGTGGTGGCGCTGGCGGCCGACGGGCGGGTCCTGCTGCTGAAGCGGACGCCGGCGCGCGGCGGCTTCTGGCAGCCGGTGACCGGCCGCCTCGAGCCGGGGGAGACGCCCGCCCAGGCGGCCCGCCGCGAGCTGCGCGAGGAGACCGGCGCCGACGTGCCGGTGGAGCCGCTGGGCTACCGCCACGGCTTCGGCATCGACCCCGCCGTGCTGGGGCTGCCGCCCGGCGAGCTGCGCACCGCGGAGGAGGAGGCCTTCGTGGCCCGCCTGCCGCCGGGCTTCACGCCGCGCCTCTCGGAGGAGCACGTGGAGGCCCTCTTCCTGCCGCCGGCCGAGGCGGCGGAGGCGCCGCGCTTCCCTGGCCTGCGGCGGGCCATCCGGCTCGCCGCTGGACCGTCCGCGCCCAGGGCCTGACGAGACGTGGTTGGCCGGGACACCGGCGTCTCACAGATCCAGGCCGCCCTCGTCGACGAGCCGGCAGACCGCGGCGATGTCCCGCCCCAGCTCCCGGTCGCCGTCCAGCGTCGGCACCACGGCCCGCAGGCGGGCGTGCGCCTCGGCCACCCGCGCCGACGGCCGGAGCGGCGCCGCGAGATCGATGGCCTGCGCCGCCACCAGCAGCTCGATGGAGAGGCAGGTGCGCACGTTCTCCACCACGCGGCGCGCCTTGAGCGCGGCGGTCATGCCCATGGAGACGTGGTCCTCCCGCCCCGCCGAGGAGGGGATGGAGTCGACGCTGGCCGGGTGGCACAGCACCTTGTTCTCCGAGACCAGCGCCGCGCTCGTCACCTGCACCATCATGAAGCCGGAGTCGAGCCCCGGGTTCTTGGCCAGGAAGGGCGGCAGGTGCGAGAGCGACGGGTTGACCAGCTGCTCGACGCGCCGCTCCGAGATGGTGGCCAGGTGCGAGGCGGCGATGGCCAGCACGTCCAGCGCCAGCGAGACCGGCTGCCCGTGGAAGTTGCCGCCCGAGATGATCTCGCCCAGCTCGGGGAAGACCAGCGGGTTGTCGGTGGCGGCGTTGACCTCGCGCGCCAGCACGCCGCGGCAGAAGCCCACGCCGTCGCGTGCCGCGCCGTGCACCTGGGGCATGCAGCGCAGCGAGTAGGGGTCCTGCACCTTGTGGCAGCCCGGCCCCTGGTGCGCGGCGTTGATCTCCGAGCCCGCCAGCAGCGCCCTCAGCCGCGCCGCGCTGGCCACCTGCCCGAGCTGGCCGCGCGCCGCCTGGATCTCCGCCATGAAGGGGCGGTGCGATCCGGAGAGCCCCTCCAGCGTCATGGCCCCGGCCAGGTCGGCCAGATCGCAGAGCCGCTCGGCCCTCCGCAGCGCCAGCGCGCCCACCGCCGCCATGGCCTGCGTGCCGTTCACCAGCGCCAGCCCCTCCTTGGCCTCCAGCACCACCGGCGCCAGGCCGGCGCGCCGCAGCGCCTCGGCGCCCGGCAGCCGCTGGCCGGCCAGCAGGGCCTCGCCCTCGCCGATGAGCACCAGCGCCAGGTGGGCCAGGGGCGCCAGGTCGCCGGAGGCGCCCACCGAGCCGCGCTCGGGCACCACCGGCAGCACGCCGCGGTCCAGGCAGGCCAGCAGGAGCTCCAGGGTGACCGGGCGGATGCCGGAGAGCCCCTTGGCCATGCAGGCGCCGCGCAGCAGCATGAGGGCGCGCGTCTCGGCGGCGGGCAGGGGATCGCCCACGCCCACCGAGTGCGACAGGACCAGGTTGCGCTGCAGCCGCCGCAGGTCGTCCCGCGGGATGCGCACCTCGGCCAGCGTGCCGAAGCCGGTGTTGATGCCGTAGTGGGCCTCGCCGTCGTCGAGGCGGGCCTCCACCAGCGCGCGCGCGGCGGCCACCCTGGCGCGGGCCGAGGGCGCCAGCTCGGCGCGGGCGCGGCCGAGCGCCACCGCCTCCACCTCCTCCAGCGTCAGCGTGTCGCCGTCCAGGAGCACCTGGTGCACGGTTCACCTCCTGGGCGCCGCGGCGGGCGTCGAGGGGACGGGGTGGCCGGCGCGGCCGGTCAGGCCTTGGCGCCGTCGATGCAGAGCGCCTTGTTGAGCGCGGCGATGGCCTTCTTGTAGTCGGCCCGCTCGATGACGAACTGCATGTTGATCTGGCGGAGCGACTGGGAGACGCAGTTCACGTTGATCTGGTTCGCGGCCAGCACCTGCGCGGCGCGCGCCAGCACGCCGGGGATGGCGATGTTGGAGCCGATGACGCACACCACGGCGGCCTGCTTCACCGTCACCTGCTCGTAGGTGTTCTCCAGCTCCTCGATGAAGGCCGGCGCCGCCGCCTTGTCCCAGACCACGTGGGTGATGGAGTTCGCGTTGGTGGCCTTGAGGATGTAGCTGATGCCGTAGCGCTTGAAGATCTCCATGAGGCCGAGATCGAAGCCGACCGTCCCCACCATGTTGGGGTCGTGGATCTCCACGATGGTGACCGCCGGCGTGCCGGCGATGACCTCGATGCGCGCCTCCTTGCCCACGTAGTCCTTGGTGATGAGCGTGCCGGGGTGGGCCGGCTCGAAGGTGTTCTTGAGCCGGATGGCGATGCCCGCCAGCTCCATGGGCTTGGCCGCCTTGGGGTGGATGGCCTCCATGCCCACGTCGGCCAGCTGGTCGGCCACGTCGTAGTTGGTCTTGCCCACCACCACCGTGTTGCCCGCGCCCACGATGGCCGGATCGGCGGAGGAGAGGTGGAACTCCTTGTGGATGACCGCCTCGTCGGCCTTGAGCTCCACGGCCACCTTGCTGAAGGTGACCTCCGAGTAGCCGCGGTCGAACTCCCGCATGATGCCCTCGACGCCCTTGGTGTAGCCGGTCACCACCACCACCTGCCTGGCGGGATCCACGCCCTTGAAGGACTCGTGGATGCGCTCGTCGATGGTGAGCGGCTCGTCGTCGTCGAAGCCGGAGAGGTCGAGGAGGCGCGCCGCGATCCCCTTGGCCTTCAGGATCTCCACGCTGTTGAAGGCGCTGTGGGCCTCGCCGATGGCGGCCAGCATCTCGCGGCCGGCCAGCAGCACGCTCTCGCGCTTCAGGTAGCCCGAGGCGAGCACGTGGTGCATCGAGTCGAGGTAGTCCTTGAGCTCGGACATGCGCCGCTCGATGAAGGCGTCGGCCGCGGCCAGCGGCAGCCCGAGCGGTTCGAAGCCCTCGTTGAGCTCCTTGAGCTTTCCGGTGAGCGCATCGAGCTGCCCGGCGTAGTCGCCGCCGGCGGCGAAGGTGGCATAGACGCCCTTCTCGCCGGACTTCTTGTGCTCCAGCAGCAGGTTGGTGACGCCGGCGTAGGCCGACACGATGTAGACGCGGCCGTAGATGCGGTCCGGCTCGCGCAGCATGATGTTGGCGAGCACCTCGCCGAACTGCGACATCGAGGTGCCGCCAATCTTCTCAACGGTGAGCATGATGGGTCCCGTGGGCTGAGCGTGGTCGTGCGGCGGGAGGGAGAATCAACCACATCTCTCTCGCGCTCGCCACCCGGAGTCGCGCCGCGCCCGGTTCTTGCTTCACCCGGCCCCGTGCCCAGCCGCCTCGCCCGCCTCCTCCTCCTCTCCGCGCTGGCCGCTCCAGCGGGCTGGAAGGCCCTGGCGGCGCGACCCTCCGGCGCCGGCCCGTGCGCGCCGGAGGGGCGGGGGGCTCGGCCGCGCCACTGGCTGGGGTGCGCCGCGGACCCCGGTCCGCCGCGCGCCCTGGCCGACGAGGAACGGTTGCTCCTCGGCGTGCCGCTCGACCCGAACCTTGCCGGGGCGCGGGCGCTGGCCTTCGTGCCAGGGCTCACGCCGCGGCTGGCCCGCGCGGTGGTGGCGGACCGCACCGCCCGGGGGCCCTTCGGCGCGGTGGACGACCTGCGCCGCGTCGAGGGCATCGGGGAGCTGCGCCTGGCCCGGGCTCGCGCCGCGCTCGCCGTGGCGCCTCCGTAGCGCTCGCCGTGGCGCCGCCGTGGCGCCTCGCCGGCGCTCGCGGTAACCTCCGTGTCCCTGGAGGATGGAGGCAGACCACGTGATCATCCGTTGCGAGCGCTGCTCGACGATCTATGAGCTCGACGAGGCGCTCCTCGCACCGGAAGGCTCTCCGGTCCAGTGCACCCGCTGCAAGGCCATCTTCAGCGCCCGGCCGCCGCGCCCGGCCGCCCACGCCCACGCCCAGGCGCCCGCGCCCGGCGGCGTGTCAGCCGAGCCGACCGCGGTCGAGTTCGCCGACCAGGGGCCGCTCCCGCTCCCACCGTCCCAGCCGCCTTCCGCCGCGTTGGCCGAACCACCGCCGGCGGCGGCGCCAGCACAGCCACCCCAGGTCGCGGCGCCGGTCGCGCCACCACCGCCGCCGCCTCGCGGCGCCCGGCCCGGTCCCGCCATCTACCGCCGCCCGCCGCCCGCCGTCCATTCGCCCGCGACCGCCCAGGCCGGGGCCCGGTCCGCCTCCGGGCGCCGCGGCACCGTGGGGGCCTTCGAGGCGCGCTTCCAGCGGTCCACGCTCTGGCGGCGGCTGCTCGTCCCGGCCGCGGCGCTCCTGCTGGTCGCGCTCGTGGCGGGCGGCACCGCGCTCTGGCGCCGCCGCCCCGACCCCGAGGTGCTGCGGCTCGCCGCCGAGGCCGCGGCCCGCCTGACGCAGGACGACACCGGCAGCCTGACGCGCGCCGTCCAGCTCTACGACACCATCCTGGCGCGGGCACCCTCCCGGCTCGACGCCGCGGCCGACCGGGCGCTGGCGCGCCTCCTCCTGGCGGCCGGCCAGCTGGAGGAGGCCGAGCCCTTCGCCGAGCAGCTGGCGCGGCGGGCCGCCGAGCGCGAGCGGCTGATGGGCGGGCCGCCCGCCGGCGTGGAGGACGTCCTGCGGCTCCTGGCGGTGGAGGCCACCCGGCTGGAGGGGGAGCTGGCGCCGCGACGCCAGGAGGCCGAGCGGCTCACCGCCCAGGCGGCGAGCGAGCTCAAGGCGGTGGCGGCCGGCCCTGGCGGAGAGGCGCTGGCCGCGCGAGGGCTGGCGGTGGCGGCCGCGCTGGCCAGCGAGCGGGACGAGACCACCCGGCAGGCGGCCCTGGCCCGCACGCGCGGCGCCGACCGGTGGGCCGATCTCGCGGAGGCCTGGCTCGCCCTCAGGACATCGGGCGGGCGCGAGCCGGCGCTGGCGGCGCTCGCCAGGTTGGCGGCGGAGCACCCCGACCTCCTGCGGGCCCGCTACCTGCTGGCCCGAGCCCAGGTCGCCGGCGGCCGGAAGGAGGAGGCCGTCGCCACGCTGGCGAGGCTCCTGGCCGCCAACCCGCGCCACGAGCGGGCGCAGCGGCTGAAGGGCGCCCTCACGGCGCCTCCGCCTCCACCGCCGGCCCCGCCTCCGGCCCCGCCGGCCCCGGTCCAGCGACGCACCTGGGTCACTCCGACGCCCGTGGCCGCTCCGACGCCCGTGGCCGCTCCGGTGGCCTCGCCGGCCGCCCCGGCCGCGCCCGTGGAGCCGCCCACGGCCGACCAGCCGCAGCGTCTGGAGCCGACGGGCGAGCCGCCTCTGCCTCCGCCCATCCGGATCGTCCTGCCCCCGGCCGGTGCACCCGCGCGCCGGCCGGACCCCGCCCCCGAGCCAGGCTCTCCGGACGGAGGCTGAGGCGAGGGCGGCGCGAGGCCGCTAAACGGCAGTTCGCGATCCGGCAACACCGGTCGTGCCGAGCGTAGCGCCTGCGCAGCAGGCGCGGAGTCGAGGTACGGCCCGCGTCCAAGGGCGGCCCCTCGACTCCGGCTCGCTTGGGCTCGCCTACGCTCGGGGC
>JANNKC010000245.1:0-5575 GCA_031396105.1 Anaeromyxobacter sp.
GTGAAGCCCCAGGCCTTGCCGGTGGAGGGCGGGCGCAGCGTCAACCCCTGGTCCTTCACCATGGCGGTCACCTGGTCCGGCGCACCGCCCGCGCTGGTGAGGTAGTTGCCCACCATGGTGCCGTCGGCGCCGGCCTCGAAGATGCGGTGCTGCAGCGCGCCCAGGTTCACCTCGCGGCCGCCCATGACGAAGAGGTGGGCGCCGGGCATCATGAGCCGGAAGACCGCCAGCGCGGCCAGGCACTCGCCCGGCGTGATGGCCTTCACGCCGGCCATGGGCGTGCCCGGGCGCGGGTTGAGGAAGTTGACCGGCACGCAGTCGATGCCGAGGTCGCGGATGGTCTCGGCGAACTCGACGCGCTGCTCGGGGGTCTCACCCATGCCGAGGATGCCGCCGGAGCAGACCTTGTAGCCGAGGTCGCGGGCGTCGCGGATGGTGTCGAGCTGCTCGTCGTAGGTGTGGGTGGTGCACACCTGGTCGAAGAAGCTGCGGGCCGTCTCCAGGTTGTGGTGGTAGTGCATCAGGCCGGCGCCCTTCAGCCGCGTCAGCTCCGGCGTGCGCATCAGGCCGAGCGAGGCGCAGGGCTCCACGCTGGTCTCCTGGCGGATGAGCCGGACCGCCTCCTCGATGGTGCGGAGCTCCTGCTCCTTGGCGACGCGGGTGCCGGAGGTGACGATGGAGAACTCGCGCGCTCCGGCCCGCTCGGCGATCCTGGCCTGGTCGGCGATCTCGCGGGCGCTCATGAGCGGGTACTCCGGCGCCTGCGCCTCGTCGAAGTGGGCCGACTGCGAGCAGAAGCCGCAGTTCTCCGGGCAGTGGCCGCTC
Organism: Anaeromyxobacter sp.; assembly: GCA_031396105.1. GTDB lineage: Bacteria > Myxococcota > Myxococcia > Myxococcales > Anaeromyxobacteraceae > JADKCZ01. Next base: position 826 of record JANNKC010000245.1, read on the forward strand.
TTGGCGTTGACGATGCCGCAGAGGGCCACCTCCTGCCCGTGCACCGCGGCGCGAACGGCGGCGGCGCGGGCCATGAGCGCCTCGAGCTCGGCGCCCTCGGTCTGGTGGATGAGGCGGCGCGCCTCGTCGCCGGAGATGGGTTCGATGCCGATCGGGAGCGTGGCCGTCATGGGTCGGCAAGATGGCAGGCCGCACCGGGCTCGTCAACCGAACGAACCCCCGGAGGTTGACGAGCAGGAACGGACGCTTGCGGGCGGAACCCCGACCGCGATCGCCGACCCCGCCCCGCCCCGCCTCAGGCCCGCCGGCGTCGCGCCGCCCAGCGGGCCAGCCCCAGGCCGAGCAGCGCCAGGAGCCCGCCGCCGCCGCCGCTGGCACAGCCGCCGCCGCCGGAGGGCGGGGCGTTGAAGGTGACGCTCGTGGAGGCCAGCGGGACGCCGCCCACGGTGGCGCTCAGGGTGGCCGGACCCGCCTGCGTCGCGGTGAGCCAGGAGACGTGCGTGCCGGCTGCGTCGGTGGTCCCGGTGGGCGCCCCCAGGGTGCCGAGGGTGGTGGCGAGCTGCACGGACCGGCCGCGGGCCGGGTCCCCGCAGGTGTTGACCGCCGCCACCGTCAGCTCCACCTGCTTGACGCCGTCGGCCACGCCAGGCGTCGAGGCCGCCGAGATGCCCGAGGACGCCGCGTCGACCGCGGCGCAGGTCACCGTGAGCGCCGCGCCGGGCGGCGCGAGGTCCACGCCGTTGACCCGCACGGTGATGGGTCGCGCGGCGGTGCTGGCGCAGTCGGCGGCGCCGAAGGTGGCGGTGTAGGTGCCGTTGCCCGCGTCGGTCACGGCGCCGCCCGTCAGGCCAGCCATCGCCAGCGACACCTGGTTACCCGGGCCCATGGCCGCGCCGGCGTCGTCGCGAGGCGTCACGGTGGCGCTCACCTGATCCTTGGCCGGGTTGTCGCACAGCGCGAGGGCGGTGCGGCTGAGCACCACCCCGGTCTGCTCGGCGGACGGGGCCACGCAGGCGATGCTGAGCGCGACCGGCGCGAGGTCGACGCCGCCGACCCGGGCCGTCGCCTGGGTGGCCAGCGCGATCGGGCAGGGCGCCACGTCCACGGTGGCGGTGTAGCTGCCGTTGGCGGCGTCCACCGTCGGGGTGATGGAGCCGGGGCCGTTCAGGGCCATGGTGACCGCCTGGCCGGCGCCGAGCAGGTTTCCGCAGGCGCTCCTCGGCGTCACGGTGAGGTGGGCCCGCCCGGAGTAGGCGGCCAGCACCTGGGTGTCCGAGGTGAAGGCGCTGGCGGCCGGGTCGAGCGGGCCGAGCAGCCAGGTGAGCGGCAGGCTGGCGCCGCTGAAGCCGGTCGCCGCGACGGTCACGGTGGCCTGCTCCGGCTTCTGGTCGCAGACCCGCACCAGCGCCGTGCCATCGGCCTTGAGCGTCCCGGTCACGGTCGCGGCCGGCAGCCCGGTGGCCACGAGGTCGGTGGCGGTCACCTGGGCCTGGCTGCCGGCGGTCACGGTGACGCCGGGGAGCCCCTGGGCCACCGCGTTCCCGTACTGGTCCTGCAGGCGAGCCGTCAGGTCGTAGCAGCCGCAGTCGAGCTGCGTGGCGCCGTTCGGCCGCGCCAGGGCGAGGAAGGCCCCGGCCCCGGCCACCGCGGTCACCGTGAAGGGGGCCGGCGAGCCCTGCAGGCCGGCGGCCGTTACGGTGAAGGTGTACGGCCCGGCGGCGGTGCCCACCGTGGGCGTCGCCGAGGCCCGCCCGTCGGCGCCGGTGGTGGCGCTGGCTGGGCTGATGCTGGCGCCCGCCGAGGCGGAGAAGGTGACGGTGAAGCCCGGCGCCGGGTTCCCCAGGCTGTCGGTGACCAGCACGGAGACCGGCGTGGCGCTGGTGGTGCCGGCCGGCGCGGTGGTGCCCGGGGTGCCCACCAGGGCCACGGTGGCCGGCGCCGCCGGGGTGACCAGGGTGGTGCGCGTGGCGGTCAGGCCGGGCGCGCCCGGCGCCTGGACCGTGACCGAGCGGCTGCCGACGGTCTTCAGGACGACCGGGAAGGTCCCGGTGCCGGCGGCGAGCGCGGCGCCGCTGGGCACCACCTGGGCCGGATCGTCGGTGGTGAAGATCACCGCGCCGGAGAAGCCGGTGGCCAGGTTGGCGAAGGCGTCGAGGGCCGTGACCACCAGGCTGTTCACGGTCCCGGCGGCCACGGCGGCCGGCAGCCCGGCCAGCGCGAGGCTGGCGGCGGGGCCCGGGGTGGCGCTGGCGGTGAAGCCGAGCGGCGCGCCGAGGCCGGCCCACGCGGCGCCGAAGGCCTGGACACCCGCCAGCTGGCCGAGCGTGCCGATGGCGCCGGCGGTGCCGTCGGCGGTGGTCAGGGTGCTCGCAGGGGCGATGCTGCCGGTGGCGGGAGCGGTGAAGGTCACGACGACGCCGCTCCTGGGGTTGCCGAAGGCATCCTCGGCGCGGACCACGAAGGGCGCGGGCAGGGCGGTGCCCACCGGGGCGGTCTGGCCGCCGCCGGTGACGGAGACCAGGCGGCTGGCGATGCCCGCCGTCACCGCCACGGTGGCGGTGCTGGTGACGGCCGGCGCACCGCTCGACGCCACGGTGAGGCTCCGCGAGCCGGCGCCGACCAGCGTCACCTCGAAGAGTCCGGAGCCCTGCACCAGCACCGGCGCCACGGGCAGGACGGCGTTGGGATCGCTCGAGTTGAAGGTCACGCCCTGGTTGGCCGGCGCGTTGCCGAAGGCGTCGCGAAGATCCACCGTCACCTGGAAGGCCAGGCCGGCCGGGACGACCGCCGGGGCGCCGGTCAGCGTGACGACCGAGGGCGCGCCCGGGGCCACCGTGGTGGAGGCGCTGCCGGTGACGCCGGGCGAGCCGGTCACGGTGGCCGTCAGCGTGCGGGCCCCGGCGGTGAAGAAGGTGGCGCCGAAGGCGCCCGACCCGGCGGTCAGGGCGCTCGGCGGCGGGACCGCGGCGGCCGGATCGGTCGAGGTGAAGGTGACGGTGCCGGCGAAGCCGGTGGCCAGGTTGCCGAAGGCGTCGCGGGCGGTCACGGTGACGGGGGTGGCCAGGCCCGCGCTGGTGCCGGCGGCCAGGCCGGTGACGGCCAGCACGGCGGCCGCGCCGGGCGCCGCCGTGGCGGCGAACGGCACCGACGAGGGGGTGAGGCCGGCCGAGGAGGCGGTGAAGCCCTGCGCGCCCACGAGGCCTCCCAGCGTGGCGGTGGCCGAGGCCTGGCCGGCCGCGCTGGTGGTGGCGCTGACCGGCGTGATGGACCCGCCGCCGGTCACGGCGGCGAAGGTGACGGTCACGCCGGCCACCGGGTTGGAGAACGGGTCGGTGGCGCGGACCACGAACGGGGCGCCGAGCGCCTGGCCCACCGTGCCCGCCAGCCCGCTCCCGGAGACCGCCGCGAGGGTGCTGGCGGCCGCCGCGGCCACCGTGGTGGAGGCGCCGCCGGTGACGGTGGCGGCGCCGACCTGGGTGGCGGTGAGCGTGCGCGCCCCGGCGGTGCGGAAGGTGGCCGAGAAGCTCCCGGTGCCGGCGGTGAGCCCGGCCGCGGCCGGCAGCGTGGCCGCCCCGTCGGTCGAGGAGAAGGCGACCGAGCCGGCGAAGCCGGTGGCCACGTTGCCGGAGGCGTCGCGGGCCGTCACGGTGAAGGGGGCGCCCACGCCGGCGGTGATGCCCGGCGAGAGGCCCGTGATGGCCAGCGCGGCGGCGGGGCCGGGCGCGGCGGTGGCGGGGAAGGCCACCGGCAAGCCGATGAGGCCGGTCACCGCGGCGGAGAAGGCCTGCGCCCCGGCGGCCGAGCCGAGCGTGGCGGCGACCGAGGCGGTGCCGTCGGCCGCGCTGACCGGGGCGGCCGGCGAGACCGCGCCTCCGGCCGGGGCCGAGAAGGTCACGGTCACTCCGGGCTTCGCGTTGCCGAAGGCGTCGGCCACCCTGACGACCAGCGGTGCGGCGAGCGCGGTGTTCACCGTCCCCGCCTGGCCACCCCCGGACACCGAGGCCAGGGTGGCGGCGGCCCCCGCGGAGACCAGCGTGGTGGCGGAGGCGGTGATGGTCGGGTCGGAGACCAGGGCGGCGGTGATGGAGCGGGTGCCGGCGGTCTTGAAGGTGACGCCCAGGTTGGCGGTTCCGACGGTGAGCTGGGGGGCGACCGGGAGCGTGGCCGCCCCGTCGGTGGAGGTGACGGCGAGCGCGCCCGCCGCGCCGCTGGCCAGGTTGGCGACGGCGCCGAAGGCGTCGAAGGCGGTCACGGTCAGCGAGGCGGGGCTGCCGGCCACGACGGCGGGAGCGAGGCCGGTGATGGTGAGCGAGATCGGCTCGCCCGGGACCCCGGCCGTGGCGGAGAAGGTGACCGGCGTGGCCACGCCCACGGCCGTGGCGGTGAAGGACTGCGGGCCCGCCGCCGGCCCGAGCGTGGCGGTCGTGCTGGCCTGCCCGGTGACGAGGTCGGTGAGCGTGGTGGCCGGGGCGACCGCTCCGCCGGCTGGCGGAGCGAAGGTGACCGAGATGCCGCCCTTCGGGTTGCCGAAGGCGTCGGCGGCGCGCACCACCAGCGGCGCGGCGAGCGCGGCCCCCACGCCACCCACCTGGCCGCTGCCCGACACCGTCACCAGCGTGGCCACCGGGCCCGCCGTGACCGTCATGGTCGCCGAGCCCGAGACGCCGGGTCTCACGGTATCGGTCGCAGTGAGCACGAAGCTCCCCACCGTGCGCGGCGTGGCCTGGAAGGAGCCCACACCGTTCACCAG
>JANNKC010000246.1:0-3621 GCA_031396105.1 Anaeromyxobacter sp.
ATCTCCTCCTTGGCCTGGTCGAAGGTCTTGCCGCCGGCGCGGCGCCGCTCCTCCAGCTTGAAGAGGTGGAGGCCCGGCCCGGACCGCACCAGCTTCGACACCTGGCCGTCCGCCAGGCCGACGAAGGCGTCCTCCAGCTGCTTCTGGATCTGGCCGCGCTTCAGCCAGCCCAGGTCACCGTCCACCTCGGCGCCGGCGCCCTTCGAGACCTCGCGCACCAGCGCGGCGAAGTCCTCGCCGGCCTGGAGCCGCTGCTGGAGCCGGGCGCCCTGGGCCTGGGCGGCCTGCACCGCCGCGGCCGGCGCGTCGGCGGCCAGCGCCAGGAGGAGGTGCCGCACGTGCAGCTCCTCCTCGCCGCCGAAGGCGGCCGGGTGGGTCTGGTAGTAGTTCCGCAGGTCCTCCTCGGTCACCTTGACCCGGCTGCGGACCTTGTAGTTGAGCACCTGCATGGTCTCGAGCTCGCGCCGGATCTGGGCCTTGAAGGCCGCGCGGTCCAGCCCCTGCCCGGCCAGCGCCAGGTCGAGCTGCGTGTCGTCGAAGCGGTTGCGGGTCTTGATGTCCTCGACGGCGCTGTCCACCTGGGCGTCGCTCACCTCGAGCTGCAGCGCCACCGCCTGGGCGCGGAAGAGCTTCTCCGCCAGGAGCGCCTCCCAGGCACGGCGCAGCGCGCGGCGGGTGGCCTGGTCGCGCTCCGCCCCGGCCGGCGCGGCGCTGGCGCGGCGCAGGTCCTCCCCGGCGCGATCCTGCAGGTCGCGCAGCGTCACCACCTCGCCGTTCAGCAGCGCGGCCACGCGGTTGACGACGGTGCGCCCCTCCTGCGGGACCGTGGAGACCCCCGGAGGCGGCGCGGGCGTCTGCGAGCCGGCCTGGTAGGTGCGGGGTGGCTGGGTGACCGGCCTGGACGCCTTGGGCGGGTTGGCGGCCAGGACGAGGGCGAGGGCGAGGAGGGCGTGGGTCACGGGGTCACCGCGGCGAGGGCCGCCTGGTCGATCTGGATGGAGGCGCGGGACCGCAGCGTGGCGAGGTACTCCTCCTGCGCGCGGGCCCGCTTGTCGCGCTGGAGCCGCTCGCCGATCTCGGCGCGCGCCTGATCGAGCGTGCGACGGGAGGCCGGCTTCCGCTCCACGACCTTGAAGAGGTGGAAGCCGTAGGGAGACGGCGTCACCTCGGAGACGACGTGGAGCGGCATGGCGAAGCAGGCGTCGAAGACCTCGGGGAAGCCGGCGCCGCGGCCGATCCAGCCGAGGTCGCCGCCGTTCTTCCCCTCGGGGGCCACCGAGAACCGGCGCGCCACCTCGGCGAAGCCGGCCGGATCGCGCCGCAGCTTCTCCCGCACCTGGGCCGCCTCGTCGCGGCTGGCCACCACCACCTGGAGCACGTGCACCTTCTCCGGCTCCTGGAACTCGGCGGCGTGGTCGGCGTACCAGCGCTCCACCTCGGCGTCGGCCACCTGCACGCGCGGGAAGACCTCCTCGTGGAAGAGCCGCTCGACGGTGAGCTGGTCGCGCAGGCGAGCCTTGAGCTCCCCCTGGCTGAGCCGCTCCTGGGCCAGGAGGTCGTCGAAGTGCGTGCCCGGGTACTCGCTGCGGATGCGCAGGAAGGCGCGCTCCACCTGGTCCTGCCCCACCACCACCGAGCGGCCGCGGGCCTGCTGCAGGAGCAGGGCGCGATCCACCAGGTCGTCGACGACGCGCTGGCGCAGCACGTCGCCCGGTCCCCCGCCCTCGGCGCCGGCCCGGGTCTGCCGGAGCTCCCGGGCCAGCGTCGCGGCGGAGATGGGCTCACCGTTCACCAGCGCCACGGCCTTGGGGCCGGGGGCCGGCGCCGGCGCGCCACCGCCGCAGCGGCCGCAGGCGGCCACGGCGAGGATGACGGCGAGGAGGGTGGCCCGGCGACGCACCGGCTACTTGATGGCCGGCGCGGGCGGCGGCGGCGGCGGCGGGCGCACCGGGGTGACGGTGGCGCCGGGCATGCCGGCAGGCATCCCGGGCATCCCGGGCATGCCAGCCGGCATGCCGGGCCCGCCGGCGGGGGCGGCGGCGACGGTGACCTTCTCCAGCTCCGCGTCGTGCACCACCACCTTGGCCTCCTCCTTCAGCTTCTTGACCAGCTCGTCGAAGTCCTTGGTCCGCTTCTCGCGGAAGAGCTTCGAGCCGATCTGGGCCTTCACCGAGTCGAAGGGCCGGTTGAGCTCCTCCTGCACGCCGGTGGCCTTGAGCAGGTAGACGCCCTGCGCCGTCTCCAGCACGCCGGAGAGCTCGCCCGGCTTGAGCGCGAAGGCCGCCTCGGCCAGCTCCTTCCCGTAACCCTTCTCCAGCTCCTCCCGGGTCTTGAAGTTGAGGTCGCCGGAGGCGGCCTTGGAGGCCGCGTCCTCGGAGAACTGGGTCACGGCGGCCGCGAAGGCCAGCGTGTTGGTCTTCTCGGCGCCCTTCACCTGGGCCAGCGCCTTCCTGGCGGCGGCCACCTTCTTGGCGCGGTCGGGCGAGCCGGCCGGCGCGTTGAAGACGATGGCGGCCAGCCGCACCTTCCGGGCCTTCTGGAACTCGTCCCTGTGGTCCTGGTAGTACTTCTGCAGCTCGGCCTCGGGCAGGTCCTTGGCGCCGGTCTGGTCGGCGAAGTTCTTCTGCACCAGCTTCTGCACCATCACCTTGCGCAGGGTGAGCTGGACGTCCGGATCCTTGTCGAGGCCCTGCTTCTCGGCCTCCTTGGCCAGCACCTCGAAGCGGACCAGGTTGTCGAGGAACTCCTTCTTCCGCTCCAGCGTCGTGTAGCGGGCGCGGATGAACGGCGACTGCTCGTCGAGCCGGGCCTTGAACTCCTCGGCCGTGATGGTGACGCCGTTGCCGGAGGCGACGGCCGGGCCGTTCTTCTTCTGGCCCTTGTCCTGCGAGCAGGCGGCCAGGGCCAGGGCGGCCAGTACGACGGGGGCGATGCGGCGGAGCATGCGGGACTCCTTCGTGAAGCGGGGATGGGTGAGGGTTGCCAGGGCGGTCCGGTGACAACGCGCGAGCCAGGGCCGTTCTTCCCCACAGAGCGGCCCCGCGCGGCGTCCCGAGGCGCCGAAAAAGACCACGGAACGACGGCCGGATCAAGGCGCGCGGCGCGTCGGCGCCGGCCCGGTCCGCTCCTCGGGCCGGGCGCAGTCCGCCAGCCCGGCGAGCAGCTCCCGCGCCGCCTGGAGGAGGGCCCGCCCGTCCATGGCCTCGGTGGCCGTCGTGGCGACCGGGGCGGGCCGGGGCCAACCCGCTGACGTTGACCGCCTGAGAGCTCCGCCGGATAGCGATCGCGGAGCCCGGGTTCAAGATCGACGAGCGCGACGAGCTCGTCGATGCGCCGGGCCACTCTCTCGTTGTCCCACCCGAGCATGCGCGGCACGGTTGCGATATTTTCGGCGATGGTGCGATGGGGAAAGAGCCCGACCTGTTGGATCACATACCCAATGCCACGGCGCAACTCCGGTGCGGGAAGCGACGTGATGTCACGACCGGCGATTCGGATGACCCCGCCCGTCGGCTCAATGAGCCGGTTGATCATCTTCAGGGTTGTGGTCTTGCCACAGCCAGATGGGCCGACCAGCACGACGATCTCGCCTTCGGCGATCTCGAGGCTGAGGGACCCGAC
>JANNKC010000280.1:0-9308 GCA_031396105.1 Anaeromyxobacter sp.
CCACTTCGCGGTCCTGCCGGGGCCGCCGGGGCCTGGCGTGGAGCGCTTCCTGGCCGCCGAGGGGATCACCGCCGTGGCGCTCCCGCAGGAGCGCTTCGCGGCGGAGCTGTCGCGGTCGCTGGCTCAGGCCGCGGGGGGGCGTGCGGATGCTACTGGAAATAGGCCGAGTGGATCGATGGCATGAGGAAGGGCAGCACCAGCAGCGTGAGGATGAAGAGCGCGAAGGCCCCCACGCTGAGCCAGGCGGTGGTCGCCGGCCCCGTCCGGAAGAAGCGCCGGGCGTGCAGCAAGGCGCCGTACACCAGCCAGCTCACCAGGGACCAGGTTTCGATGGCGTCCCAGCCCCAGTAGCGCCCCCAGGACTGGTTGGCCCAGACCGCGCCGGCCGCGATGGCCACGGTCCAGAAGACGAAGCCGAAGGCCGCGAACCGGACCACGAGCGCGTCGAGCACCAGCTCGTCGGGGAGCCGGGCGGCGAAGCGCAGGAGGCGACCGCGCTGGCGCGCCAGCAAGGACACCGCGGCCGCCAGCGACAGCAGGAACGCCACCGCAGAGATCTTGGCGAAGGTGATGTGGAATACGAGCCAGACCGACCGGAAGGTGGGCGGTAGCTCGCGCAGCTCGGCGTTGGCGAAGACCGCCACGGCGATGGCCAGGATGGCCACCGGCCCGGCCACCATCCCCAGCGCAGACCATTTCGGGCGTCGCCAGAGGACGATCAGCAGCCCCACCACCACCATCCAGGCGTTGGAGGAGAGGACCTCGTAGCGGAGCATGTATGGTCCGTGGCCGGAGGCGTGCCAGCGCAGGCCCAGGGCCACGGAGTGCGGGACGAGCCCCGCCAGGTAGGCGAGGCGGCTCCTCGAGAGGGAGCGCGGCCTCTCGAACAGGATCCCGGTCACCAGCAGCGCGGTGGCCCCCATGTAGAGCGCCACCGCGAGCCAGTGGAGCGTGACCTCGACGGCGAAGCGGGTCATGGCGTGGGGCCTCCTCCGGCGGGGGGCCTGGCGGGCAGGCCGTGGAGGTCACGGACCGGCGCTCGCCACTCCGGCGCGGGCCGTCCCACCACGGGCGGCTCGGCGTGCTCGGTCTTCAGGACCACCCAGCGCTCTTGCTCCCGGCCGAGGGTGTAGCGCATCACGTAGGCGTCGTCGGAGGCGGCGCCCAGCGGCTGGCCCGTGCCGACCCGCCGGACCACCCAGCGCCAGCGCTCCCGCGCGGTCACCTGCACCCGGTCGCGCTCTCGCACGACCCCGGTCACCTCGAAGCTCAGGAGCTGCGCGTCGAGGACGGTGCCCTGGTCCATGCGGACCCCGATGAGGCCGAGCAGCTTCTTCCCTTCCTCGAGGCCGGTGGTCTCCTCGGTGAGCCTGGCGTCGCCGGCCCGAAAGGCCTCGACGTTGCGCGCGTTGTACCGGACCACCAGCGCGATCGACTCCTCGTCGGAGAGGCGCTGGCAGCCGCCGAGGGCGAGCGCCGCGGCGAACAGGACGAGGGCTCTCATGTCGGGGGTTCCTCCTGCGGTGGACGGCTCCGCCACTGTGCCACGAGCGCCTGGAAGGCGTCGGCGTGGAGCGGGGCGAACCGCTGGGCCCGCAGCGCCACCGTGACGCGGCTCCCCCCGGCGAGCGGCTCGACCCGAACCGCGGTCTCGACGCGGGTGACCAGGAACATGGCGGCCGCGCCGGCGATGGCGAGGGCGAAGCCCCCCAGGGCCAGCTCGACCGAGGGGTCGCGGCGCCCCCTCAGCTCGACCCAGCGCCGCAGGTCCACCAGCGTGAGCCGCACGCCGCCCGGAAGCTGGGCGGTCTCGCCTAACCCGAGCCGTCCCACGCCGGCGAGCACCCCGGCCGAGAGCGCGCGGTAGGTGAGGCCGGCCGGCCGCTGCGAGAGGCCGGACCAGGGCGTGGAGAGGCGGAGCAGGAGCGGGCCGGCGCCGGTCGAGACCTCGGCGCCTTCGCCCACGGTCGACATGAAGAGGACCTCCTGCCGACGCTCGCCGGGGGCCTCGATGACCAGGAAGGCGGCGGGACCGGTCTCGGCCGACAGGTAGAGCCGGTTGGGACCGAGGTCGAGGGGGGTGTTGATGAGGAGCCGATCCTCGGCGGGACCGCTGCCCACGGTGACCGGCAGGGCGAGCGCGGCCAGCCCACCGGTCTCGTGCAGCCCCGCCTGGAGCTGGCCGATCGACAGCGAAGCTCGGAGGCCGAACGGGCCGGCCAGCGGGCCTCCGGTCTGGTGGGGAAACGCGTCCGGACCGGCCGGGAGGAGCTCGCCCTCGTGGACCTGCACCACCGCATCGACCCCCAGCACGGCCCGGAGCACGCCGGCCAGGACCACGAGGAGGAGTCCGGCGTGGAAGAGGGGGGCCCCGAGGAGGCCGAAGCGGGAGCGCACCTCGACCACCTCGCGGGCCTCGAGGCGGGCGGCGACCGTGAAGGCCTCCTGGTACTGGGCGCGCCGGATCACCGCCTCCGCGGTCGGGGTCGGCCACTCCCTGCGCGCCCGCCCGGTCAGCTCCACGAGCACCAGTGTCAGCGAGCCGGTGGCGACCGCCAGGAGGACGAGGAAGGGAGGGCCGTGGAGGACCCGGTCGAGCCACAGGGTCTCGAGGAGCCGGTGCAGTACCGGATGGTCCGCCCGGAGACGACCGGTGGCGGCGAGGTCGGTGGCCTGCGGAACGACGGTGGAGAGGACGCCCACCAGCGCGACGCCGAGGAGCTCGCCCGTGATGGTCCAGGGCGACCGGAGGAACCGCTTCAGACTGAGCCAGGTCGAGCGCACGGTGGGCCGAATGAAGGAGGGGCCCTGCGAAACGGGCCCCTCCATGCGCGTCTCCCTTAACCCGGCGGCGCCGGCCTCACCAGCCGGGGCGGAGCGTCACCAGTCGGCGCCGTTGGTGAGCGGGTGGTCGCCTGTCGAGCACTGGGCGCCACAGTCGGACCTGGTGTAGCTGTTCGTGGCCTTCTTGGTGAACCCGGAGAGCTGCATCGTGGAGCTGGCACCGTTGTAGAAGTACCTGGTCGGGATCGTCGTGCTGTCGCGGTCGCCGATGAGGCGTGCCAGCTTGCCTCCGTGTGGGACGACGATGTGGCACTCGTAGCAGCGTCGCGACGAGTGGTCACCGCGGCTGTGAGGCTCGCCGGCCGAGTTGTTGTGGCAGTTGGCGCACCAGGAGGTGGCGAATCCAGAGCTCAAGACGACGTTGGGCCAGTTGCCGGGGTTGGCCCCCTTCAGCATGAACTGCGAGGCGGAGCCGTGCGGACCCTGTGCGGACGGCGCGGCCGCGTCCGAGCTGTGGCAGTCGGTGCAGGACATGGTCTGGGTGCCGAGGTTGGTGTTCCAGGGGGCCTTCATCTGCGCCGCCACCAGCGCCTTCAGCGTGGCGCCGTTGCCCGTGTAGCTGTTGAGCCCGGCCAGGACCGGGTGGCCCGAGGCGTTGGCCGGGTTGAACTCCATGGCCACGTCGGTCTCGGGCGGGTTCACCTGCGAGCCGTTGGGCGACTGGCCGCTGGGCGGGGCGCCGGCGCCCCAGTAGTAGCTGGAGTGGCACTTGAAGCAGAGGGTCGCCTGGAGGTCGGTGCCGGCGACGATGACCTTCTTGGTGAAGTTGGCGGAGGTCGGCGCCACGAAGGTGGCCGGGAACGAGGTGAGCTCCGCACCCCAGGCGCCCTGGAGCGCCGGCCCCGCCCGGTTGCCGTTGACGCCGCCGACGTTCCGCGCGCCCGGCCGGGCTTCGTGGGTGTCGTGGCAGTCCAGGCAGCTGGAGTGACGGCCGGTGACGCCCAGGGTGTTGCCCCAGGCGGCGCTGGCGAGCTCGGTGTTGGTGTCGTGGACGTTGTCGGCGTCGAACGGGTGGCGCCGCGCCTTCGCGCCGTCCTGCGAGACCGTCTTGTTGGACCGGTTCACGCCGACCGTGCCGTTGCCGTGGCAGTTGTAACAGACGAAGTTGGCCGGGGCGCTGTTCGGGCGCTTGGTGCCGGCGAGCAGCGTCGGGGTGGAGCCGCTGTGGACGCCGCTCGTGGCGGCGACGCTCGGCGCGTTCCCCTCGGCCTGGCTCGAGTGGCACTTGGTGCAGTTGCGCTGCACCTTGCTGGCGTCGTGCATGACGAACTCCCAGGTCACGGCCGGGGTCGTCGTGCTGGTGAAGTCATGGGCCGACGCGCCGTAGGCGGCGTCGGAGATGACCTGGCCGCCCGCGGCCACCGGCTTCAGGTGGCACCTGGTGCACATGCCGGTGTTGGCCGCGGGGTCGAAGTCCACGGCGGTGCGGTTGGCGGCGTTCCTCGTGGCCGCGGCGTTGGCACGCGTGGCCGTGGTGGTCGGGTTGGCGTAGAGGTTGTTCTGGTGGGTCGTGGCGCCGGCGGTGAGGTCGTGCGGGTGGTCGCCGTGGCACATGGAGGTGCAGGAGCGCTGCGCCACCGGCACGCCCCGCAGCGTGGTGGCCGTGCTCCAGTCGAAGCCCGTATCGGTGGCCTGGCTGGCGGGCGCGCTGGTCCCGAGGGTGTGCTTGGAGGCCGCCGCCCCGGTCATGTTGGCGTAGATGGTCCCGTGGCAGGTCTTGCAGTCGGTGCCGGCCGTGGTGGGCTCGCCGCCGCCGACCGGGGTGAAGGCGCTGCCGGGCGGCTGGTCATGTGCGTGGCAGATCGTGCAGGCCACGCCGATGTTGTGCGTGTCGCTGGCCGTGCTGGTGTAGTGGCCCGCGGTCGTGTGGCAGACGTTGCAGACGCGAGTGGCCGCACCGGCGAAGTCGGTGCCGGTCGCGTTGGCCGTGAAGGTCACCGTGCCGGTGGCCGGGACGCGGGTGGCCGCGAAGCCGTGGGCGTCGGTGGCGTCGCGCACCACCTTCTTGCCGACCATCCTGATGTTGGCGTCGCCGTGCGGGTCGTGGCAGTCCCAGCAGCGGGTGCCGCCGTCGCTGGCCGCGCCGTGCTTGGTGCCGGCGTGCCAGGCGCTGGTCTTGTTGGTGGCGGTCCTGAGCCCCTGGCCCGCCGCGTTCACGCCGGTGCCGCTGGCTCCATGGCAGTTGAGGCAGACCTCGTTGCCCTTGCTGGCGCCGGCCGCGGAGTAGTTGCCGGCCGTGATGGCGCCGGCCGCCCCGGTGGCGCCGAGCAAGCGGAACGGGTTGGCGGCGACGTCGTGGAGCACGCTGCCGTCGTGGCAGTAGAGGCAGGGCTGGCCGGCCGCGATGGTCGGCAGCGCGGACGCGCCCGTGAAGGGCGCACCCGTCTGGCCGTGGCCGCTGGTGGTCCACTCGGTGGTGTTGATGATGCCGGCGGTGCCGAAGGCGAAGCTGTCGACGTCGGCCGCGCCGGTGTGGCAGTCGGAGCACTTGAGCGCCGCGCCGACACCGCCCCAGACCGGGGTGGCCGTGCCGTGGCAGGAGACGCTGGAGCAGGTCTTGGTGGAGGGATCGTAGTTGGAGGTGGCGCCGTTGGTGTCGAGGGCCGCGAGGATGACGACATCGCGGAGGCCGTTGGTGTGGTTCGAGCCGGCGATGGCGGTGCCCGCCGCCGACACCAGGCCGCTGTGGCAGTTCTGGCAGGTCGTTGCGCCAGCGGCGGTGTGGGAGGCGTGGCCGTTGGCGGTGGCGGAGCCGGCGGCGCCGCTGGCGTAGTCGGGTGCGCCGGTGCTGGTGCCGGTGCCGTGGCAGCCGTTGCAGCCGATGGCGGCGCCGGTCCAGGCGATGGTGCGGTGGGCGGGCGAGGCCTGGCCCGAGGAGTGGCAGTAGGTGCTGGAGCACGTCGGACCGGTGTCGGCCGAGGCGAAGGTGCCCCGGTTTCCGATGGCCACGGTCTTCAGGCCGTTCACGTGGAGCGCGGCGCCGGTGATGACGTTGCCCGCGTTGACCACGGTGGCGTGGCAGTCGACGCAGGCGTAGTTGCCGCCGAGGACCGCTGCGTTGTTGGTGTGGGCCGCGTGGGCCTGGGCCAGGGTCGAGGTGGCGCCGGTGACGAAGTGGCAGGTGCCGCAGGCACCGGTGGCGCTCACTTGCCAGTCCGGCGTGGTGTCGGAGCCGCCCACGGTGGTGGCGCCGTGGCAGTAGTTGGCGCAGGTGAGGGCCGCCGCGCTGCCCACCGGGATGGACGCCACGTTCGGCGTCGGCGTCGGGAAGCCGGTCCTGGCGAGCGGGCCCCAGCCGATGGCCACGCCCCCGTTCATGTGGGTCAGGCTCCCTGGCAGGGTGGCGCCCGGCAGGGTGGCGCCGTGGCACTCGCTGCACTGGACCTTGGCCGCGGTGGTCGCGGCGTAGTGCCTCTGGTGGGCGCCGACCGGCAGGGTGGTGGCGAGGGTCTCACCGTTCACACCCTCTGGCGGAGCGGCGGCGACGGCGGAGCGCGACGGCGTGCCGACGGTGGGGAAGGCCGCGTCGGTGCGGGCGTCGGTCCTGTCGCCGTGGCAGAAGGTGCAGTCGGTGGCCCAGCTCGCGTGGGCCGGGCCGGTGTAGCCGTAGGCCGCCGGATTGGCGTGGCAGGAGTTGCAGGACTTCCCGCCGCCGACGTCGGTGTCGAAGTTGACGCCGTGGCAGCCGGTGCAGGCGGCGATGCCCGCCTGGGCGGCCGGGCCGTGCTGGGCCACCGGGTAGGGCACGGCGTGGCCCGTGGCGCCGTCCACCGTGCCGTTGACGTGCTGGCCGCCGAGCACGTCGATGGTGCCGTCCGCCTTGACGGTGGAGGGGTGGCAGGTGGCGCACTGGGTGGCCAGCGTGATGGCCACCGCGGGCGAGCCGACCGTGGTCGGGTGGATGCCCCCGGCCGGCGGGACCAGGAAGTGGCAGGTGCCGCAGGCCACCTCGGCGGAGCCCGGGCTGGCGGTCCACCTGGGGATCTTGTTGCTGCCGCCGAGGAGCGTGGCGCCATGGCAGTAGACGCTGGAGCAGGTGGTGGTCGAGGCGGGCGGCACCTGGCCGTTACCGGGCGTGGGCGTGCCGCCGCCGGCCGCGAGCGCGCTCCACTGGATCCTGACCGAGCCGTCGGCGTGGTTGACGGGTGTCGCCGGAGGGAGCGCTCCGTGGCAGTCGCTGCAGGCGAAGGCCGCGGCGAGCGGGCCGGCCACCAGGTGGGCCTGGTGCGCGCCGACGCGCGGGTTGGTGACGGCCGCGATGCCGCCCGACGCCGGGGCGGGGGGGGCGGCGTTGACGCCGGCGGTGCCGTGGCAGGTGGTGCAGGTGGCCGCGCCGCTCAGTTCGACCAGGCCGTTCACGTGCTTGGCCAGGTTGGCGGCGCTGCCAGCAGGTGAGCTGTACCCGTGGCAGGTGGTGCAGTTGGTGCTGACCACGTGCCAGCTCGGGGCGGTGTAGGCGGGCGGCAAGGCGTGGCAGGTGAGGCAGCCGGCGGTTCCGGGGACCGCCCAGGAGACCACCTTGCTCGCGGCGCCGCCGGACAGGGTCGCGCCGTGGCAGTAGTTGGCGCAGGTGACCGCGCTGGCGCGGGGGATGGCGCTGGCGACCGGGGCCGGGGTGATGACCGGGGTCGTACCGATGGCGGCGGTCTGCCACCCGATGACCACCTTGCCGTCCACGTGGCCGATGCCGGCGGGCAGCGTCGCGCCGTGGCACTGATCGCAGCGGATCGGGCTGGAGAGACGGTTGCCCAGGGCCGCGTCACCCGAGACATGGCGGAGGTGGGCGCCGACGGCGTTCTCGCCCGGGGCCGACTCGTCCTGGGAGCCCATCGGCGGCGCCGCCTGGTTGGCCCGCACGCCGGCGGTGTTGCCCGCGGGAGCGAGCGGGAAGGCCGCGTCGGCAGCGCGGCTCGGCAGACCGTGGCAGAGGGTGCAGTTGGACTGCCAGGCCGTGCCGCCGTGGCAGCCGTTGCAGGACACCCCGACGATGCCGCCGTCGAACAGGGCGCCGTGGCAGGTCCTGCACGTGGCGAGGTCGGCCTTGGCCGGCCCGCCGTGCTGGGCGGGGTCGTCGAAGCCCACGGGGTGGTAGTCGATGTCCTTCACACCGTTCACATGGAGGGCGTTGGCCACGTTGATGGTGCCGTCGGCGAGCACCGTGCCCGGGTGGCACTGGATGCACTTGGTCGGGCTGTCGATGGCGGCGCCAGCCTTGTCCAGGGCGGGGTGGGGCGCCGGAGGGTCGGCGGAGAAGTGGCAGGTTCCACAGGCGACGGTGCCGGCCCAGGTTGGATTCTTGGCGGTGCCGCCGAGCAGCGGGGTGGCGCCGCCGCCGTGGCAGTAGGTCCCGCTGCAGGTGGTGCCGTTCCAGGTGGGCGTGGCGTTCCTGTTGCCCAGCGGACCGTTGAACCTCACCTTGCCGAGGCCCTGCGGCGGCGAGGCGTGGGCGATGGACGCCGGCACCACGTGGCACTCGCTGCAGTCGAACGCCTTGGCCAGCGCACCGTCGTGCAAGTGGGCCTGGTGGGCGCCGACCCTGGCGCCGCTGGTGCCGCCCAGGACGTCCCTGGGAGGCGCCGACTGGTTGAGGGAGACGGCCTCGGTCCGCGCCGAGTCGCCGTGGCAGCCGGTGCAGCCCGCGGCGTTGGCCTCCAACGTGCCGTTCGCGTGGAGCCCGCCCTCGTCCTTCGGCTTGATGGTCCCGTTGGCCAGCACCGTGGCGGGGTGGCAGGAGCTGCAGTCGAGCGGGGCCGCGCCGTGGCTCAACGGGGCGCCGTTGGTCGAGCCGGCCTGGCCGTGGCAGGAGCTGCACGGGCCGCCGGGCAGCGGCTCGGTCCAGGTGGGCGTGTGGGCCAGACCGCCGGCCGCGGCGTCCAGCTTGGCGCCGTGGCAGTAAGTGTTGGCGCAGGTGCCCTTGCCGCCGTTGCCGGTCCTGTCCCACTGCGGGGGCTGGCCGCCGCCGAGGAGCGCGGCGCCTGCGAACACGACGGTGGGAGAATCGGCCTCGGTGCCGTCCACGTGGCCTGGGGTCGCGATCCGGTCGGGCACCACGTGGCAGGTGCCGCACTCCACGCCGACGTCGAGGTGGGCGGTGTGGGCGCCCACGGTCACGACGGTGGTGGCCACGTTGCCTCGGGTGTCGCGCGGCGGCGCGCCGGTGTTGTTGTCGGCGCCGCCGTGGCAGCCGGTGCAGCTCGTCGCGACCGCGTCCGCTGGGGGAACCGTTCGAGCCTTGTCGCAGCCCGTGAGCGCGGTGGCGCCGGCCAGGAGGGCGAGGAGGGCGAGGCGATTGGCAGGCATGCGGAACCCCTGAGGCGGCGCGAAGGAGGGACGGCCGTGTACCGGAACCGAGGGTGTAAGTGTAGCCCCTGCGGAGAGGCGGCTACTTGACGCCCGTCAAGGCTGCGGCCGCAGCCCATCAAGGCTCATCTCGGGAGAGGCCCCCAGGCCAGCACCTCGCGGGA
>JANNKC010000311.1:0-19146 GCA_031396105.1 Anaeromyxobacter sp.
CGGGGGCGCGCGGCTGCACCGCCGCCTCCGCTTCCGGGACTTCGCGGAGGCGATGCGCTTCGTGAATGCCATGGCGGAGGTGGCGGAGCGCGAAGGGCATCACCCCGACTTCCTGGTCCACTGGAACACCGTGGACGTGACGCTCTGGACCCACGACGCCGGCGGCCTCACCGAGAACGACCTGGTGCTGGCCGCCCTGGTGGGCGCGCTCCCCGAGGCGCGCGCAGCGGCCTCGTGACGCCCGTCACCTGAATACCGGGCGCGCCCTGCCCGTCTCTTCCTCCGAGAGGGAACGAAACCCAGGAGGAGATCATGACGACGTTCAGCCGCCTCATCACCGCAGCCACCCTGATCAGCGCCACCGCCTTCGTACCCGGCCTGGCCATCGCCGAGGACCGCCAGGAGCGGTTCGACCGGCGCGACGACCGGGAGGAGCGGTTCGACCGCCGCGACGACCGGGAGGAGCGGTTCGACCGGCGCGACCACGATGACCGCTCCGGCCCCGCCGCCGGCCACGTGCACGACCGCACCTGCGGCCACGACGCCCGGTTCCTGCCGCCCCCGGCCGCGCCGGCCTGGGCCACCCGCGACGACCAGCGCTGGGACGGGCGCTCCTGGGTGCGGGCCGGCTGGGGCCGCCAGCAGCACGGCCAGCGCTTCGCCCAGGCCCGCGCCGTGCGCTTCGAGCTCGCCGAGCTGGAGCGCGACCACGCCACCTTCCACGCCCGCTTCGCCTACCAGCCCCGCAAGCTGGCCCGCTTCGAAGCCCGCTACCACCAGCAGCGCGCCGCGCTGGAGCGCCGGCTCCAGACCCTGACCTGGTACGCCTGGCGGTGACGTCCGCCGCCCGCTGAACCGCCGCCCCGCCCGCGGCGCCGGCCGCTCCGGACGCGCCGGCGCCAACGGTGGAACGACCCGCCTCCCCCTGGCGCGACGCGCCGGCGGGAGGCGGTTCCTTCACCGGGCCTCACGGGGCCGGGGAGAGCCGCACCACCCGGCCCGAGAGGACGGTGGCGTAGACATCGCCCTCCGGCCCCACCCGCAGCGAGACCGGCCCCCCCGGGATCCGGCCGACCTCCCGCCGCGAGCCCGCCACCACCCCGGTGCGGGCCGGGTCCAGGTCGAGCGTCCAGACCCGGCCGTTGGCGTTGTCCGCGAAGAGGTACCGCCCGCGCCAGGGCGCCGGCCAGCGCGGCCCGGCGAGGAAGACGCCTCCGGTGATGGACCTGCAGTCGCCGTCCACGCCGCCCGCTGCGGCACCGTGGCGGCAGGCATAGGCGGGCTCGACGCAGTCGCCGGCGTCCGGCGCCGTCTCGCGGCACTTCGAGATCGGCCAGCCCGCCGCCCCCTCGCGCCAGGGCCAGCCGTGGTGACGCCCGGCCTGCACCAGCGTCACCTCCTCGTAGGTCACCTCGCCCACGTCGCCCACCCAGAGCCGGCCGGTGGCCGGATCGAAGGCCAGGCGCCACGGGTTGCGGAACCCCCAGGCGAAGAGCTCGCGGCGCGGCGCGGCCAGGCCGGCCGGGACCGTGCCGCAGGTGGCGCCGCAGGCGGTCGCCTCGGCCACCGCGGCGAGCGGGTTGCCGGCGGGGATGGCGCCGTCGAGCGCCACGCGCAGGATCTTGCCGTTGGCGTTCGAGAGGCAGGTGCCGAAGTAGT
Source organism: Anaeromyxobacter sp. (assembly GCA_031396105.1). GTDB lineage: Bacteria > Myxococcota > Myxococcia > Myxococcales > Anaeromyxobacteraceae > JADKCZ01. The sequence goes on from JANNKC010000311.1 coordinate 1,660, forward strand.
TGGTGGGCGCCACCGCGGGCTCGGGGGGCGCGCGGCTGTTGCAGCCGGTGTCCCCCACGCCGACGTAGAGCAGCCCGTCCGGCCCGATGGCCAGGCCGCCGCCAGCGTGGTTGGCCGGGCCGCGCAGGCCGGAGAGGAGCACCTGGGCGGCCCCGAGGTCGAGAAGGCCGTCGGCGCCGAGCGGCACCGCCACCACCTGGTGGCGATCCAGGTCCGTGGCGCCGTCCTCGTCGGCGCGAGAGAGGTAGAAGATGAGCCGGCGCGTGGTGGCGAAGGCGGGGTCCGCCACCAGGCCGAGCAGCCCCTTCTCGCTGCGGGCATCGACGCGGAACGTGCCGGCCACGGTGACCGTCCCGTCGGCGGCGCGCAGCCGCACCGCGCCGGTCTTCTCGGTGAGGACCAGCCGCCCGTCGGGCAGGAAGGCGACATCGGTGAGGGGCCCGAGGCCGGTGAGGTGGTCGGTGAAGGCCACGCCGGCGGCGGGGGCCGGGGCGGCGCCGGCGCTCGCGCCGCAGCCGAGGGCCAGCGCGGTGACCAGGAACGGTGGCGCGACGCGCATCCGCGGGATCTCGCGGTGCGGCCCCGCGGCGTCCAGCGCCGGACGGGGCGCCCCCTCTCCGAGGGTGACGGCGGACGCCGCCCTCGCCGCTGCAACGGCCGGGGTGGTCAAGGCACCCCTCGAGAGGCCGCTCGACCGCCGCTGGCGGCCCCGGCGGCGCGGGGTTAGAAGGTGCGGGTGCCCCGCCTCGCCTCCTTCGTCCTCTTCTTCGCCGTGGCGCTCGCCATCCTGGGCGGCATGCACGGCTACCTGTGGCTCCGGCTGGTGCGCGACACCGGGATCCCCGAGCCCTGGCGCCGCGTCGCCACCTGGGCGCTGGTGGCCGGCGCGCTCCTCATCCCGGCCGGGATGCTCGCCGCCCGGCTGGCCGGGCGGCACCTGAGCCGGGTCATCCCCCTGGCCGCCTTCGTCTGGCTCGGGCTGGCCTTCCTGCTCTTCAGCGCGCTCCTGGTGGCCGACGCGGCCCGCCTGCTGGCCTGGACCTCCAGCCAGGTGTTCGACTGGCTGCGCCATGCGCCCGACGCACCCCCGGATCCCTCGCGGCGCCAGCTGCTGGCCCGGGCGGCGGCGGGTGGGGCGCTCGCCGTGGCGGGCGGGGCCGGCCTCCTCTCGCTGCGCAGCGCCACCGGTCCGGCGGTGATCGAGGAGGTGCCGGTGCGCCTGGCGCGGCTGCCGCGCGCCCTCTCCGGCTTCACCATCGCCCAGGTGAGCGACCTCCACGTGGGCCCCACCATCCGCGAGCGCGAGGTGCGCCGCATGGTGGACCAGGTGAACGCGCTCCGGCCCGACGCCATCGCCATCACCGGCGACCTGGTGGACGGCACCACCCGCGAGCTCGGCCCCATCGTGGCGGAGCTGGGGAGGCTCACGGCGCGCCACGGCGTCTACTTCGTCACCGGAAACCACGAGTACTACTCGGGCGCCGAGGCGTGGATGGCCTTCCTCGCGGGGCTGGGCGTCCGCGTGCTCCAGAACGAGCGGGTGGCGCTGGGCGACGGCGCGCCCGGCGGGGCCACCTTCGATCTCGCCGGCGTGCACGACCGCAGCGCCGGGCCGGCGGGCTCCCCGCACGCCATGGACCTCGGGCGCGCGCTCGACGGGCGGGATCCGGAGCGCGGCCTGGTGCTCCTGTCCCACCAGCCGCGCCTGGCCGAGGTGGGCGCGGCGGTGCGCGCCGGGGTCGAGCTGCAGCTCTCCGGCCACACCCACGGCGGCCAGCTCTTCCCCTGGACCCTGGCGGTGCGAGCCGCCTTCCCCTACGTGAAGGGGCTCCACCGCCACGTCGAGGGCGCCGCCGAGGGGCAGGTCTACGTCCACCGCGGCACCGGCTACTGGGGGCCGCCCATGCGGCTGGGCTCGCCGCCCGAGATCACCAGGCTGGTGCTGACCTCCTAGGGTGGGACCTGCGCGCCGCCCCGGCCCGTGGTACTGGGGCGCCCGGGGTGGTGGAGCGCGGGCGAGAAAGGGAGCGGAGGTCGGCCATGGTGGTGGAGCTCTCGAGCAGCGCCGACCGGGCGCGGGCCCGGGCCCTGGTGGCGGCGCAGGGGCTCTCCTTCGAGGAGGGGTTCGACGACCTGGTGGGCGCCTTCGAGGGCGGCGCGCTGGTGGCCACCGGCGCGCGGTCCGGCGACGTCCTCGAGCAGATCGCCATCGATCCCGGCCACCAGGGCGGGAGCCTGCTGGGCGAGCTGGTCGGCGAGCTCACGCGGCTCGGCCTGGCGGCCGGCCACCAGGGGCTCTTCGTCTTCACTCGCCCCGAGCACGCCGTGAGCTTCGAGGCGCTCAACTTCAGGCTGCTGGCCAGCCAGGCCACGGTGGCGCTCCTGGAGTACGGGGGCCGCTTCGAGGCCTGGCTCGAGGCCTGCCGGCCGCGCCTCCGCACCCGCGGAGCGGGCGGCGGCCCGGCCGAGGCGGGCGCGGTGGTCATGAACTGCAACCCCTTCACGCTGGGCCACCGGTGGCTGGTGGAGCAGGCGGCCGCCCGGGTGGAGGTCCTCTATCTCTTCGTGGTCCGCGAGGACCGCTCCGCCTTCCCCTTCGAGGTGCGGCGGCGGCTCGCCGAGGAGGGGACGCGCCACCTCCCGAACGTGGTGGTGCTGGACACCTCGCACTACGCGGTGAGCGCCATCACCTTCCCCGCCTACTTCCTCGCCAAGGGCGCGCCGGTGGCGGCCGCCCAGCTGGAGCTCGACCTGGGCCTCTTCGGCGCCCGCATCGCGCCGGCCTTCCGGGTGCGACGCCGCTTCTTCGGGAGCGAGCCCAGCTGCGCCACCACCCGCGCCTACAACGACGCCATGCACCGCCTCCTGCCCCGCTGGGGCGTCGAGCCGGTGGAGCTGGCGCGCCTGGAGGTGGGTGGCGCGCCCATCTCCGCCTCCACGGTGCGCGCCGCGCTGGCCCGCCACGACCTGGCCGCGCTGAAGGCCCTCGTCCCCGGGCCGACCCTGGCCTATCTTCTCTCGCCCGAGGGGCAGGCCACGGGCGCGCGCCTGGCGGCGTCGCAGGGGAGGAATGGATGAGGATCGGCAGGAAGGCGCAGGCCGGCACCATGCAGTCGAGCGATCTCATGGTCGCGCTCGAGCCGGCCGACGAGCTGACGGTGGAGATCGAGTCCACCGTGAAGCGGCAGTTCGAGCACCTCATCCGCGCGGTGGCGGAGCGGGTGCTCACGGCGCACGGCGTGACGGCCGGCCGGATCCGCATCACCGACCGGGGCGCCCTCGACTACGCCATCCAGGCCCGGCTGGAGACGGCGCTCTCCCGCGCCGCGGAGGGCTAGATGGAGGGCTACTGGTACAAGCAGGTCGAGCAGGGGCGCCGCTTCGTGCTCAAGATCTCCCCCGGCGAGCCGCTGCAGCAGAAGCTCCTCGAGTTCGCCCGCGCGGTGGGGCTCAGGCACGCGGTCATCGTCTCGGCGGTGGGCTCCATCCAGGACCTCAAGTTCCGCGGCATCAAGGCGGGGGCCAAGCTCCCCATCACCCCGCCGCGCATGCGCCTCCACGAGGTGACCGGCCCGCTCGAGCTGCTCGGGCTGACCGGGAACATCCTGCCGGACGTGGCCGGCCAGCTCGACTGCCACCTGCACGTCATGGCCTCCCGCTCCTCCGGCGAGGTGCTGGGCGGCCACCTCTTCGACGCCCGGGTCTTCGCCACCTGCGAGGTGGTGCTCTCCGAGCTCGCCGCCGAGGGGCTGGAGCGCCACCTGTCGCGCACCGGCGGCGTCCAGACCGTCTTCATCGAGGAGACGTGAGCCCCGTGAGCCACTTCCAGCTGCGCCGGTCGCTGCTCTACGTGCCCGGCAACATGCCGTCCATGCTGCAGAACATCCCCATCTTCGCGGCCGACGCCGTCATCATCGACCTCGAGGACGCGGTGCCGCTCGGCGAGAAGGACGCGGCCCGCCGGCTGGTGCGCCGCTTCCTGGAGACCTACACCGACCGGCGCCAGGAGGTGCTGGTGCGCATCAACGCGCTCGACAGCGCCTGGGGCGCCGCCGACCTGGCCGAGGTGCTGCCGGCCATGCCCGACGGCATCCGCCTGCCCAAGGCCGACACGCCGGAGATCGTGGAGCGGCTCGACACCCTGCTCACCGAGCACGAGGAGGCGCTGGGCGTCGAGATCGGGCGCTTCCGCGTGCTCCCCTCCATCGAGAGCGCGCTCGGCGTCATCAACTGCATCGACATCGCCGCCACCTCGAAGCGCATCCTCGGCCTGGCCTTCGGCGCCGAGGACTACACCGCCTCCATGGAGATCGAGCGGAGCCAGGGGGGCGCCGAGCTCTTCAACGCCCGCTCCCGCGTGGTCTGGGCCGCCAAGGCGGCCGGCGTGCAGGCCATCGACTCCATCTTCTCGGACGTGAAGGACATGGAGGGCTTCCGGCGCGAGGCCGAGCTGGTGAAGGGGCTGGGCTTCACCGGCAAGTCGCTGGTCAACCCGCGCCAGATCGAGGCGCTCCACGAGGTCTTCGCGCCCAAGCCGGAGGAGATCGAGTACGCGCTGCAGGTGCTGGACGCCATCCAGCGGGCGCGCCAGATGGGCACCGGCGTCATCTCGCTGGGAGGCAAGATGGTGGACGCACCGGTGGTGAAGCGGGCGCTGCGGGTGCTGCGCACGGCCCACGCCCAGGGGCTGGTGGCCACGGCCCCGGACGAGGGGGTGCTGCATGGCTAGGAACGCGCTGGGGCGGGAGCTCCCCGCCACCTTCCAGGGGCGGGCGGTGGTCCCCTACCGCGATCCCTGGTCCACCCGGCCGGAGGGCGACCGGGCCACCCGGCGCCTGAAGCGGGTCGACCCGGGCCACCGGAAGCTCTGCCTCAACCTCCAGGAGGCCATCGAGCGGTGTGGCCTCGCCGACGGCATGACCATCGCCACCCACCACCACCTGCGCAACGGCGACTTCCTGCTCAACCACGTGGTCCGCATGATCGACCAGCTGGGGCTGAAGGACATCAAGATCGCCTCCAGCTCGGTCCACCCGGTCCATGCCGAGCTCATCCCGCTCATCCGCGAGGGGGTCATCACCGGCCTGGAGTGCGGCGTGAATGGGCTCATCGGCGAGCTCTGCAGCACGGGCGAGCTCACCTGCCCCATCACGGTCCGCTCCCACGGCGGCCGCGCCCGCGCCATCTCCTCCGGGCAGGTGCCGGTGGACGTGGCCTTCATCGCCGCCCCCTGCTGCGACGAGTACGGCAACATGAACGGGGCGCTCGGGCCGTCGGCCTTCGGCAGCCTGGGGTACGCCTTCACCGACGCGCTCCACGCCCGCCACGTGGTGGCCATCACCGACAACCTGGTCCCCTACCCCGCCACCCCGGTCTCCATCTCCCAGGCCGAGGTGGACTGGGTGGTCACGATGGAGCGGCTGGGCGATCCCAGGAAGATCGTCTCCACCACCACCCGCGTCACCACCGACCCGGTGGGGCTGCAGATCGCCCGCTACGCCACGCAGGTCATCGAGGCCTCCGGGTACCTGAAGGACGGCTTCGCCTTCCAGACCGGCTCGGGCGGCACCTCGCTGGCCGTGGCGGAGAACGTCCGCAACCTGATGCGGGCGCAGAAGATCAAGGGGAGCTTCGGCTGCGGCGGCATCACCGGCTACTTCGTGGACATGCTGGAGGAGGGGCTCTTCCAGGCCCTCTTCGACGTGCAGTGCTTCGACCTCTCGGCCGTCGAGTCCATCCGCACGCACCGCAACCACCTGGAGATCAGCGCCGACACCTACGCCAACCCGTTCAACGCCGGCGCGGTGGTCAACCGGCTCGACGTGGTCATCCTGGGCGCCACCGAGGTGGACGTCGACTTCAACGTCAACGCCAACACCGAGTCGAACGGCCACCTGCTCCACAACACCGGCGGCCACAGCGACACGGCGGCCGGCGCCAAGCTGGCCATCATCGTGGCCCCCTCGATGCGCGGCCGGCTCCCCATCGTGCGCGACGCCGTCACCACCATCACCACGCCGGGCGCCACCGTGGGCGCGGTGGTCACCGAGCGCGGCATCGCCGTGAACGACCGCTACCCGGAGCTGAAGGCGGAGCTGCTGCGCCGCAAGGCGCCGGTCAAGGACATCCGCCAGCTGCAGCGGGAGATCCAGGCCGTCACCGGCGCGCCGCGCCCGCTCGAGTTCGACGACCAGGTGGTGGCGCTCATCGAGTACCGCGACGGCACCATCATCGACGCGGTCCGCCGGGTGAAGGGTTGAGCGCCGTGGCGGAGACGCCGGGAACCGCCGTGCTGGCGGCGCGCGACGCCCGGCAGGCGCTCCTCGACGCCCACCGCCCGTCGCCCGGCGAGGCGCTGGTGGCGCTGGCGCTCAACCTGCCCGGCCCGGAGAAGGAGCCGCCCGGCGCGCTGGAGCTCTTCGCCTGGGCGCTGGCGCAGGCCGCCGGCCGCCACGGCGGGGCGCGCCGGCTCCACTCGGGCGCCGACGCGCTCGGCCCCTTCGCCCTCCTGGCGGTGCCGTCCGACTCCGTCGCGGTGAAGCGCGCCTGCGTCGCCGTCGAGGAGGCGCGCCCCGCCGCCAGGCTGGTGGACCTCGACGTCTACGGCGCCGAAGGCCGGCAGGTCGACCGCGCCGCGCTCGGGCTGCCGGCCCGCCCGTGCCTGCTCTGCCCCGCGCCGGCCCACGAGTGCCTCCGCGCCGCGCGCCATCCCCTGCCCGACGTCCTGGCCCGCGTCGGGGCGCTCCTGGCTGGCGATGCCGGCTGATCCGCTCGTCGCCGCCCTGGCGGCCGGGCTGCGCCACGAGCTCCACCTCACCCCCAAGCCAGGGCTGGTGGACCGGCGCGACGCCGGCTCCCACCCCGATCTCTCGCTCGCGCTGATGGAGCGCTCCATCGACCTGGTGGAGCAGACCCTGAGCGAGCTGGCGGCCTCGACGGCGCGCGGGGAGCCCCTGGCGGCCCAGGTGGCGCTTGGGTGCCAGGCGGAGGCGCGCATGCTGGGCGCGCTCGGCGCCAACACCCACCGCGGCGCCATCTTCCTGTGCGGCCTGGTGGTGACGGCCCAGGGGCGGGGCGAGGTCGGGGTCGGGGGATGCGGGACCTCGCCCTGGGAGGCGGACCTCTCGAGGGCGGTGGCGCTCACGGCGCGGGCGCTCCTCTCCGACCGCGAGCTTCCGGCCAGCCACGGCACGGCGGCGCGGCGCGACTTCGGCGTGGGGGGCGTGGTGGGCGAGGCGCTGGGGGGCCTCCCATCGGTCTTCCGCGTGGCGCTGCCGGCCTGGCGCGCCGCCACGGCGCGCCGGCAGGGTCGAGAGGAGGCGGCCTTCGCCGCCATGGCGGCGCTCATGCAGGTGGTGGAGGACACCACCACCCTGCACCGCGGCGGCGCCGCCGGCCTGGCCCGGGTGCGCGCCGACGGGCGCGAGCTGGGGCGGCGGCTGGAGGCCGGCCTGGACCACCGCGCCTTCCTGAGCGAGGCCAACCAGGCCTGGCGCGCCGACCGGCTCACCATGGGCGGCGTGGCCGACCTCCTGGGGCTGGCGCTCGGTCTCCTCGTCCACGCCGGTGAGCTGCCGTCGGCTCAGGAGCCGTGGGGCGCCGGCCAGGCCCTGCCGTCCAGAGGACTTCGACCCGCCGCCCCGTGAGGATGCGTGCCCTCGGCCCGGGGCCGCGCTAGGAACGGGGACCATCCAAGGAGCCCGACCATGCCCGCCGTGAAGGCCTACGCCGCCCCCGCCGCCGCCGCCCCCCTCGCCCCCTGGACCTTCGAGCGGCGCGAGCCCGGCGAGAAGGACGTGGTCATGGAGGTCCTCTTCTGCGGCGTCTGCCACAGCGACATCCACCAGGCCCGGGACGAATGGGGCAACGCCACCTTCCCCATGGTGCCGGGCCACGAGATCGTGGGGCGCGTCACCGGGGTCGGCGCCAAGGTGACGGGCTTCAAGCCGGGCGACCTCGCCGGCGTGGGCTGCCTGGTCGACGCCTGCCGCACCTGCGAGCCCTGCCGCCGCGACCTGCAGCAGTTCTGCCAGAAGGGGGCGGCCTTCTCCTACAACTCCACCGAGATGGACCGGAAGACGCCCACCTATGGCGGCTACTCCGCGAGCTACGTCTGCGACGAGGCCTTCACGCTCAGGATCTCGCCGGCGCTCGACCTGGCCAGCGCGGCCCCGCTGCTGTGCGCCGGCATCACCACCTGGTCGCCGCTGCGCCACTGGAAGGTCGGGAAGGGCACCCGCGTCGGCGTGGTGGGGCTGGGCGGCCTGGGCCACATGGCGGTCAAGCTGGCCGCGGCCCTGGGGGCCGAGGTGACCATGCTCTCCACCTCCAGGGCCAAGGAGGCCGACGCGCGCCGGCTCGGCGCCCACGAGTTCGGCCTCACCTCGGAGACGGCCACCTTCCAGCGGCTGGCGGGCCGCTTCGACCTGATCGTGGACACCATCTCGGCGCCGCACGACTACAACGCCTACCTCGGCATGGTCCGCATCGACGGCACCATGGTGCTGCTCGGCGTGCCACCGGCCCCCACGCCGGTGCACGCCTTCTCGCTCATCCCCGGCCGGAAGAGCCTGGCCGGCTCGCTCATCGGCGGCATCAAGGAGACCCAGGAGCTGCTCGACTTCTGCGCCGAGAAGAGGATCGCGGCCGACGTCGAGGTGATCCCGATGAAGGCGATCAACACGGCCTACGAGCGGATGGTGAAGGGCGACGTGCGGTACCGGTTCTCGCTCGACCTGAAGACGCTCTAGCCGGGCGTGGCCTGCGCCAGCTCCTCCAGGACCGGACGGGCCCCGGGGTCGGCCTGCAGCACGGCGGGGGGCAGGCAGGTCAGGGCGAGCTGGGCGAAGTCGCCGATGCCGTCGAGGTCCACCGGCACCCAGAGCCAGGCGCCGGCGGCCACGATGAAGAACCAGCGCGAGCCCGGGTTCCAGCGGATCCGCTCCACCTCCGACCAGCGCACCTCGAGCCGGGTGATGGCGAAGACCCGCTGGATGGAGCGGGCGTCCACCGTGAGGCGCTGCCTGAACTCCGCCGCGAGGAGCCAGAGCACCAACCAGCCGCCCAGGGCGAGCAGGCCGGCCGCCAGCGCCAGACCGAGCTGGTCGTCGCCCACGTCCCACCGCAGCTTCAGCAGCAGCCCGGCCACCACCAGGGTGGGCGCCAGCGCGAGCCCGGCCAGCATGGCGTTGCGGCCGCGCGGCGGCCGGAGCACGGCCACGCCGTCGCGCCGCGCCACGCGGGCCTTGCCGCCACCGGTCGCGAGGAGGACGGGCCACCCGAACATGAGCGCGGTCATGACCACCAAGGCGATGAGCGAGAGCACCATCCTCCCGAGGTCATGTGCAGCGGCCCCGGTCGCCGCAACCACATCTCCAGGGGAACCATGCTCCCGGGACCACCGATGGGGCTCCCGCCCGAGAGTCGAACCGCGGTCGCGCCGCCCGGTCTAACCTGCCACGGTCCAGAGAGAGGGAACCCGCATGCGTCGCCCCGCCGTCCTCGTCCTCGCCGCCGTCGTGGCCGCCGCGCTCGTCCTCACGCTCTGGCTCCTGCGCGAGCTGCGCCTGGCGCAGGCCACCAGCGGCGTGGCCGCCGCGCCCGCGCTGCCGCCGCCGGCCCCACCGGCCCTGGCCCCCGCCGGCGCAGCCGACCACCTGCCGAGCCGCGCCAGCGCCACCGCCGGCGCGCCCGGTGCCGTGGCGGGGCTGGTGACCAACCAGGCGGGCGCCCCCCTGGCGGGCGTGCGCGTCCAGCTCGCGTCGCGCGGCGACGGCGCCGCGCTGGCCCGGCCGGTGGAGGTCCGGTCCGGCTTCGACGGCCGCTTCGCCTTCGAGGACGTCGAGTTGGGGCGTGCCGTCCTGGTGGCCGCGCAGGACGGGATCGCGCTCGGCACCTCGCGCGCCGTGCAGGTGGTGGCCGGCCGGCCGGTGGCCTGCGACCTCACCGTGCCCGAGCCGGGCGTGCTGGCCGGCCAGGTGACGGGCGCGGGCGCCCCGACGGTGGTGGTGGTGGTCCCGCTCCACGCCGGCCCCGGTGGCGGGCAGGTGGCCCGCGCCCCGCTCGATGCGGCCGGCGCCTACCGCCTGCAGCTCCCGGCGGGCCAGTACCGGGTCCACACCGCGCCCGCCGCCAGCCCGCGCGCCGACCTGCGCGCCACGCCCGCCTTCACCGCCGTGGCACCTGGCCAGACCACGCGGCTCGACCTCACCGCGGCGCCGCGGGCCACGGAGACGGGCGTGGCGGTGAAGGTGCTGGAGCCGGGCGGCGCACCCTCGCCGGGGGCCTCCGTCTCGGTCTCACGCGCGGGCGACACCCGCGCGGCCTTCGCGGCCAGCGCCGGCGACGACGGCGTGCTGGTCCTGGCCGGCGAGATGGGCATGACCGGCCAGGCGGTGACGCTCTCGGTGCGCAATGGCGGCCGCAGCGGCGCCTTCACCGGGACGCTGCCGGCCACCGGCGAGGTGACGGTCCGGCTGGTCCCGGGCGGCGCGGTGGAGGGGACGGTGACGGGCGGCGGCCCGGTGGACGGCTTCACGCTGGTGGTGGCGGCCGAGCCCTCGCCAGGCGGCTGGCGCACCCTCGACGTGCAGCGGCTCCGGGGGGCTCGCTTCGACCTCGGCGACCTTCCGTCGGAGCCGGTGCGGCTCACGGCCCGCACCGCCGACGGCCGCGTCGGCCAGGTGGAGTTCACGCCGGCCTCCGGCCGAGTGGCCAAGGTCACGCTGGCGCTCCACCCCGCGCCGGCGCCCGCCCCGCCTGCCCGCTGACGGCGCGATCCGCGTCCGCTATGAAGCGTGCGCCATGCACCTCCCCGTCTTCGGCAAGGCCCACGAGGCCGAGTCGGCCGCCGTCCCCTTCACCTGGTTCGTCTACGGGTCGTCGCTCGACCGGGCCGCCTTCGCCGAGTGGGCCGGTACCCACGGCTACGCGGTGCCCGCCTTCGAGGCGGCGCTGCCTGCGCGGCTGGAGGGGTGGCGGCTCGCCTTCGACGTGCTGTCGCGCCACTGGGGCGGCGCGGTGGCCAGCCTGGCCGAGGCGCCGGGCGAGTTCGTGGAGGGGCTGGCGGTGCCGCTGCCGGGCGCGGCGCGCGGCCTGGTGGAGCACAAGGAGGGAGCGGTCTCCGGCCTCTACACCGCCTTCCCGGTGACGCTGGCGCCGTTGGCCGGGGGCGGGCCCATCCAGGCGATCGCCTTCCGCGCCGCGCCGGGGCGCCGCCTGGCGTCCGAGGCGGCGCCGTCGCCCGCCTACCTGGAGATCATGGCGCGCGGCGCGCGAGCCTCGGGCCTCTCTCCGGCCTGGCTGGAGCGGCTGCGGCAGCTGGAGCAGGCCGCCCGCGGTCCTTGAGGCGGCGAGGCGTCAGCGGGACTGCGATGGCCCGAGCTCTCCGCCGCGGGTGCGGCGCCGGCCGATCAGCCGCTCCAGGAGCGCCTTGAGCCCCAGCCCGGCGCAGATGGCGAGGGCCGGCCGGATCATCACGGTGTACTGCGGCCACTTGGTGGGCCAGGCGAGGAGGAAGAGGAGCCCGACCGCCGCCCAGGCCGCCAGCACCGGCCGGCGGGCCACCGCCGCCGGCGCGGCGAGCAGCGCGGCCACCAGGATGAGCCGATCGGGGAAGGCCACCAGGAAGACGCCGGGGTGCCACACCGCCGGCGCCGAGTGGGTGAGCCAGGAGAACGGCTGCCACCAGGGCAGGCCGGCCTTCTTGACGTGGTCGTTCACCGCGTAGCCGAAGTGGTAGGCGATCGAATCCCAGATCCGGTCCAGCGGGTGGACCCAGAGGTAGGGATCGGCCGCCACGAAGACCAGCAGCCCCACCGCCGCGAAGGCCAGCCGGAGCCCCGTCCGGCCGCGGGTCCGGTGCAGCAGGAAGGGCAGGATGGCCAGCCCCGCCACCAGGCCGAAGGAGTACTTGGAGGCGGTGGCGAGCGCCAGCGCCGCGGCCGAGAGGAGGAGCGCGCCAGCGGCCGGGGCCCCCGGGTCGGGGAGCAGCCCCTCGGGCTCGCGGCGGCGCAGCGAGCGCTCGAAGAGGAGCACCGCGAGCAGCGCGAAGAGCCCGGCCACGCCCTCCAGGTAGGCCTGCGCGGTGAACTTCACGTGGTAGGTGTCGAAGGCCAGCCAGAGCCCGCCGGGCAGCGACGCCAGCGCCGTGAGCGCCACCTGCAGCACGCCGCCCACCGTCGAGAGGTTTCGGGTGGCGTCGAAGGCGGGCCGGGCCTCGGGCGGCATGGGCCGGCCCACCTCGACGGCCTTCCAGTCGGGCTCGGGCGCGCCGGTGGCCTGGAGCGCCGCGCCATAGAGCAGCTTCACGAGCGGCGGGTGCTCCGGGTTCTCGGCCACCTCCGGGATCTCGCCCCAGCGCCCGGGCGCCATGCGCTCGGCGTAGCGGTGGCCCAGCCGGATGTAGTCGAACTCGTCGTAGTCGGGCGGCAGCGCGCGGGCCGCCGACCAGCGGACGGCCGCGGCCGCCACCACCACCAGCAGGACCGCGGGGAGGCGGAGGCCCATGCGGGCCGGGCGTACCTTCACGGGAGCGGTCCCTCCTCGGCGAGGATCTGGTCGAGCGCCTCGGTCTGGGCGTTCCTCATGGCCTGGAGCGTTAGCGCCTTTCGCGGGGCGGGGCCAGCTTCCAGCCGCCCTGCCCGTGGCGGAGCGGACCGCGCCCGGTTACCCTTGCGGCATGTCCAGGGCCGTGACCGAGGGGCTCCGCATCGAGGTGGCGAGCGCCTACCGCTCCGACCGCTCCGAACCCCAGCAGCGCCGCTGGCTCTTCACCTACACGGTGACCATCTCCAACGAGGGGACCGAGCCGGCGCAGCTCCTGACGCGCCACTGGATCATCCTCGACGGAACGGGCCACCGCGAGGACGTGCTCGGCGACGGCGTGGTGGGCCACCAGCCCCGGCTCGAGCCCGGGCAGTCGTTCGAGTACACCAGCTACTGCGTCCTGCGCACCAGCCACGGCTCGATGCGCGGCAGCTACCAGCTGGCGCGCGACGACGGCCGGCGCTTCGACGCGGCCATCGCGCAGTTCCCGCTGGTGGTGCCGGAGCTCCTCAACTGAGCGTGACCGTCGCCCCGGCCCGGGCGCCCGCCCGCCGGGTCACCAGTACTTCTCGACGTGGATCTGCCCCGGGCGCTCCTTCTCCTGGAGCTGGAACCCTTCCCCGCCGAGCTGCGCTTCCATGCCCTCGATCATGGCCGGGTTGCCGCAGAGGAAGACGTGGGTGTCCTTCGCCGTGGGCTTCACGCCCCAGGCCTTCTCCAGCGCCCCGCCGGTCCAGAGCGACTGCACGTGGCCGGTGTTGCCGCCCCAGGGGGTGGGCTCCTCGGCCGGGCGGCTCACGATGGGCAGGAAGGTGAACTCCGGGACGAGCCGCTGCATGGTGCGCAGCTCCGCCGAGTAGCCGATGTCCCAGGAGTGGCGGGCCCCCACCAGCACGGCGACGCGCCGCCCGCCGCCCGTGGTGAGCCGCGTGCGCAGCATGCTCATGTACGGCGCCAGGCCGGTGCCGGTGGCCACCAGCACCAGGTTCTGCTCGGGCGGCACCTCGGCCAGGGTGAAGAGGCCGGTGATCTTGCGGCCGAGCCAGAGGCGCGAGCCGGGCTGCAGGGCGAAGAGCCGCGGCGTGAGCTCACCGGAGCGGACCAGCGTGACGAAGAGCTCGAGGTGGTGACCCGGAAGCGACGGCGAGGCGATGGAGTAGGCGCGGCGGATGAGCTTGTCCGGCCCCTGGCGCGGCTCCTCGGGATCGGAGAGCGGCGTGCGCGGCGCGCTGGCCGGCAGCCCCACCACGGCGAACTGGCCCGGCTCGAAGTCCGGCATGGCCCCTGCGTCGGGCGCGACGCGCAGCACCATCAGGCCGGAGGCCACGTCGATGCGCTGGCTGACCACGGCGTTGAGCTCGACGGGCATGGGACGCTCCCCTGACGGAAGTCTACCCCGGCCAGACCGTGCGGAGTGGCCCGCGGCCACGGCCCAAGTGAGGGCTGGCCGGCGGGCCGCGGGAGAACGGGTGCGGCAGCATGGCCCGGGTGCCAAGGTGATCGGGGCCTGGAAGGGCGATCAGCGGCGCGACAGCTCGTCGAGCAGGTCCGCCTCGGCCACCAGCTTCTTCTTGAGCAGGAGGCGGAGCAGCGCCGCCGCGAGCTGCGCCGGATTGACCGGCGAGGCCGGAGCCTCGATCCCGCGCGCGATCTGGTCGAGGGCGTCGAGGATGGCCACGTCGCGCGGAGAGAGCTCGCGGATGGGCACCCGCCCCTCCACCATCTCCTCTTCGGGGGCGAGGAGGTCGGCCGAGATGGGCTCGCCATCGTCGACCGGCGCGGGGTTGAGCTCCTCGTAGGGCGCCTCCGGCGCGAAGCCGCCGCGAGGGATGGCGCCGAAGAGCGCGCCGCGGGCGGCTTGAGCGGCAGCGGCGGCCGGCGCGCTCACCGCGGGCGCCGGCGTGGCGATGGGGCGGAGCGCCGGGGTGGCGATGGGGCGGGCCGCCTGGCCTGGCGCCGCGCTCGGAGCCGGGGCGCCGGATCGAGTCAGCTGGGGCGGCGCGCCGGCGGACCAGGCGGTGCGCTGCGGGTGGATCACCGGAGCCGCCGAGGCCACGGAGGGCGCGGGCGGCTGGACCGCAGGCCGGGCCGTGACCGGCGTGGCCGAGGCGACCCGCGGGGTGGGGCGGACCGAGGCGTGGTGGGTGGGCTCCAGCATGGCCCGCATGTCCTCGGTGGAGCCGCCCTCGAACGGCTCGGCCAGCGGCACGCCGTCGCCGGTCGCCTCCACGTCGAGGGCGATGGCGGTGGACGCCTGGTACTCCTGCGGATAGTGGGAACGGATGGCCTCCGCGATCTCGCGATCGCCGCCGATGCAGACCTTGACGCGGCGCCCGGTGCGGAACTGCAGCTCGTCGGTGAGCGCCAGGTTGGTCGGGTCCGACATGGCCACCGTGATGGTGGAGGTGTCGGCCGCCATGGCGAAGACGTTGTTGCGCTGGGCGAACTCCCTGGGCACCAGCCTGGTGGCCTGCTCCAGCGCGTAGGGCTCGAGCTCGCGGAGGCGCGCCACCTCGATGCCGGACTTGCGCGACAGCGCCTCCACGATGACCGTCTCGCTGACCAGCTTGAGGTCGAGCAGCGCCTGGCCAAGCCGGCCGCCCCAGCGCCGCTGGTGCCCCAGCGCGCTCTGCAGCATCGCCTCGTCGATGACGCCCGACTCGAGGAGGAGCTCCCCGAGCCGCTTCTTCGTGGTCATGTCCGGTCGATGCTACCGCCGCCACCCGGCCCGGTCGAGTGTTCGGCGTCACGCCTCGACCGGTCGCGGCAGGGCCGCGTGATATCGCGCCATACGGGGGGTCCGCCCGGCACCGGGTTCAAGGCGCCAGGCCTCGCCTCGGCGCGGGGGCCGACGGACCGGTCTCTCAGCGGGTGGCCTCGGCGCGGGTGGCGATGGCCAGCCGCGAGAGCCCGGCGCGCCGCGCCAGGTCCATCACCGCCACCACCCGGCCGTGGGCCACGCCCTCGTCGGCCTGCACCAGCACCAGGGTCTCGGCGCTCTTCTCGTGGGCCTGCGCCAGCAGTCCACGCAGCTCCGCCTCCTCCACCAGCTTGCCCCCCACCACCACCCGGCCGTCGGCCAGGATGGCCACCGAGAGATCGCGCGGCGCGGTGGCGTCGCCCTGGCCGGACCTGGGGAGCGAGACCTTGAAGCCGCCCTTCTCGGCGGCCTGCTCCGCGATGGCGGTGGTGGTCACCATGAAGATGATGAGCAGCACCAGGAAGATGTCGGTGAGCGGCGTGATGTTGATGTCGGCGAAGAGGCCGCCCTCGCCATCCTGGTCCTCGCCCGGCCCGCCGGCCGCCACGGCTCAGCCCTCCCCGCCGGCGCTGCGGCCCGCCGGGGGCGAGGCGCGCAGCGTGGGCAGCAGCTCCTTGACGAGCTCCAGGTACTCCTCGGTGAGGAGGCGGAGGTGCAGCGACAGCTTCTGCGCGTGGGTGTTGAGGGCGTTGTAGAGGACCACCGCCAGGACGGCCACGGCGATGCCGGCCGCGGTGGTGATGAGCGCCTCGGAGATGCCGGAGGCCACCACGGCGAAGCCGCCCTGGCCGGACTGCGCCATGTGCTGGAAGGCGGTCATGATGCCCACCACCGTGCCGAAGAGGCCGATGAAGGGGGCGGTGGCGCCCACCGTGGCCAGGAGCCAGAGGCCGCGGCGCAGCTTGAGCGCGGTGCGCTGCCGCTCGCGCTCCACGGCCGCCGCCAGCCGCTCGGCCGTCGGCTCCGGCGCCGGCCGGCCGGCCAGCGGGGTGGCGCGAGGGGCCAGCGCCACCAGGGCGGCCAGGAAGACGTCGGCGGCGGCGGAGGTGGAGCGCTCGCACTGGGCCCGCGCGTCGTCGAGATCGCCGCGGAAGAGGGCCCGCCCCACGGCATCGGCCAGGGCGCGCGCCTTGTCGCCGAAGCCCCAGAGCGCGATGACCCGCTCCAGCGAGGCGGCCACCGCGACCACCGAGCAGGCGAGGATGACCCAGAGCGAGAAGCTGGTCCTGAGGAGGCTGTAGAGGTTCTGGTCCACGTGCGGCTCCGGTGCGGCGGTCGGGAGATCCTAAGGGGAGGGCGGCGCCAGATCCACCAGGCGCGCGCCCTCCGGCGGGACGAGCCGGAAGAGGGCGGGGTCGAGCGGGCCGTTCACCTCGACCTCCTTCCAGCGGAGGGAGAGGGCCAGCCTGGCGCCCGGTGCGCGGGCCGCCACCTCGGTGGGCAGGGGCACGCCGCCGCGCAGCCGGTGGCCGGAGAGCTCCACCTCCAGCCCGACCACGCCGGCGCGGCTGGAGCGGGCCCGCAGCACGGCCGCGCCCGCCCCCACGTCGAGCCGCTGCAGCGCCTCGCCGCGGCGCAGCGTGAGCCTCAGCGCGCCGTCCACCGGCGAGGCGTCCACCGGCGCGCCGTCCAGGATGGGGGCGGAGCCGCACAGGAGCGTGACCAGGTCGGCGGGCGCCAGCGCCACCGGCACCAACCGCCCCACGTTCTCGGCGGTGGCCGCGCCGCGGTAGAAGACCCGCTCGCGCGCGTCGTAGAGCGTGAGCGCGTCGCCGTCCACCGCCAGCACCGAGAGCACGTTGCCGAAGAAGTCGTGGCTCTCCAGCCGCAGCCTCCCGGGCCGCTCGGCCGCCACGAACTGCTCCATCCCGCCGGCGCCGTCCGGACCCTCCACCGCCACCCGCGCCGTCCCCTGCACGCTCACCACCCGCCCCTGGGCGGCGCGCACCTCGGCCAGGAGCGCGGCGGGATCGGTGGGCAGGCCCGGCGGCGGCGGCCGCAGGCGCGGCGCGCAGCCGGCCGCGTGGGCCGCCAGCGCGGCCGGCTGCGCGCCGCGCCTGCGGCCCCCGCCGCCGGGCCTGCCCACCGATCCCGCCGCGCTCCTGGCCGAGGTGCGCGCCGCCCAGGGGCGGGTGGTGAGCGTGCAGGGGACGGCGCGGGTGGCGGTGGAGGGTCCGGAC
>JANNKC010000367.1:0-5659 GCA_031396105.1 Anaeromyxobacter sp.
GGTGGAGCCGAGCTCCTCGTGGCAGTGGAGCACCTGCCCGACGTCGTGGGTGTTGAGGAGCGGCCGGAGCTCGAGGGCGCGCAGCCGGTCCGGCACCGCCACCAGCCTGTAGCCCCGGGTGGCCACCGCGTCGATGCGGTATCCCTGGCCGCGCAGCGCCTCCACGTGCTTCCAGACCGCGGCGCGGGTCAGCCCGAGCTTGTCGGAGATGGCCTGGCCGGAGACGACGTCGTCGGCCGCCTCGGCCAGGAAGGCCAGGACGAGCGCTTCGCTGCCGGTCTGCGTCGGCTCGGGCATGCGGTGCGGCGATTGTGTGCGGGGCCGCCGGGGGTGTCAACGCCCAGTCACCCTGGAGGAGCTGGCCCTCCACGCCGGCGGGATCGGCGGGCTGACCCTCGCTCCCGGCCTCTCCACGTGGGGCACCGGCCTCCTGATCTCGACGGACGTCACCCTCTCGGGCGGTCCCGACGACGTCTGGATCTTCCTGTAGAAACGGGCCAAGTCGTACCCGGGGGGCCGCAGACCATGGTCTGCGGCCCTCTCTTCGTCTGCAGGCCTGGCGGCGCTCAGGACAGCTCGAGCGAGATGTCGACCGAGCGCGCCGAATGGGTGATGGCCCCCATCGACACGAAGTCCACGCCGGTGGCGGCCACCCGCGGAAGCCGGTCCAGCGTCATGTTGCCCGAGGCCTCCAGCTTGACCCGGCCCGCGGCCCGGCGCACCGCCTCGGCCATGGCGGCGTCGTCCATGTTGTCGAGGAGCACGATGTCGGCGCCGGCGGCCAGCGCGGCCTCCAGCCCCGGCAGGTCCACCACCTCGACCTCGATGCGCAGCATGAGGCCGGCCCGCGCCTTGGCCCGGCGCACCGCCTCGGCCACGCCGCCGCAGGCCGCCACGTGGTTGTCCTTGATGAGGATGCCGTCGCCCAGGGAGACCCGGTGGTTGGTGCCGCCGCCGGCGCGCACGGCCGCCTTCTCCAGGAGCCGCCAGCCGGGCGTGGTCTTGCGCGTGTCGAGCAGGCGCGTCCGGCCGCCGCCGGCCTCCAGCGCCTCCACGCAGCGGCGCGTGGCGGTGGCCACGCCGGAGAGCCGCTGCAGGAAGTTGAGCGCGGTGCGCTCCGCCGCCAGCAGGGCGCGGATGGGCCCCTCGGCACGGCCGAACCAGGCGCCCGCCTCCAGCCGGGCGCCGTCTTCCACCTCGAAGCGGCAGGCCGCCCCGAGCCGCTCGAAGACGCGGACTGCCACCGCGGTCCCGGCGAGGACCAGCCCCTCCTTGGCGAGGAACCGGGCCGCGCCGGTGGTGGTCGCGTCGATGGTGGCCTCGCTCGTGGCGTCCCCGAGGAGGAGATCCTCCTCGAGGGCCAGGTCCACGAGCCGCTCGGCGTGGGCGGAGAGGCGCGCCATGCCCTACTTCTTCTTGGCCTTCTTGGTCGCCTTCTTGACGACCTTCCTGGCCCTGGCGACCACCTTCTTGACCACCTTCTTGGCGGCCCTGGCCGGCTTCTTGGCCTTCCTGGCCGGCTTCTTGGTGGTGGCCTTCTTGACCGCCTTCTTCACGTCGGACACGGCCTTCCTGACGGCCTTCCTGGCCTTGGCCATGGCCGGCTTGGCCTTCTTCTCGAAGGCCTTCACTTCGTCCCTGGCGGCCTGCACGGCCTCCTGGCCCTTCTCCATCACCTTCTCGTACGCCTGCTCGACCTTCTCGGACATGGTGGTGGGTGCGGGGGTGGTGGGCGGAACGTTGGGGGGCGTCGTCTCCATGGGTGAATCCTCCCTCTGGGTGTCCGCGCCCGTCATCATGGCGCGGTGGTTGTTCAGCTTCAGACTCGCCTCGCGGAGCTCTTCCACCCTGGCGCGGTCCTTGGCGACCACCTCCACCGGGGCCCGCTCCACGAAGCTCGGGTTCGACAGCTTCCTCTCCAGCAGCGTCAGGTCGGCGGCCAGCTTGGCCAGTTCCTTGTCGATGCGTGCGGTCTCGGCGGCGAGGTCGATGACCCCGGCCAGCGGCACGCGCACCTCGAAGCCGGCCCCCACCGCCACCGCCGACTGCGGCCCGTGCGGCGTGGCGGCGGCCAGGTGGACGGCCAGCTTCTCCACCCCGGCGAGCCGGGCCACCCGCCGCTCCTCGCCGGCGCCGAGCAGCGCGTGCACCGCGGGGTCCGTCACGGCCACGTGCACCGGCGTGGCCTGGCCGAGCGCCACCTTGAAGGGAATGCCCATCTCGCCGCGGATGCTGCGGATGGCGTCGATGATGCCGAGCACCGGCCCGAAGGCGCGATCCGCCGCCTCGTCCACCGGGCCGGGCGCCGGGTAGCGCGCCGCCATGATCGAGTCGGGCCAGGCGTCGGCCTTCACCTGGGCGCGCAGCACGTGCCACAGCTCCTCGGTGATGAAGGGCATGAACGGGTGGAGCAGGAGGTAGGAGGTCTTGAGGCCGTGCACCAGCACCGCCTGGGCCGCCGCCTTCAGGCCGGCGTCGTCGCCGAAGAAGGCCTCCTTGGCGAGCTCCAGGTACCAATCGCACAGCTCGTGCCAGACGAAGTGGTAGACGGTGTTGGCGGCGTCGTTGAAGCGGTAGGCCTCGAGCGCCTCCACCGTGCCGTTCACCGCCACCTGCAGGCGGGCCAGGATCCAGCGGTCCGCGGCGGTGCGCGCCGCCTCGGCCGGGTCGGCGCCCCGCTCCACGTAGCCCTCCAGGTTCATGAGGGCGAAGCGGGTGGCGTTCCAGAGCTTGTTGGCGAAGGACCGGTAGCCCTCGACGCGCTCGCTGGCCAGCTTGATGTCGCGCCCCTGGGCGGTCAGCGCGGCCAGCGTGAAGCGCAGCGCGTCGGCGCCGTACTTGCCGGTGATCTCCAGGGGGTCGATGACGTTCCCCCTGGTCTTGGACATCTTCTGGCCCTTGGCGTCCCGCACCATGGGGTGCAGGTAGACCGTCTTGAAGGGCACCTCGCCCATGAAGTGGAGGCCCATCATCATCATCCGGGCCACCCAGAAGAAGATGATGTCGTGCCCGGTCTCCATGACCGTGGTCGGGTAGAAGGTCTCGAGCGTCTCGGTCCGATCCGGCCAGCCCATGGTGGAGAAGGGCCACAGGCCGGAGGAGAACCAGGTGTCGAGGACGTCCTCGTCCTGACGCAGCGCCGTGGCGCCGCAGGTGGCGCAGGCCGACGGCGCCTCCCGCGCCACGGTGACGTGGCCCGCCTCGCAGTACCAGGCCGGGATCTGGTGGCCCCACCAGAGCTGGCGGCTGATGCACCAGTCGTGGATGTCGCGCATCCAGGCCATGTAGGTGTTGGTCCAGTGCTCGGGGATGAACCTGGTCCTCCCCTGCTCCACCGCCTCGATGGCCGGCCTGGCCAGCGGCGCGATCTTCACGTACCACTGGTCGGAGAGGAGCGGCTCCAGCACCGTCTGCGAGCGCTGGCAGCGCCCCAGCGCCATGGGGTTGGGCTTCGAGCCGCGCGCCAGCCCCAGCTCCTCGAGGAGGCGCTTCACCTCCTTGCGGGCCTCGAAGCGATCCAGCCCGGCCAGCGGGCCGGCCGCCGCCGTCATCCTGCCGTCGAGGCCGATGACGGTGAGGAACTCGAGCCCGTGCCGCTTGCCCACCTCGAAGTCGTTGAAGTCGTGGGCCGGCGTCACCTTGACGGCGCCGGTGCCGAACTCGGGGTCCACCAGGACCCCGTCAGCCACGATGGGGAACTCGCGCCCGGTGATGGGGTGGCGCACCGTCCGGCCGACCAGCTCCCGGTAGCGGTCGTCGTCCGGGTGGACCGCCACCGCGGTGTCACCCAGCATGGTCTCCGGGCGCGTGGTGGCCACCACGATCTCGCCGACCCCCTCGGCCAGCGGGTAGGCGAAGCTCCAGAGCTCGCCCTGGTGCCCCTCCTCGTGCTCCACCTCGAGGTCGGAGAGCGCGGTGCGGCAGTCCGGGCACCAGTTGATGAGCTTCTTCTCCCGGTAGATGAGCCCCTCCTCGTGGAGGCGCACGAAGACCTCGCGCACCGCCCGGGAGAGCCCCTCGTCCATGGTGAAGCGCTCGCGTTCCCAGTCGAGGGCGGCGCCCAGCGCCTGGTGCTGCTGGCCGATGCGCGAGCCGTACTGCTCCTTCCAGGCCCAGACCCGCTTCAGGAACTCGGCGCGCCCGAGATCGTGGCGGCTCTTCTTCTCGGTCCTCTTGAGCTCCTTCTCCACCACCATCTGCGTGGCGATGCCGGCGTGATCGGTGCCGGGGAGCCACATGGTGTTGAAGCCGGAGAGCCGCTTCCAGCGGACGAGCACGTCCTGCAGGGTGGCCGTCAGCGCGTGGCCCAGGTGCAGCGAGCCCGTCACGTTGGGCGGCGGCAGCACGATGGAGAAGGCGGGGCGCGAGCGGTCGTGCTCGTCCCCGTGGAAGTAGCCGCGCCCCTTCCAGAAGGCGTACCAGCGGGCCTCCACCTCCTGGTGCTCGTAGCCCTTGGAGAGCTCCGCGCGGTTCGTCGTGCCGTTCTCGTCCACGTCTGCTCCGTGCACCGTCCGCCGGGGGATGACCGCGCTCTGGCGGCGGCTGGCGGGGTGCGTCTGCGTAGGTTCTTCCGGGGGTTCGGCGGCGGCGCTCAGGGCTGCCGCGACTTCACCAGCCGCTCCAGGTTCTCACGGATGATGGTCTCGGCGAGCTGGGGGACCACCTCCCAGACCACCCGCTCGATGACCTCGCGCGACGCCGCCGAGAGCGCCTGGCGCAGGACCGCCTCGCCTCCGTCGACGGCCGGTGAGGCCGGGGCGGCAGCACCCTTCGCCACCGCGGGCGCCGGCGCAGGGGCCGCCATCGCCTCCGGCTGGTGACCGGTGGCGGTGACGGGCGGCACGAACTCGTGGAGCGGCGCCAGCTCCAGCTCTGGCGTGAACTCCTCGGAGATCTCGATGGGCTCGGGCGCGGCCGGCGGAGGCTCGGCGGCCAGCGGCTCGGGCTCGAAGTCGAGCACGGGATCGGCGGCGGCTGGCGCCTGCGGCGGACGGACCGCCGCGGCCGGCGCCAGGACCTCGAGGTCGCTCCAGTCGTCCTCCGGCATGACGACCACGGGGGCTGGGGCCGAGGGTGGCGGCGGCGGTGCGGCCGCCACGGGAGGAGGCGACGGCGCGATCGGCGTGGGGCGCGGCGCGGCCGCGGGCGGCGCAGCCGCGACCGGCGGGCGCACGCCCGGCGGGAACACCCCCAGGGGCGGGCGAGCGCCGGGCGGGATCGCCCCTGGCGGCGGACGGGCCGCGGGCGGCGGCATGGCACCAAGGGGCAGGCGGGCGCCGGGCAACATGGCCCCGGGCGGCGGACGGGCGCCGGGCGGCGGCAGGCCGGGCACGGGCGGGCGAGCCGAGGATGGCGGCATGGCGCCGGGCGGCGG
Source organism: Anaeromyxobacter sp. (assembly GCA_031396105.1). Lineage (GTDB taxonomy): Bacteria > Myxococcota > Myxococcia > Myxococcales > Anaeromyxobacteraceae > JADKCZ01. The sequence continues at coordinate 5,375 of JANNKC010000367.1, forward strand.
GCGCGCGCCCTGAGCCATCGCGCCCGACGGCATCGCACCGGGAGGCGGACGGGCACCCGGCGGGATCGCACCGGGAGGCATGGCTCCGTAAGGCGTCGCGCCGAAGGGCGGACGGGCACCCGGAGGCGGCGCGGCGGGAACCGGCGGACGGGCCGCGTACGGCGGGGCGGCACCGGGCGGCGGTCGCGCTCCAGGCGGGATCGCGCCCGCGGACGGACGGACGCCCGGCGCCATGGCGGCGGGCGGGGGCGCGGCCAGGCGGGCCGCGACGGGCGCGAACGCGGG
>JANNKC010000375.1:0-4120 GCA_031396105.1 Anaeromyxobacter sp.
CCTGCTGCTGCCCGGCCAGGCTCCGGCGCGCCCGAGCTGGACGCTCCGGCTCACCCGGCTCACGGTGCGCGGCGGAGACCTCTGGTGGCAGCGGGCGGATCGGTCCACCGCGGTCGAGCTCACCGACCTCGACCTCGACGCGGAGGGATCCTACGGGCCGACCGGCGGCTTCCTGGGGCTCACGGTGCGCGCCGCCGTGTCGTCGCCGGTGGAGGGGCCGCTCGCGCTCGACGCGGCGGCGCGGCTCCAGGGCGACCGGCTCGAGGTGCCGCTGCTGAAGGGCTCGCTCGGTCCCACCGCCCTGGAGGCGCTGGCCGAGGCCAACCTGGCCTCCCGCGCCTTCCGCGTCGCGGTGACGCGGCTCGGCGTGGGAGCGGACGACACGCGCCGACTCGCCCCGGGGTCCGGGCTCGGCGGCGACCTGGCGGGCTCGGCCTACGCCGAGTCGGATGGCGTGCTGGCCACCGCCGCCGTCGACGTACGCCCTGCCGGCGACGCGAGCCCCGGCGGCACGGCCCGCGCCAGCGTGGCGGTGCGCATCCCGACGGCCGCCCAGGCCCTGGGCTTCGACGTCGCCCTCGTCGCGCTGGACCCCTCGCGCCTGGTGGTGCAGGCCCCTCCGGGCCGCCTCACGCTCACCGCCCGCGGCGGCGCGACCGGGACCCGGCTCGCCGACGCGCGCGGCCGGCTCGCGCTGGAGGTGGCCCCGTCGCGCCTGCGCAACGGGGAGGTGGGGCCGATCTCGCTCGCGGCGCGCGCCGACCGGGGCCTCATCGAGGTGTCGCGGCTCGAGGCCCACCTGCCGGGGCTGCTCCTGACGGGGAGCGGTCAGTGGCGCGACGGCGGCGCCGTGCGAGGCGACGTCACCGCCGAGGCCGGCGACCTGGCGCGGCTCGGGCGCAACCTGGCGGCCCTCACCGGGAGGCCGGTGCCGCCGCTCGGCGGCCGGCTCCACGCCCGCGCCACGCTGACCGGCACCGAGGCCGCCCCGGTCGCCACGGCCGCGCTCGAAGCCCCGCTCCTGGCCGTCGGCTCGTTTCGGGCCGAGCGGGTGCGGCTGTCGGCGGAGGGCACCGGTCCGCGCGCCTCGATGCGCGCGCGGCTCACCGGGAGCGCGCCGCGGGCCGTGGCCGGGGGCGTCGAGGCGCTGGGGCTCGAGCTCGCCATGGGGCTCGCCGATGACGAGGCCACCCTCTCGCTCACGGCGGTCATGCCCGGCGTGGGGCGCGATCCGCTGTCGCTCAAGGGAGCAGCGCGCCTGGCCCAGGACCAGGCCAGCGCCGAGGTGCGCGAGCTCCTCCTCGCCTGGCCCGGCGCCCGCTTCGCCCTGGCTCGCACCGCCACCGTCACCTTCGACCCGCCCCGCGTGGACCGGCTCGAGCTCGCCGACGGCCCGCACCGGCTGGCGCTCTCGGGCGGCCTCGGGCCGAGGGACGCGCTCGACGCCCGGCTGGAGGTGATCCGGCTCGACCTCGCCCGGCTGCCGCGCGGCCTCCTGCCGCCCGACGAGGGGGTGAAGGGTGAGCTCTCGCTCGACGCGCGCGCCACCGGGGCGGCCCGGCAGCCCAGCCTGGCGGCCCACCTCACGCTGACCGGCGGCGAGGTGCGCGGCCTGGTCGGGCTGCAGCTCCTCGGGGACGTGGCCTGGGACGGCGCCGGGAGCCGGCTCACCGCCGACCTCGGACTGGTCCGGACGGCCGGCGGCGCGCTCGACCTGACGGCCGACCTGCCGCTGCCCCTCGACCGGGCCCGGCCCGGGGAGGCGCTCGGGCTCACGGTCGACGCGTCCGGCTGGCCGGTGGAGGTGCTGCGCCTCGCCGCGGGCGTGGGTGCCCCGGCGAATGGGACGCTCGGCGCCCACCTGGTCCTCTCCGGGACGATGGCCGTACCCTCGCTCAAGGGGGCGCTCACGCTGGACGACGCGAGCCTGGAGGACCTGGAGCGCCTCTCCGCGGCCATCGCGCTGGAGCAGGACGGCGACGCGGCGCGGCTCACCGCGGCGCTGCGGCTCGCCGAGGCCCCGCTCCTCACCCTCGACGCCAGCCTGCCGCTGGACCTGGCGGACCTGCTGCGGCGACCCGAGGCGACCGCCCGCGGCCTGCGCCAGGCGCCGCTCACCGGCGCGCTCGAGGTGCCGGGGCTGGACCTCGCGGCGGTGTCGGGCAAGCTCGGCCTGCCAGAGAGGATGGCCGGCACGCTGAGCGGCAGCGCGGCGCTCGGTGGGACGCTGGCCGCGCCCCGCGGCCGGGCCACGCTCACCGTGGCGGGCGGCGCCGCCGCGGGCTACCGGGACGTCTCGGGGCGGCTCGAGGCCTCGGCCGAGCCGGAGCGGACGACGCTCCTCGTGCGGGCCTCCATCGGAGGCGCCGAGGCGCTCCGGCTCGACGGCTCGCTGGGGGCCCCGGTGGAGCGGCTGACCGACCGGTCGTCCCTGCGCGCCGCGCCGCTCGTGGTTCAGGCCACCGTGCCCTCCCTGCCGCTCGAGCGGGTGGCGGGTCCGGCGCTGCCGCTGGCCGGCACGGTCTCGGGCCAGCTGGCGGTGAAGGGCACGCTGGCGCAGCCGGAGGGGCGGCTGGACCTCGGCGGCGCGGGCGTGGTGGTGGAAGGGCGGCCGCTCGGCGACTTCACCGCGGTGGTCCGCTACCAGGTGCCCACCGGCACGGCCGAGCTCTCCTTCCGGCCCACGGCCGGCGGCGTCCTCTGGGCCGGCGCCACGCTGGAGGCGCCGCTCGGGCTCGACACCGATCCGGCCAGCCTGAGCCAGGCTCCGGCCACGCTGCGCGTCACGAGCGAGCAGCTCGACCTCGGCTTCCTGCCGGCGGTGGCCCCCGGCCTGGTGCGGGCCGCCGCGGGCCGGCTCTCGGTGGACCTCACCGCCTCGGGCCCGGCGGCGAGGCTGCGGCCGCGCGGCACGCTGAAGCTCGTGGGCGGGCGGCTCGCGGTGTCGGAGCTGGGGGACTGGACGGACCTGGCGCTCGAGGCCTCGCTGGGCGAGCGGGTCATCGAGGTGACCCGCCTGGAGGCCCGGCGCGGTTCGGGCCAGCTCTCCGGCCACCTCGCCCTGCGCGAGCTCGGGATGCCGGTGGCCGCGCTGGACGGCCGGCTCACCTTCAAGCGGCTCACGGTGGCGCGCGCCGGCATGGACCTGGCCACCCTCGACTTCCCGATCGAGCTGACCGGCACGCTGACCACCGACCTGCTCGACGCCCAGGCCACCATCCAGGGCGGCACCATCAGGCTCCCGAGGAAGACGCCGCGCACGCTCCAGCCGCTGGAGGGACGCGCCGACATCGTGGTGGGGCGCCCCAGGCCGAAGCGCCCGTCCTGGTTCGGCCTGGCCGCGGCGCCGCCGGGTACGCCGGAGCCCAAGCCCTTCGAGGCCCGCCTGCGGCTGGTCGTGCCGGGCAAGCTCTTCGTGAAGAGCGACAACCCGAGCGTGGACGTGGAGGTGAAGGGAGACGCCACCTGGCGCCTGGTGGGCGGCGAGCTCTACGCCGAGGGGCCCTTGGACCTGGTGCGCGGGTCGGTGGAGCCCATCTCCGGCCGCGTCTTCCACCTGGACCGCGGCCGCGTCACCTTCACCGGCGCCGGCTGGAGGTCGGGGCTGCTCGACGTGGTGGCCCGCTACGAGAACCCGGCGGCCATGGTGACGGTCACCATCGGGGGCACGGTGCGGACGCCGACCATCCAGCTCTCCTCGCGCCCCAACATGGACGACGCCGCCATCGCCATGCTCATCGCCACCGGGCGCACCGAGATCAAGGCCAACACCAGCGAGGTGGGCACCCTCTCCGGCCGGGAGGCGGGCATGGCGGCGGCCGGCGCGGCGGTGAGCGTGGCCTTCAAGGAGCTGGTGGCGGACAAGCTGCCGGTGGACCAGGTCCTGCTCGACTCCTCGACGCTGCGCGCCGGCAAGTACCTCACCGACAAGCTCTTCGTGGGCTACACGCGCCGCTTCGAGGCCAAGCCGGAGAAGGGGGAGAACGTCAACGAGGTGAAGGCGGAGTACCAGATCTCCCCGCGCTGGAACTTCGAGCTCCGCTACGGCGACGCCCAGGCCGGCGACGCCAGCCTCATCTGGTCGAAGGATTACTGAGGCATTCCCGGACGCCCCGAGCCC